>JAJZCZ010000039.1 GCA_021828805.1 Nitrospirota bacterium | reverse complement strand
GGTCTTTCTGGGACATATTTTCTCTTTCTGGCTTCGGGGCCGGGGCGGAAAGGGTGTTGCCACCGGCCTGGGAATCTCCCTGGGGATCAGTCCCGCTCTGGGGGCCCTCGTCTGCCTTCCCTGGGTCCTGATCTTCCTGGCGACACGAACATCATCCCTTTCATCGCTGGGAAGCTTCGCATTGATGCCGATCATAGCGATCCTTTGGCAACACTTTCTCCCCTTTCCCGACAATACCCTTCCCCAACACACTCTTCTCCTTTTTTGCCTCATGGCCTTGCTGGTTTTTTATCGCCACAAGGACAACATTTCCCGACTCAAAAAAGGCCATGAAGGGAAGATATAAAAACAACAAATTAAATTTATAAATATAAATATATCATTAAAATAAAAAGACTTAAAAATTACCGTGACAACAATCACACTATATTGTCCACTAATGGGACTTGACATTTTTCTGATTTAAGCCATAATCGCAGATGAAAGGTGGGTCCCGCCGTAAGACAAGACGAATGGGGATCGGATCCGCCGCACCGGTTTTGGCAGGGGAGGCAACGATGGAAAGCACAGAGCCCATCAAAAACAAGAGATTCACGGTCCTTCTCGTTCCCTCACCATCGGACCGGATCCGCCGATTCGACATCTCCGGGCGCTGGCTCCGGTGGGGAAGTCTTGCCGGAATCTCCTTTGCCATCCTTGTCGCCATCTTCTCTGTACTCTCCGTTGTCCTCTTTGAAAAAGAAGCCCGCATGATCTCCCTTCAGCATAAAAGCCGAGCCCAGAAGGAAGAGATTGTCAGAGTCTATCGAAAGCTTCAGGATGTACACGCCAAGATGGTCGATGTGGCCAAGCTCGAGCGGAAGGTTCGGCTCATCATGAATACTGCGGAGTCCAACGGGTCGAATGTTGTTCTGGGTCTCGGCGGACCGACACAGACAGTCGCTCCCTCCGTCCTGATCCAGAAAGGCAAGCAGGGGATGGATGACCTGATGTCCGAGATGGATCGTCAGATCGGCGACCTGGGCCAGGGAATCCTCAACCAGGAAGAATCGCTGGCCAATCTCAAGCATGCCATCAAAGAGCGCCAGAACGAATGGGCCTTTACTCCAAGCATCTGGCCCACGAGAGGCGTGCTGACCTCCCGCTTCGGATACCGGACCTCCCCCTTCGGGCTTGGTCGGGACTTTCATCCTGGAATCGATATTGCCGGATCGATCGGAACTCCGATTATGGCCACCGCTTCCGGAACAGTCACCCTCGCCGGGTGGGATCAGGGCTTTGGAAAGACGGTTGTCATCGACCACTCCGACAACCTCTCGTCACTTTATGGCCACCTCGAAAAGGTGGCAGTCTATGAGGGAGAGCAGGTCAAGAGAGGGGACATCATTGGCTACCTTGGAAACACCGGCCTCTCCACCGGACCTCACCTTCATTACCAGATTATGGTCAACCATACCCCGGTCAACCCGAAGCGCTATATCCTGAACCGCTTTTAAGTTCGCTCCCGAGCGTCTCGCCCATCGCCCTTCCCTCTCGGAAGGCATTACCGATGCCAGCAGGGGCGCCTTTTCGTCGAAGAGATCCCCCAACCTCATCTTTTCTTCTGGGCTTCTGGCCAACACACCCATTTTCCATTAGAATGAAGCCACGTTCTCCTTGTAAAAGGGCGGGATCCACCACCAGGGCGAAGGCACGGAGTCGGATTGGACAACCATTCTCAGGGACTTAGACTCAAGACAAAAATCCTTCTCTTCTCCGTACTCCTTCTGGGAATCATCCTCTCCTCGAACCTCTATGCCATTATCAGCCTCTACGCTCTCCACAAGAACTTCCTCAACATCAAGAATCAGTCGGTTTCAGGGCTTCTCCTCATTTCCCAGGTAGAAAACCGTGCCGGAGTCATTCTCGCCGAAGACAAACGCTATATTCTCTTTGCCCCGATCGCATCCTCTTCTGACTCTCCCGTAACAACAGAGCTTCCGATCCTGCGGGCACTTCTCAAGACACTGCCCCAGCCGGACCCGAAGACAACATTTCTTGTCGGCGGGACGTTAATGGCCGAGGAAGCTATAGAAACATCCATTTCCAAAGAAAGAGCCGCCCTCGCCTCCGGTAATCGCACACTGGCCATTGCCATCAGCCGCGGCTCGACCGATCCCCTCCTCATCCATATGGCAAGCCTCCTCCGGACTCTGAAAGAGTACTACCAGAAAGCACTTGAGGAGAGAATCGCCGAGACTACCGCCCGAGAAGAACAGATGACAACCGTCAGCATTGAAATGACTGCCGTCGGGTCTCTTCTGGTTCTTCTTCTTCTTTTCTCGTTTTCCCGGATGGTCCTGACCCCCCTCATGGCCCTGATCGAAGGAACGCGGAGAATCTCGGAGGGCTCCTTTCACAACCCCGTTGTTCTCCCCAACCGTGACGAGATGGGCGACCTCGCCCGGGCTCTGAATGACATGGCCTATCAGCTGGGAGAGCTCTCCCGCAAGAAGTCGGAATTCGTCACCATCGCCTCCCATGAGCTCCGGACACCCCTCACCAGCATCCGGGGATTCATCGCGATGATCAAACGACAGACCCTGGGCCCGCTAAACGAAGAACAGCAGAAAAGCCTCTCTGTCGTCGCGGAGGAGATCGATCACCTGGTAGCCTTGGTCAACCAGCTTCTCGACCTCGGACGCATCGAGGCGGGTCAAATGCGCCCGGAAATCCGAGAGATTGAATTGCGCCCCTTTCTTGCACGAATCGGGGAACGCTATCACCTGATTGCCAAGAACAAGGAGCGACTCTTCCGGATGGACATTGATCCGGAAATTCCCCCCTTTATTCAGAGTGATGCCCATCGGCTGACCCAGATCCTCGACAACCTTCTGGGAAATGCCTTCAAATTTACCCAGGAAGGGGAAGAAGTAACCCTTCTTGTTTCTCGAGACTTCACCCGGATCCGGTTCGAAATTTCCGATACAGGAATCGGGATCCCTCCAGAAAACATTCCCTTCCTTTTTGACAAGTTCTACCAGGTGGCCCCCTTTGATGCCCGGACCAAAGAGGGACTGGGACTCGGTCTGGCCGTCACAAAGGGAATTGTCCTCGCCCTGGGGGGCATCATTGAAATCCGGCAGAACACACCCAAGGGAACCTGTGCCCGAGTCACTCTTCCCATCGAACTTGCGGAGGCCCCTCGTGGATAGATCCGGTTTGTCCTTACGCTCTTTTCCAGGACGCAGCCTTCTCCCTCTTCTGGCTCTCCTGCTGCTTCCGGCATGTCAGGAAGTCCACCTTGCGCGTCACACCGCAGACTGCAATCCTCCCATGATCATTCTCCCCCCCTTTGCGATCGCTGAGTTGAGCCACCACGATGCCCAATACTTTAGCGGGATGCCCTATCTCTTTTCCCGAGGGTACTATCAGGCCGCCCGCGTCATCCTGAAAGCCCGGGCAAACCATCCTGAAATTTCCCAGGATCTCCGCAACCGCCTTCTCTTTGCCGAAGCCCTGGCCGACCTTCACCTGGGGCGTGCCGGACGCCGGGAGGGATCGACAATTCTGTCCTCGCTCGATACCCCCAAGACGCCCTATGAAATAAGGGAAGCGTCGCAGCGCCTTCTCGACCAAATCAGCCAAAACGCCACCCTCCGGAGAGAAAACAACGAGCTTCGCCAGAAGCTTTCCCAGGTGAAAAAGACCTTGAAGGAATTCTCCAACCTTGAAAAAAGCCTGAAATGAGCGCGCGTCCCCACATCCTTGTCGTTGACGACCACGCTAATACCCGGCTTTACCTGAAGACACTGTTGACTCATGAAGGGTACCTTATCCGGGAGGCGGCGACCGGCCAGGAAGCCCTCACCTCTCTCAAGGACCACCCCCTTCCCCCCCGCCGCTCCCTGATCCTCCTTGACCTGAAGCTTCCCGACACCACAGGGAATGATCTTGTCCCCCCCCTGAGAACACTCTACCCTCAGGTCCCCGTCGTTATCATGACCGCCCATGCCTCGGTGGAAACGGCGGTCGAGGCAATCAGAAACGGTGCCTCCAACTATCTCGAAAAACCCATCGATGAAAAGAAGCTTCTCTCCCTTATTGAAGACTTGATAGTTCCGGACGCCCCCCCCGACGGGGCACCAAACGGTCTTCTTCTTGCAGGAGAAAGCCCCCCCATGCGCCTTCTGCTCGACCGGATCCGGAAGGCGGCCTCTCACTCAATTCCGATCCTGATCACCGGTGAGTCCGGTACAGGAAAAGAGCTTGTCGCGCGATCAATCCATAATCTCTCCCCCCGCAGGGAGGAACCTTTCATTGCGGTCAATACCGGGGCCATCTCCAAAGAGCTGGTGAACTCCGAGCTTTTCGGCCATGAGAAGGGAGCCTTCACCAGCGCCCAAAACCGCAAGGACGGCTGGCTTCTGACCGCCGGGAAGGGAACCCTCTTCCTCGATGAGATCGGAACCATGGAGCTGTCAACCCAGATTTCCCTGTTGCGCGTTATTGAAAATCGGACATTCTACCGGGTGGGAGGCACGGAAGAGCTGGCATTCCGGGCACGTATTATCGGAGCAACCAACGTTGACCCCCAGAGACTTGTCGAACAGGGCCGTCTCCGGGAGGATCTCTACTACCGTCTTAACGTCTTTCCCATCGATGTCCCCCCCCTCAGAGAGCGGGGACGCGATGTTCTCCTTCTGGCAAAGCGGTTTCTGGGAGAGGCGATCGAGCTTCCCGAGGCCTCCATCCACATCACGGCAGGCGCCGAAGAGGTCCTGCTCTCCTACCCCTGGCCCGGCAATGTCCGGGAGCTCAGAAATCGGATGATCGAGATCTCCGTGACATACGACATCCAGGGACCATCGGGGGCCGGAGGCAAACCCAAGATCTTCGAACTTGAGCGCGACATGATTGCTCCCGTTCTCACGCTGGCCAAAGAGCGAATACCGGAAGAGCCAACCCTCCTTCCTCCCCCCCGGACACTCAAGGAAGGGGAACGGGAACAGATCCGGCGGGCAATCCGGGACTCCTCCGGCAACAAAAGCCTTGCGGCCCGCATCCTGGGGATCAGTCGAAAATCCCTCTATGCCAAAATGCGGGAATACAGAATCGGAGAAGACGACCCTCCAGCCCCTGAAGACAGCGAGCAGAGCCTCTTGCCCGCCCCCCCGGAAAAATAGCCGTATCGCCTCACTGTTCCCTCAGCTGCCCTCCTCGCAGCATCAACCATGACATGCCGCTTTCAGCCTTGGGGCTCCCCCGCGAGACAATGCAGGGTGACACCGCGTCTCCTACCCACCCCCGTTCCCCACGATCAGCCCGACAATAAGCCGTACAGCCGTCAGGAGCAGCAAGACACCCTGAAATATCCGGATCCGGACTCCGCCCAGCCGCCGGGTAAATCGGGCGCCGAGAAAGGAGCCCGCCAGCGCTCCGGCAACGATGGTCAGAGTAGGAGAGGGAATGCCCCCCGAAATCAGAGCCTTTGTGAGCGCCGCCGTTGCCGCCATGGGGAACATGACAGCAAGGCTCGACCCCACCGCGACGAAAGAGGGATATCCGAAAAGCACTGTCAGGACCGGATAGAGAAGAAAGCCGCCCCCTACTCCGAGAATCCCGCTCGACATTCCAATGGAGAAGAGCGCCAGGAATTCTCCCGGAAGACTTCTCCCTCTTGATTGCTCCTCCGATTTTTTCTCCGCAGGACGAAAAAGAAGCAGCGTGAGGGCAAGCAAGGTTTCGACAAGGAAGATCCAGAGAATACTCCGCCCGGACACTCTCCAGGAAATGGCCGCCCCGGTCGCACCTCCAGCGAGCGCCGCCCCGGACCAGAAGAGCAGTCTCCGGAGCGGGACATGGGCCGACGGGCGATGCACGAGGACCCCGATGAGAGAGGCGAAGGCAACCTGAATCATGGAGATTTCCGTTGCGAGGAAGGGCGCGATATGAACCGGAGAAAGAAGCGGAAGAAGAAAGAGAAGCGCCGGGAGAAGGACCACACCTCCCCCGACCCCCAAAAGTCCCGAGAGAAATCCTGAGACTCCTCCAAAGAAAAGATAAATTCCCTCGAGGCCTGCGCTGTGCATTAGCGGTCCTCCATGCAGAAGGCCCCGACTCCCGGGCTCTTTTTTTCCTGGCCCGGGAGGGCGAGACGCTCTGTTATGCGGTCATGAACTTCCGGCATAGACCGCCAGCGCCCCCAAACTCAGTCCTCCGGGAGGAGCGATCGTTCCAAGGGCTCCGAGCGTCCCGGGCGGGTTTAAAACAGATCCCAGTCCAAAGAGAGAGACCGTTCCCGAGGAGGCGGCCATGAGAAAGTTTTGCGCCGGATCAACAATTAAAAGAGTCGGGGGCCCTCCCAAAGAGAGAGAGGTCGTCGACAGAGGGGTCAGCGTCCCCCCTTGCTTGTTATAGAGGGTCGTGACCTGATAGATGTCTACCGCGGCTAAAGAGGGGTCAGGAAGAAGAACGGTCGAGGAGAGAGCAACCGCTGAAAGCGGGGTCCCTCCCGGATAGGAGCGGGAAGTCAACCAGGTCGTCTGAGGGGAGGCAAGAGAGCCTCCGTCAATGACAGTACTCAGCGGGTACAGACGAAGATCCATGGCACTCGTCGTTCCAGAGAGTGTCCCGGCAAGGAACTCCACCCCGTCTGCCATGGAAAGAAGAAGACCTCCGGAGAGTGATCCGGTGCCCGGGAGAGGCTGGCAGGAACCGAGGGGACTGATGGCTCCTCCCGCAGTTGAGAGGGAAACCAGCGTCCCCACGGAAAATGTTTCAAGACAGCCCTGGGGGGCCCCCGAGGTTGCCGTGAGAACGATGATGACCTGTCCTGACTGAGCAAGGGCATAGGGCGTCCCGGAAACTCCCGTCACGATGGCAGGTCCCCGGGAGGAGAGGGGTAGGGAGGAAACAAGGAACTCCCCGCCGCTTCCCGATGGTGTCCGCGACAGAAGAATCAGGGTGTTATCCACAACGGTCCCCCCCCACAGGGTATCTCCTGTCGGAAGAGACTGGGACGACAGATTGCCGGGGCTGCTTCCGAACGGAATACTGAATCCTTTGGAAACCCCCGCCGCCGTCGCCGAACCCAGCGCCGTGACCAAGACCTCGGGGGGAGTCTGGGAGTTGGAGGGGGCAAGACCGCAGGCGGCAAGGACCAGAAGTACCCCGTAAAGTAATCCGCGGCCCCTCATGAAAGAGATTCCTCTTGCTGGCTTCCCGACGTCGTTGAAAGCCCCAGATATCGTGCTGCCGGAGCTGCCACAAGCGCTCCCACCGCAATACTCCCTACAACGACCGAAAATACGACCATTGATGCTGAGGGAGGCATCTCTCCATGGGTCAGCCCCAACAAGGCCCCCGCCATAATGCCGGTTTCCCGCACCGTTGCCATGAAACCCATCTCATAGCGGGTAAATCGGGAGCTCCTGTCAAGGGGAACGAGGACAAAGACAACGGCAGGACGGACCACGAGAAGAAGCGATATAAGAAAGAGGAGCGTCCCTCCCCAGGAAAACCCGCTTCCGGCATGAGGGATGAGCGTCCCCATGACAAGAAAGATAAAAAATGTTGCCAGATAGACCAGGAGATCATTCATCGTCTCGAAGTCTCCCTGGCGACTTGCAGAATGGACGTGGCCGGGTCCCCCTGGCTGGGGAACTTCACGATCTTCCCGTCCGGACTGTCCCGCTGCAACACCCAGAAGATAGCCCAGGAGAAGTGTCTGGAGGTGAAGGAGAAGCGAGATCCCAAAGCCACCCAGCAAAATTGCCACAAGAAAGACCGGAACGCTCCGACGGAAGATCCCGAACTTCGGATGGCGGGTCAGAAGGACAAAGAGCCATCCCAGGAAAAGCCCGAGAACAACTGCCCCGGCGACAGACACGAGAAAGCTTTTTCCCATATCGAGAAGGCCTCCGGGTGGCGGGGAGGTGAACCATGTCAGCAGGAAGAGGGCCAGAAGGCTTCCGGTAACGTCTCCGATGGCGCTCTCTGCTACAAGGGTTTCAACAACCTTGGGCGGAATGGGAAGACGCCGGAGAATCGGGAGAATGGAAGCAGGGTCGGTCGTGGAAAGGACCGCACCAAGAAGGAGCCCCTGGGGAAGCGTGTATCCGAGAAACATCGAAGCGCTGGCAGCGAGCATTCCTGTTGTGAGTAAAATCCCCACCGTGACAAGGAGGCCCACCGTCATGGCGTGTTTCCTGAGAAGGGAAATTCGTGTACCGGTACCCGCTTCGTAAAGAACGAGAAAGACAGCCCCCAGCAAGAGGACGTGGTCCTGCCCCATCAGGCTTTCTCCCGAAACAAGGTTCAAGCCGAAGGGACCGAGGACAAGCCCCAGGAGCATGAACCAGAGAATATCTGGAACCCGCAGCCTTCCAGCGAGGCGGGTCAGGATGAGCGCGCCGGCCAAGACACCCGAAACGATGACACACAATGCCGCTGTATGGTCCAAAAGATCCTTCCTCGATATCTGGTAGAAATTTGCCGTTGGTGTATAATAGCCTTAATCAGCCTTCGACTCCACATCGTCAATCCCTGAGGACCTTCTTTCATGCCTGTCTACTCCCTTGTCAGCCGAGACTCCGACCATACTGGGGAGATTGATCTCTGGCATCCGGACCATCTGACCGAAGAAGAGTTCGGGGAGCTTCTTCTTGAAGCCATGAGATGGACAAGCTCCTCTTCCTGGAAAGAACAGATCCTCGAAGTCGCCCGCTACCTGACCGACAAGCACGGCTTCCGGGATGCCGGGGGGATTGTCCGGATCTCCTACCCGTCTCTCTGGGCCAAAGAAAAGGTTCAGCATCTTCTTCAGAACCTCCTCAACAGGGATCGCTCGGACTAGGTGATGACAAGCCTGATAATGATGGACCAGAACCTCTTTCTCTGGCTCAATGCCTCCCTGTCCCGATCCTGGCTTGATCCTGTCATGGAGATGGCCACCGCTCTTGGCAACGGATTCTACCTTTTTCCCCTGGGGCTCTTACTCATGGCCCTCTTCGCCCGCAAAAATTTTCGCCGGGACTTCATTCTCTGGGCGTCAACCTCCTTTATTTCCTTTATCATTGGAACAACGCTCAAACACCTTGTCCACCGCAACCGGCCCCTGTCCGTTTTTCATGACGGGATTACCAACCATCAGATCTCTGTTCACGTCCTGGGACCTTCCCTCTATGCCAACTCTTTTCCCTCGGGGCACACCTTCACCGTCTTCTCCACCGCCTCCCTCTTTGCAGGGTTGTATCCCGGCCTTGCCCTTCCCCTTTATGCCATCGCAAGCCTGACGGGGCTCTCCCGAATCTATGTGGGCGCACATTTTCCTCTTGATGTTTTGGGAGGAATCGTCATCGGGATTCTCTCTACCGCGATCGTTCGACGGACGATCCTGCCGAGGGTCAAAAATGGACTCCCTCCCCCGTGCGGCCCGCAGGTTGTCCCATGAACCTCCTCGACCACACTCCCGTCACATGGGGAAACATCCTTGCGGAGAAGGGACAAGCCTCCTACCGGGGACGGCAAATTGCCCACTGGGTCTATCAGCGATTCACGACCGATCCCCAAAAAATGTCCAACATTCCAACAGGAGTGCGAAGCCTTTTTGCCAACGGGGCGCTCTCTCTTACCCTTCCGGAGGTTGTTTCCACCTCCCAATCCCTCGACGGGACTGTCAAGATGGCATTCCGACTTGTAGATGGCCCGGTTATCGAGTCGGTTCTGATCCCCCGAAAAGGCGAGTGGACACTCTGCCTCTCCAGCCAGGCCGGCTGCGGTATCGGCTGTCGATTTTGCCGTACCGCCTCCATGGGGCTTTCCAGGAATCTCACGACATCCGAAATTCTTTCTCAATGGCTTCTGGCCTCACGACTCGTGGAGGGTCTCCCTCCTGAAGATTCTCGCATCGACCACATTGTCTTCATGGGGATGGGGGAACCTCTCGCCAACCTCGACGCACTCATCCCCTCCATCCGCTCCCTGACACATCCCGATGGAGGCGGGCTCTCTCCCCGACGCATTACGGTATCGACATCGGGCCTCGTTCCCCGCATCGACGCTCTGGGAGAGGCCAATACGGGAGTCCGGCTTGCCATCAGCCTCTGTGCCCCTGACGACGCGCTCCGACGCGAAATCATGCCAGTGGGGCGCATCTACTCTATCGATGAGATCCTCGAAGCCTGTCGAAGATTTCCTCTCCGCAACCGGGACCGGATCACCTTCGAGTATGTCCTGCTGGCGGGGGTAAACGACAGTATCTCCCAGGCACGGACTCTGGGACGCCTCCTGTCCCCCTTCCGCTCAAAGGTGAACCTCATTCCCTTCAACCCCTTTTCTGGCTCGCCCTTCCAGCGACCCACCGAAGCAGCCGTCACCGCTTTCCAGGACACTCTCTCTGGATTTCACATCACGGCCACCGTCCGAAAATCCATGGGCCCCGACGTCCTTGCGGCCTGCGGACAACTCGCCCGCGAACTCCAAGACCCCCTCGTTCTGACCGGAGGATCGCCTACGTGAATGAATCGTCACTTTTTATCGCCCGACTGATCCTTTACCCGCGGCTTGAGTTTCTGCTCATCCAGGGGGGCATGACCGCCAACCTCTATGCAACCATCCACAATATCGGCGGCCTGGCAATGGTTTCATGGTTTGCCATCACGGGAAGTCTGGCGGCGGCAGTAGGGTTCGGAGCTCTCCTCGTGGAGATACGGCCGGAAATTTCCGACGGCAAAGATCCGGGAACGCTTTACCGTCTTGCACCTCAGCTCCCCTGGATCTTTGCCTTTGTCCTTCTCTTTGCCGAATCCTTCATTTACTTTCCCAAATTCTGACAACTTCGGACACAATCTCGTCCGGAACAGCCAGAGAGCCGGAACCGAAGGAACAACCCTCCCCTCATACTTTCACAAACACCCCTCCGCTCCACGCAAAAAAAAAGCCGGGGAACTCATCCCCGGCTCAACTCTCAAAGGTTGCCTCAACCTTTTTCGGC
Organism: Nitrospirota bacterium; assembly: GCA_021828805.1. Taxonomy (GTDB): domain Bacteria; phylum Nitrospirota; class Leptospirillia; order Leptospirillales; family Leptospirillaceae; genus UBA4572. Next base: position 3,208 of record JAJZCZ010000039.1, on the reverse strand, counting down.
AGTATTCGCATTCTTATGCTTCGCCAGTGCCATATTAAGGGCTTCAAGGAATTTCTGAGGCTCGAACTTCACCACATACTCGTCAATCCCGAGCTCCCGCCCCTTCCGGACGTTTTCTGTCCCACTCATGGAAGAATTCATGATAATGGGAATATTCCGCCAGTCAGGGTGCTCCTTGATCTGTTTTACGAAAGAATACCCATCCATCACAGGCATCTCGACATCTGAAATGATCGCAGCCAGATCGGCAGGATTCTTGTTCCAGATCTGCCCGAGAACCTTGAGCCCCTCTTCCCCGTTTCTTCCCAAGAGCACCTTATACCCATCCTTATCAAGAGCCTTGGAAAGCATGTTGCGGGCCACAGCACTGTCATCGACGACCAGAACGACCTTCCCGGTAGGTGGCGCCTTCTGCATCGACTCAAGGTCATGTTCCTGCCTCGAGTAGAGCCCCATCTCCTCCACAATCGACTCGAAGTCGAGAATAAGAAGAACGCGGCCGGAGTCGGGGCCATCGGTGAGCTTGATTGTTCCCACCACACTGGAGTCCTTGTGACCCGCCGATGAGGGAAGGTTGATCGGGACAATGCTTTTCCAGGAAACACGACGTATCTGCACACTCTGATGAACGAGAAATCCCAGTCGAATATTCGAAAACTCGGTCACGATCACCTGGGTCGAGGTGATCCCGGGGGGTTCGGACACTCTCATCCAGCGGGCAAGGTTGATAATTGGAATGACAATTCCCCGAAGGTTGATCACACCATCCTGAAAAGGATTGGCATTAGGAACCGGGGTAATCTCTGGAAGCTTGATGATTTCGATCACCTTGGCGACATTGACCCCGTAAATCCCTTCCATGACCTTCTCGGGGTTATTCTTGTCCACCTGAAAGATGCGGAAATCGACAAGCTCCATCTGGTTCGTTCCAACCTGGAGAACGAGATTTTCGATATCAGTCTTGCCGATACTCATTGTCGCTCCTGTAGGAAGCGGGGAGACCGGTCCCCCCGGGAGATACCACGATTCTCATGTGAAGATATTCGCGTCGAAGCCAACCTTGGCCCGGGAGATCCACTCAAGGAACTGGCGAGCCTCCTTCTCACGGAAGATCGACCCGTGCTGGGGGCAGATCATCTTGATCGGAAGGTTCCGGATCTTTCCGATCCAGTACTCGATCGCCTTTGATGTTCCGACATAGCGCACATGAAATCCCTCCATGTGCTTCACATGGTCCTCAAAGTTTTCCACATAGAGGGGGGTTTCCCCTTTGGGGTAGATGGCGGCGCCAATGTCTCCGGTGAAAAGAATGCCGGAGGCATGGTCGAAGACATGAAAATTTCCAGGAGAATGGAGAAAGTGCGCAGGGATGAACTCGATCCGGTTTCCCGAGGCCAGGGTGAGGGTTCCTCCGCCGTCAGCAATACCTTCGATGCGGTCGATGGCCGTAACCCCGTAATGAAGGAGGAAACGGATCCAGAGGGAAGAAACATGGACACGTGCCGGCGTCATGTCGAGCCAGGACGCCAGCCCTCCCCCCACATCGGGATCCTGATGGCAGAGGAAGATGTGGTCGACCTTTTCAGGGTCAACAAATTCGCTCATGTTGACGACTACCCGGGAAAACACACCAAACCCTCCAGGATCCAGAAGTGTCCCCCGGCCATTGTTGACAATCAGGTACTGGTTGGTCTGGACACCTTCCTCGAGACCGGTTTCATCGCGACCCAGCCAACAGAACTTGTGGTTCGGGGAATCAAAGATAACCTCCGAAGACATAGCACCTCCGTAAGAGAAGTTCGTCGCAGAACTGCGGAATCAGAACGAGCTGCGCACCTTTTTCATGATATCCTTGAGCCCGCCCACGAGCCCTTCCAACTGCCTCTTGACGGAGGAAACGTTTCGAGACTGGTTCTCTGTAACCCCCGCAATAGAGGAAAGCGTGTTGGAAAGAACGCTGGCATGGTTGACGATGGACTCGAAGACCGTGCCCACAACCTCAGCCTTCTTCTGGCTCTCTTCCACCTTCCCTAACGTGCCATGAATCAGAGTAACCGTTCGGGTGGTGTCGTTCTGTGTCTCCCGAATAGTCGAGCCGATCTCCTTGGTCGCACGGATGGTCCGCTCTGCGAGCTTCCGCACCTCATCGGCCACCACGGCAAATCCTCGTCCCTGCTCCCCGGCCCGGGCCGCCTCGATGGCAGCGTTTAAGGCCAGGAGATTGGTCTGGCTTGCGATGTCGTCGATGACCTCAACCACCTTGCCAATCTCCTGACTCCGGGTGTTGAGCCCGTTCACCACATCGACAAGCGCCCGCATCGCCTCTCCCGATTCACGGACCTGGGAGAGAAGATCATCCAGCGTCTTTCTCCCGGCTTCGCCCTCAGAGCGGGTCTTCTGTGCCTCATCGGAGACCCGTCCGGTGGTGGTGACGATTTCCCGGATACCGGAGTCCAGACGATCCATGGCTGCGGAGAGCTCATTGGAAGACTGCTCCTGCATGTCGACCGAAGAGGAAAGAAGCTTGTCACTGGTCACATCCCGGAAGATGGTCATATAGCCAAGCAACGCTCCCGTCACCGGATCTGCAACCCGTTCCGTGGTCGACAGAAGAGCTGTGCCTCCAATTTCTATCACATGGTTCTTACGGACTTCTCCGGGGGAGAGGTCCGCAAGGATCCTCCGGATCCGGTCGGGATCCTTGTGGAAGCGGTGGATCGATCCCCCCATGACTTCGGAGGCGCCGACATTAAAGGACTTCCTCATCTCCGATTCCATCTGGGAGACGATGTCCTTCATCGCCTGGTTCATATAGAGAATGTTATTCCCGCCCCGACCAGAGCCCATATCGGGGGAGGCGACAGCAATGCCCAAACCAGGAACAGCATCAAGCATATGGAGCAAAACCTGAGGATCTGTCATCCCTCGGCCAGAGTTCCCCCCGCCCATTGATGAAAGCACGCTCTCTCTTTCTGAATCCTTTCCTCCGCCACTGCTCTGCCGTCCGAACATCGCTGCCATTACCTTTCTCCTGGTTATTCTCCTTGTCTGCCGTGCGAAAACCCTATTGCACGGTACAAAACCATGATACTCTTATCGGACTTATTTTCCAAAACTATAATGAATCCATAACCTCGGCCCCATCCACTTTCCCGATGGAATCCCCCCCCGAAATATCATTCCCCCAAAAACCTATCCTAACCCCCCC
>JAJZCZ010000038.1 GCA_021828805.1 Nitrospirota bacterium | reverse complement strand
GCGGGACCATCGCCCAAAATTCTGGAGACGTGCGCGTAGGTCTCGACATTATTGACGACGGTTGGCTTGTGATACAGGCCCATTTCGGTCGGGTAGTAAGGAGGTTTCGGCCGGGGCCGGGGGGGGGCGGCCTTCCAGTGCCTCGAGAAGAGCGGTCTCCTCCCCGGCAATATAGGCGGCCGGTCCAACAAAGATTTCGATATCCACAGAAAAGGGCGTTCCGAGAATGTTGTTGCCGAGGAGACCCGCTGCAAGGGCCTCTTCCCGGGCTTTTTTCAGGATTTTTACCCCTTCCGGAAAGCTTTCCTTGATGAAAAGATGGGCGCTTTTTGCGGATACCGCAAAGCAGGCAATGATCATGCCCTCAAGAATCTGGTGGGGAGAGCGGGAGATCAGGTAGTGGTCCTTGTGGCTTCCCGGTTCCCCTTCGCTTCCATTGGCCACCACATAGCGGACAGGAACCCGGTGGTTCGCAACCTTCTCCCATTTGAGTGCTGTAGGAAATCCCGAACCCCCGCGTCCTCTGAGCCCTGAATCCTTGATTTCAGCGATGACATCCGCGGGTGAAAGGGCAGAAAGAACGCGCCGGAGCCCCTTATATCCACCGCCACGCTCATAGGACGAAAGAGAGGGGTCGCCAAAAATGGCAGGATGGGTGAGGACCCGGTCGGGACCCTCCATAATCGTCATATTCATCAAAATGAAAACCTTGAGGTTGGAAGCATTGTGGCTTCCCGGAAAAGTAAGGGCTGAAATCGCCATTATCTTTCAGGGAAGGTATGACGGCGGAGAATTTCTATATCTTCAAATTTTACTGCGATGACCGCTTTTTTTCAACTGGAAATGCCTCTTCTCTTGGGAGAATAAGGCTTCCTTTTCAGGAAGGGTAAAGCTTAGAACTTGTCGGGAGAGGTATCCGGAACACGGAAGCCGCCCCGGGCAATCGTATCACGGGTTCCTGGAGGAAGGAGCGCGATTGCTTGCCAGGGTTCCGTCTGGAGAGTCAAGAATTTTGAGAAGGTTTTCCTGAGATCTGAGTCAGAAGGGCGTGGACGGTAGCCGCGGATTCGTGAACGCTTGGGCCAAGAACGGTAAAGTGTCCCATTTTTCGCCCGTGGCGGGGAGCGGCTTTTCCGTAGAGGGTCAGCTTGGCCTGGGGATGACGGAAGATGGAGGTGAAGTCCGGGGGGGTGTTTCCCGACCAGATGTTGCCCAGGATGTTTCCCATGGAGCAGGGGGAGAGAAGGTTCGCAGATGCAAGAGGAAGTCCGCAGAGAGCTCGAACCTGCTGGTCAAACTGACTGGCGATGCAGGCATCCATCGTGTAGTGGCCGCTATTGTGGGGACGGGGAGCGAGTTCATTGACAAAAAGACGCCCTGAAGTGTCCAGGAAGTATTCAACAGCGAGTATTCCGGTGTAGTCAAGCGTTTGTGCTATCGCCTCTCCGATCTCCCGGATATTTTTTTGCAGGTCGGGCGGGATGTCGGCCGGAACCGAAGAAATATGAAGAATCCCCTCTTCATGGATATTTTCTGCCACGGGATAGAGAAGGGTTTTCCCATCGGCTCCCCGGACGATGACGAGAGAGAACTCTCTTTCAAGGTCGAGGCGCTTTTCCAGTACGAAGGGTCCTGGTGTGATGGAGAGCAGGGATGTCAGGTCATCGGGCGTGCGGATGGCCCACTGGCCTTTCCCGTCGTATCCTTCCCGGGCTGTTTTAAGAATGCCCGGAAGGAAGGGCTGCAGACTCTCGGAGGGAGGGAGAGATTCCCGGCTCAGAACGAGAAACGGGGCAGTGGGGAAGCCGTTTTCAGAGAGAAAGCGTTTTTCCCGGATCCGGTCCTGGCAGGTGGCGACGGAAAGGGGAGAGGGCCGGACGACTCCGCGATCGGCAAGGAATTCAAGAGAACGGGCGGGAACGTTCTCGAATTCGGTGGTGATGGCGGCGCAGCTTTCAGAGAGGTCTATCAGAGCGTTGTCGTTGTCGTACGCGGAAACGATGGAGCGGTCGGCCGCGGACATGGCCGGACTTGTCGGGTCGGGGTCGAGGACTACTGTCTTGTAGCCCATCCGGCGTGCGGAAAGGACAAAAAAAAGGCCCAGCTGTCCTCCTCCCAGAACGCCAAGTGTGGCTCCGGATCTGATCACGAAGTGGCGACTCCTACGTGGGGGGAAGGGTCATCTTGTGGACCTGCTCGACGAGCTCTTCTTTGTATTTTTCCAGCTTCCGGAAGAGCGAGTGGTCCGCAATCGCAAGCATCGAAACGGCAAAAAGTCCGGCATTCGTGGCGCCGGCTTTTCCGATGGCGAAGGTTGCCACAGGAACGCCTTTGGGCATCTGGACAATCGAGTAGAGGGAGTCGAGTCCTCCAAGGTGTGTCGTGGGGACTGGAACCCCAAGGACGGGGAGGGGAGTGAGTGATGCAATCATTCCGGGAAGATGCGCAGCTCCTCCTGCTCCGGCAATAATGAGCCTGAGGCCCCGGGAAGCGGCTCCTTTGGCATATTCGACCATGTCGAGAGGGGTGCGGTGGGCGGAGACGACGCGGCACTCGTGGGGGATCGAAAAACTGTCGAGGAGTTGAGAGGCTCCCTGCATCGTCTCCCAATCGCTCTGGCTTCCCATGACAATGCCGATCACTGGTTCATTCAACGCGCGGTCTCCTTTTCAGGCATCTTCAGCAGCGAGGGTCTCGCCTGCCAGGATAAAGAGGTCGGCATTGCGGAGCCCTCCGATGAAGACCCGGTCTCCTCCTTCGTTGGTAAGAACCAGGGTTGGCCGGGAGGTCACGCCCTCGGATCTGGCCCTGTCGACATCTTCCTGCAGTGCGGCCCGAACGTCGATGCCGTCCGCCCGCTTCTCAAGATTTTTCTCATCAAGGCCGAGGCGGGCCGCTTCTGACAGAAGAAGCTTCGTATCTCCGATCGGCTCTCCCTCGACAAAGGCGAGAACGCGCAAGCGTGCGAGGAAGGCATGGCCTTGTACCGGGTCTGTCAGCAAGGCCGCTTTTGCAAATCGGCAACAATCTTCTGTGGATTTGGGCGCCTTTCCAATTTCCCAGAGTCTGGGAGTCATGGCAACCCCTGTTGCACGGGAGACCTTGAGGATCTTGGGAGCAAATTCGGCTTCCGTCTTGAGTCCGTGGTTGGTAAGGAAGGTGCCGAGATCCTTATAAAGAGGAAGGAGACGATGGCGAAAAGAGAGGCGGGGGCCGAAGTGGCTTCTGAGCTTTTCCATGGAGGCTTCCGCCGCGTAGCTCCATGAGCAAAAGGGATCGGTATACCATTCGGCGATGAGGGTGGAGCCCATCGAATCTCCTATTGTTTTGTCGGGGTCAGGGAACGAACTTTTTCGAGAATGGCTTGAGCTTTGAGAATATACCTTTTGGGTTCCTCCTGGGAAGGGTCGATTGCCCGGGCCTCTTCCCACAGGGCAATTGCCTGGTGGAGGTGTCTGTGGCGATAAGCCAGGAGTCCTTCTGTAATCTTTTCTTTTCTCAGCTTTTCAATCTTCCTGTCGACAGAGTGTGCCAAAGAATTTCTGGGGGAAATTTTTAGGGCCTGCCGGGCCAGGCCCCGGGCATCAAAGAGACGATTTTCTTTTTCTCGTCGTTGAGCCCAATGGGCATAGGCGCTGGCTATCAGGCGGGTATCCCCTTGATAGGTGTGAAGTTGGTGGACGATACGAATGGCGAGACGTTCCTTCCCGTTTTGGATGAGCTCCTGAAGGATTTTCTTTTGGCCGGGGTTTGAAAGTGACAGAAAAAATGAATGGAAAATCTCCGGATAGAGCGTGTAAAGGCGTTCTGATGGCTCGGCAAGGGGATAGGCGGAGGGGTGCGAGAGACCCAGCAGTACTCTGAGAATAAGGTCACTTTCTTCGGTTTCACCCAGAAGGGAGGTGAGGAGTTTCCGGTCCCGGGAGGGGGGCATTCTTTCAATTCTGATTCTGGCCTCTGTGAAGTCTTTATTGGCAAGAGCCTCCATAACGAGATTGACAGTCGGTTCGGAGGGGGGCAGTGCTGAAGAGCTCACGGGAGAGAGGGGGGAAGGTGGTGATGTCTCCGGGAATGTGCAGGCGGAGAGCAGGGAGGCAAAAAGGATAACTCCCCCCCAGCATGCATGGCGAAGGAGGGCCGGAGCGAGCCGTGTCAGATACCCCCTCCTCAACGGACTGGTGAGGCAGAGAGGAATGTTAGACGACATAGACCTCGAGAGAATGGTCGACTCCGCCGGGGAAAATAGAACGTTTTTCTCGGACTTCGGGACGCTTGTCTTCCGAAATCCTTTGCAGAAGGTCCCCGGAGATGAGAATTTCCCCCGCGGCTGCTTCCTGCTCGATCTTTGCTGCAATATTAACAGTATCTCCAATGACAGTATACTCCATCCGGTTCCGGGATCCGATATTTCCAAGAATTCCAAATCCTGTATGAAGTCCGAATCCGAAATTGACATGGGGTTTTCCGGCCCGGATACGCTCCGACGAAAGCGTTGTAATGGTGCTACGCATTTCAAGAGCACAGGCTACCGCCAGCTCGGGGTGTTTCGGAAGAAATTCCGGAATACCAAAAATAATCATCAGACCGTCTCCCATAATATTGTTTACAGAGCCGTGATAGCGAAAGACGAGGTCGATGAAGGCATCAAAATAGCTGTTGAGGATCTCCACCACCTCTTCAGGGGTGAGCTTGGAAGAGAGGCGTGTAAAGTTGCGAATGTCACAGAAAAGGATGACAGCCTCCTGGCGCACCCCGCCCAAGTGGATCCGTTCGGGGTGATGGATCAGAGATTCGGCGACATCCGGGGAGACGTAGCGGGCCAGGGCCTTTTCCAGAAGTTCTTTATGAAGAATCTCCTGAGCCATGGTATTAAAGGCGACGACAAGGTCGCTGGTTTCATCCCTGATGACAGGAGTTTTGACCGGAGCAAATTCCCCATTGATAAGTCGAAGCGCCCCGTCACGGAGGTCTCTGATAGGGCGGGAAAGAAACGCGGCGAGGAAGAGGGATCCAACAAAAGCTACCCCCAGACTTCCGCCTCCGAGGAGGAGGAAGGTCGCTCGAATTTTTTCCCGGACTCTGCGGTAAGGAGTGTCTGAAAGGGAGAGAGTCAGGTGACCGACGGCAATCCCCTGAAAATTGATGCGTGTCCGGAGGTCCAGTCGATGCTGTCCCGGGACCCCATGAAGGCCGTCTGTTTCTGATTTTTCTGACAGCTCCAATGAGAGCGAATTTTTGCTTTGCGGGTCTTCCGGTCTATGATGAGGAAAGAGCTCTCCCATCAGATGGCCTTTCCGGTCAAGCACCTGAATGTCGAGGACACCTTTGGCGTGTTCAAAGACGGAGAGGTTGTCTTCGATCCCCAGCCGGTCACCATTAAGAAGCGGAATGGCCAGAGACCGGGACAGTTCTTTCATGAGAAGGCTGTTGTCGGACTGGATTTGCTGTCGGGTATCAAGCAGCATGGACTTTTCCAGCAGAAGATATCCGATCATCAGCGGGGGACCGATGATCAGGAGGGAGAGAGCGAATATCTTGAAAAAAAGAGAGATCCTCATCGGAGAGGGGCCACAAGGGGTACGGAGGCAAGGAAAAGCAAACAAAGATTCAGGGAGAGGGATTTTAGACCGAAGAGCCATTGTAAGGAAAAAAGAATCTTCCGGTGAGAGGATGGCATGACTAAACACGGGTTCGGGATTTTTCTTTTCATCTTTTTTATCTGCCTGGTTCGCCCGGTCCCCTTTATACAGGGACCCGTGGATTCTTGCAACAGTTGCGCCAGCGAGAGTCGCCGCCCGTTTGTGTTGAATGCGAGCATCAATGACCTGAAGAAGTCTGAGAAGTACCTGCGAAACGACCTGGGCCTCTCTCCCAATGACGAAAATTCATCGGAGCCCCTTTGGGAACAGTCACTGAAGAGCCATCCTATTCTGGTCTTTCTTGGCGGAGCCATGTTTCTCGGGGGTGGAATTGCCTTTTTCATGATCATCAGCCGACAAAACCGGAAGATTCGGGAGGGTATGGAGCTTGTCCGTGAAAATGCCGGAAAGTTTGGCGGTGGAGGCTATGGTGGCTCTGTTGTCGTTCCTGCTCCGCTCAAAGAGGTTATAAAGGCGGCCGAGGCGGAGGCCCGAAGCGGAGATGTGATTACTCCAGAGAAGGCCGTCAAGCAAATGGACAGCGTTCTCGACTCGCTTCGTGTTGCCTTGGGGGCCGGTGGAAGATCCGCCAGGCTGACTCTCTTCCGGTACGATGAGCCAGATGACCAGTTCCGGATCTGCGGCGTGAGCCATGGAGAGGACTTCAGCCTTCGCGGAACCGCCATCTCCCCTCCGGACATTGTTTTTACCAGTCCATTGCGCACGCTCACCCTTGTTCCTAAAGCCGTTAACAGTGCAATGGTTGATTCCTGGGTCTATCCTTTTGGTGGTGATGGCGGGGAGTTCTGCGTGCTTCTGGTCGAAATGATGATCTCCCGCCCTCCGGAGAACTGGCAGGAGAGCCTTCGGGACTCTCTGCACCTTCTGAAGTCCCTGATCGTGCGCCAGGAGAATCTTGCAACTGACCCGACTCTGACAACGAGAGACAGCACCGGCTCCCTCGACTATCGTGCCACAATGAACCGTCTGATGGAGGAGCTTGCCAAGACGAAAAAAATGGGGATCCCGTTCTCCATGATCGCGTTTCGGGTGGATAACCAAGACGAGGTCGAAAAGCGTTACGGAGCAGCTCCGCTTGAAATGGCCTGGGCAAGATTTACAGCCGCCGTCTCGGCGACGCTCCGGCCGACTGACTGGGTGATGCGTCCCCGTCCCGACCTTCTTCTCGTGCAGGTTCTCGAGGCCGGGGAGACAGAAGGACAAGCCGTTCTGAACCGCATCATGAGATCCCTTTCAAAGTTCGCTCACTCAAAGACTCTTGAAAAAGGACTCCATTTCAAAGGGCTCACTGTTCCCTATCCGATTGATCTTTCCCCGTCTGTCGGGACCTTCTTCGAACAGATCCTCCATAAAGTCGACGGTCAGTCGTCCGTAGAAGGAACCTTCTATCACTCCTGAAGGGTCTCCGACCTTTCCCACTCATCGAGAATTGACCGGATTGCCTCCGGAGGAAGAGCTCCGATATGAGAGGCAAAGCTCTTGATGGACTCAATATCTTTTCGGGCACGATTTTTGTGGCCGAGCGCTTCATGGATTCCAGAGGCTATCAGCAGCTCTCGAGCGGCGGTCCGATAGTTTCCTCCAGAAAGGTGAAGCAGGGCCAACCCTTCAAGGTCAAAGGCAAGTCCTGAAGGGTTATGGCGGGAGAGATCGATTTCCCTTGCTCTTTTGAACGATTTTCTGGCATCGCCATTGTTTCCTGACAGAAGCTCGTTGCGCCCCATACCCGCAAGATCAGTTGCCTGTGAAAGTTCATCGCCCCTTGATTCGTCGATTCCCAGAGCTTTCCGGTAGAGCTCGCCTGCCTTGTGGTAATGCTTCTGAAGCGAGAGGCGCTCCCCCTGAATCTGATAGAGACGGGAGAGAAGCTTCTGGCGCTCCCTATCCTGCGTGCCTGGGATATCAGAGATTGTTTTCTGAGCTTCGGCAGTCCAGCTGCTGGCAGAGTGAGGAGGAGCAATCTCGGCACCCAGAAGCAGTGTTTCCGCTTTAAGCGCGGGAGCGCTTCCCACAGACTCAAGGAGGAGGGCCCGGTTGACCCATTCTCTTGCCCTGTCTGGAGTTCCGGTCAGGATTGATAACCTGGCAAGCCGGTTCATGTCTGAAATCGTTGCATTAAAGTCGCCGGATATCCGATGGCGCGCCAGGGCTTTTTTCACGGAGAGAATAGCCTGTTCCGGATGGTTCTTTTGGAGGAGATCCTCGGCACTTCCTAAGTGTTCCGCAGCGCGAAGTCTGTTCGGGTGCTTGATTGGAGCTTCTCCGCATGCGGAGAGAAAAAGAGTCGTCCCCAAGAGGAGAGCGGCCGACACATATCGCTTTCTCGCGGTCATGGACGGGTTCCTCCAGCAGTGCTGCCCGGCAAGGGCAGGGGAGTTCTCTGTCCCTGTCCGATGGCCTCAATCGGGGGGGAGGGGGGAGGAATCATGTTCTTGACCGGCCAGCTCTGCTTGACTCCGTTTAGTATTGTCTGGGTGGTGTTCACGGTTCTGTCTGTTGCGGAGAGGACAGTGGTTGTCTTCTGTGTGATTTCTGGGAGACGTGGCGTGGCTTTTTTTACGTCATCGGCGATCCCCTGAAGCTTCTTGATAAGGTCGGGAAGGTCGTGACTCATTTTTTTGATATTTTCTGAGGTTTCTTTGACGTTGAGTGTTGTTTTTTGGAGCTCGTCGTAAATATCCTGCTTTCTGAGGATCGCGCCAACGGTTCCCTTGCCTCTGTCAATGGAGCTCGACAGATCGGCAATATTTCGGACAATCCTCTGAAGGTCAATAATTGTCGGATTGAGTTTGGCCATGATCTGTTCCATGGTCAGCGGGGTTTCGGCCCGGATCTTGGCTTTATTCCCGATTTCGGGAAGCCAGGGGGTTCCGATGCTGATTCTCAGGGAAACGTCACCCGAGATAATTCCTGACTTTTTAACGGTTACGAAGGAGTCTTTGCGGATAAGATTCTTGTATTTCTTCAATATTTTCATGGAAACATAGATCTGGTTCAGTTTGGTGAAGTCGACTGAGTCCACTTCTCCGACATCAAGACCTGCAAGCTTGACCGGTGTTCCAGGGACAATGCCATAAGTTTGGTCAAGAACTGTATAGAGGAAGAATCTTTTATCGAAGACATGCTGATGAACCCCGATCTCATAGAGGCCGAAGATAAAGCCGATCAGAGGAACAAGCAGAAAGATGCCTGCGAGTTGCTCGATTTTCTTCTCATTGGATTGATGGGCATGGTGTAGTTTCATCGTGTTTTCTGGGGTCCCTGAGCGCTATGCCAGAAATGGCCAGGTTCCCTGCAGCCTCTCCTTTTTTTCCTGTCGGTGAGCGAGCCACTTTTTGTCGACTGGGAACATCTTTGTCACGTTGAGGAGACCTCCCGGGGGCTCCCCAAGCCATTCGGAGTCAGATATGCGACCTTTTTGTAAAAGGGGGCGGGCAAGATGCGTTTTCGTGAGAAAAGCAACACCGTTGTCTCGCCCTCGTCGACAATTCTTTGCAGCGATGTGTTGATTCTGTTGACCCCGTAATCATCAAGGCCTTCATAGGGATCATCCAGAATGAGAAGGTCAGGATTGTTCACGATTGCTCTTACAAAACCGACCTTTTTCATCTGGTCTGCATTGAGTTCGCAGGGGTAGAGGTCGAGGAGGGGGCCCAGTCCGAATTCCGCGATGTAAGGCTCAAGACGCTCCATGATCCGGTCTCCGGTCATCATATGTCCATACTTGAGCTGCAGCGCGATGTTCTGGAAATTGGTCATGTTTTGCAGAAGAATGCCGCGATCGGGAAGAAGGCCAATCTTCTTTCTTACATAGGAAAGAAGAACGGCTGAGGGATTGGTCATCTCCCGCTCGAAGGCCAGATATTGCCCCGTCCCGACGTAAAGGATCCCCATGATCGTTTTCACAAGAGCTGACTTCCCCACTCCGCTCTCTCCCAAGATCAGGCAGTGCTCTCCCTTCTTAATCGAGATCGAGAGGGGAAAGACAAGCGGTGATGCCTGCTCATACCCGATGGCAGCGTTCTGAAACTCGATCAATGTTTCCACATGAGCTCCCGGAGGAAGACCCGGATTCGCAACTCCACCTTCAATCTCCTTATGTCATTGAAGAAAAAATCAGGTAGAGGCTAAGAGCCACAGTCGACAGAGCTAATGTGTTCACGAGGGCAAGTCTTGTTTCTGCCGGGACATCTTTGGGAGATCTCTTAACGCGCAGACCATGATAGACGCTGACAGAGGAGATGATTAGCCCGTAAAAGAATCCTTCGAAAAGAGGAAGCATCAGGTCGGAGAGTCGGATATTCATTTCAATGACACGTACCAGCGTTGCGATCGGCATGGAAAGACCCATAAGCGCCATCGCAAATCCTCCCGCCATGGCAATAATACCAAAATAGAAGGTCAGGGCAATTGTGGAAACAATGATGCCGATAATGTTGGGGGTGATGATGAGGTAGGACAGATTGACCCCCAGCATTTCAATGGTGTCGAGCTCGCCGGAGACACGCATGTTTCCGATCTCTACGGTCAGCCCCGATGTCGAGCGGGCTGTGACAATGAGAGCCGTGGCAAATGGGCCGACGATCCCGAAAAGAACGTGGAGGACAATGGTTCCGACAAGATTCTGGATGCCAAGCTTGGGAAGCTCGATGCCTGTTTCTGCCACCAGGCCGGCTCCGACAAGAAGGGCAACCACTGTGATAACTGGCAGGGCGCTGAGGCCGGCATTCACAATTGCGTGAAGGTACAAATGAAGCGATATCTTTCTGGCGAGCGTCAGACGAATCAGATCGTAGACGCTCGTCAGAATGATTTGAAAGAGATCTCTGAAATAATGATAAAGCCTTAGAGGGCTTATGGATTCAAGGATACCGATTGTCTTACCTCAGAGAGAGCTGTCGTTAAAAGCAATTTTGTCGGGATCTATGGCTGATTCTTTTCAGCAGCTGTTTCTCCCGTGAGGGCCAGCAGAAAGTCTACGAGCTCTATTTTTTCCTGCTTTGTCAGGTGAAGGGGCCGAAGGAGAGGGTCCTTTGTTTTATACGGGGAACTGCCTCCTCCTTTGTCATAGAAGTCGACAACCTTTCCGAGTGTTCTAAAGACACCGTCATGCATGTAGGGAGAGGTGAGGGCCACATTCCGCAAGGGAGGAGTCCTGAACGTGCCTTTGTCGGAAGGATTGTGGGAGAAGGCATATCGGCCCACATCGATAGAGAGGGTTCCTGTCTGGGGAACACCAAGATTGTGATAGGCCTGGTCGGAGAGGAGTGCTCCCGAATGGCAGAGAACACACCGGGCCTTTCCCTTGAAGAGGGTAAATCCCTTTTGGGCACTGGCGGAGAGGGCCGTTTTTTTACCCATCAGGAAACGATCATAGGGGGTGTTCGGGGTCAGAAGGGTTCTTTCATAGGCCGCAATGGCCTCCCCAATCCGGTCGATCGACACGTCTCCGCCAAAGACTTCCTGGAAGGATTTTTTATACGCCGGGATTTTCCGGAGTCGGTCGACGACGCTTTGGTTTGTGGGGTTTTCCATCTCGACCGGGTTGGTCAGAGGACCAATGGCCTGCTCTTCAAGGCTTCCGGCCCGGCCATCCCAAAACTGGCGGTCAAGGTAGGCGGCATTCAGGACGGACGGGGCATTTCTCCCGCCACGCTTTCCGCCAACACCAAGAGAAACGGGACGGGGATCCGCATAGCCGGCCTTGGGCATATGACAAAAGGCGCAGCTGATGGAGCCATTCACGGAGAGCTTGGGATCAAAAAAGAGTTGTTTCCCGAGCATAACCTTGGCTGGAGTCTGAATGTTGGAGAGAGGAACAGGCGGTGACGGGGGAAGGGGAACGAGTGGCTGAGCCATGACTTCCTTTGAAATCCACCCATTGAATACCAGGGCCACTATGGATAGCGCGACTATTCTTCTCATGAGGTCTCCTTACAGGCTTACCGGAGGAAAAGTATGTTGGGATATGTTGTCCGAATCAGAAGATCATTTTTCGGGATCAGATTACCATAACAGGCATGAATTTTCTATGAAGTTCCGAAATTGTGACTGCAAGCAATAGCTTGTATGGGTAAGGATTACATGGTTTTATAATCTACTCCCTCTCTCGAAAGCGTTATCCAGCCTGGAACGATTGTGGCGGAGCCCGGAGATCAGGGCGATCCGCCTCATCCGGGGGCCAGAATTCTCACTATTGCGAGGGGTGATCATGGGAGTTTCCCCCGTAACTTTTTCTTTTATGTTTACATAATGTACATTATTTGCGATTAAGATTTATGTTTTCAATTCATCGAATCAATCGTATTGAAGCAGGATACTTGATCAATGTCGCGTCTGTTGTCATCAAGGGAATCCCCTCGACCATTGATTGCGCAACAAGAATCCGGTCAAAAGGATCCTTATGGAACGGTGGGAGATCTTCCACCGCCAATACATGATTCGCATTTATTTCGAGCTCTGTATATCCATTATCCAGAAGCCCTCGCCGGAGAACTCGAGGGTCCACGAGAAAATCGTGGCGTCCAAGAGTCCGTTTGATGACAATTTCCCAGAGGCTTGCAGTGCTGAAGATTAATGTGTTTTCCGGGCTTTCAAGAATCTTCTGATCATCTGACCCAATTCGCTTTGAGAGCCCCGCCATCCATAGCAATAATTGGGTATCGATGAGCCACTTCAAACAGCGCTCCCGAAAAGCTTGTCAATCTCTTCAGAAAACATCTGATCGAAGTCTTCCGGAACATGAATCTGTCCTGCCATGAATCCAAGTCTTTGGATTTTACCCGGCTCGGGTGCTGACAAGGCTGTGACCTTGACCATTGGCTTTCCGGCCTTCGCGATAATAAAGGGCTCTCCTTCGGCGGCCTTCATGATCAGACGTGAAAGATGTGTCTTGGCTTCATGGATATTAATGATTTTCATTTTAATTTTTGTCCTGCGGTTTGAGTCTAGTCTGGTTTATTAAACTAAGTTTAATATAGTCTCTTTTACTTCTGCTTTCAATCGGAATGGTAGACAGTTTTATACAACGCCTTTCCTGAATCAGCCTTTCCTTACTCCCCCTGCCCTCCGGATTCTTCCCAATGCCGGTGTCTGGCATCTTTTGCCCGACGGGACTGTTTTGCCCGCATGGGAAAGCCTCCCGGTATCCGAGGTCTCCGGGTTGACGGACGTGGAGGTGGCTCATTTTTTTGAAAGATCCGGCTCGTGCGCTTTTTTGCCACAGAAGATCCTTATGTTGTGTGTCAGCGAGCCCTTACAGGGGCGGCAAACTGTCTCCAGGAGCCGCGAAGGACCCGCCGCTGCACAGAGGAGAGGTCGACAATGGGAGAGGCCGGGTAACCAGGTCTGCCCCCCCCATCGATCAGGGCCAGACCGGGAAAGACCCTCCGGATATCCTCAGGGTTTGTCAGGGGAGGCTGGCCGGAGATGTTAAGGCTTGTTCCTGACAGAGGGGCATCAAGAAAGCGGAGAAATTCCCGGAGGATCCGGTCGGGAGGGATCCGGAAGGCCACCTTGCCGTTTTTGGCCATGCCGAGGGAGATGGCCAGAGGAGTGGCAGGGAGAATAAAGGTGAGAAAGCGCGGGGGAAAGGATAAAAAACGGCCCCGGCGTTCATCCCGGGGCAAAATGGCAAATCGGGAGACCACGTTGAGGCTTCCCGCAAGATAGAGAACGGGTTTTCCTTCGGGGCGTCCCTTGATCCGGTAGAGGCGTCGCCCGTCTTCCGGCGCTCTCCAGAGGGGGACTTCGGAGAGAGCATAGGCGTATTCCGCCGGGAAGCCAAGGACGCCTCCGCTTTGAAGCCACTGCCGGATGGCGGTCCACCCGGAGGTATGGGAAAGAGGAGGAAAAAGTGGTGGAGAGGTCATTTATTCTTTTTTCTCGCGCCCCGGGGGGCTCCCCTCCCCGCTTTCCCGGAGGGCGATGTCGGAGCGAACCTGGCCCCCTTTGAGACGAAGTGTTCCCATGATCCGGTAGGCGGACTCCCGGGCCTGCCGCAGTGTTTCTCCCCGGCCGACCGCCGTCAGAACCCGACCTCCGGAGGCGCAGAGAACCCCATTTTTTCTTTCCACGCCGGCAAAATAGAGAGCTCCGTCAGGAAGTATCGTGCCTGCAGGGGGGAGTCCCTCCAGGGGATCCCCGGTGATGGGCTTTTCAGGGTAACCAGAGGCGGCCATGACGACGCCCACCCGGGGTGACGGGGTCATCGTCCAGTGTGTCTTCAGGTCGCCGGCGGCAATCTCTTCCATCAGTGAAACGGCCTCCTCTCCCAGGGATTCAAAGAGGACCTGGGCTTCGGGATCGCCCATCCGGGCATTGAACTCAAGAACGGAGGGGCCCTCCTCGGTCATCATCAGCCCGGCATACAGAAATCCTGAAAAAGGGGCCTCGGCCTTGTCCAGACCCCACAGGCAGCGCTCGATGAGCTCGCAGGCCCGCGCCTGATCCTTGGTACTCCACCCCGGGACGGGGCTCAAGACCCCCATGCCCCCGGTATTGGGTCCCTTGTCCCCTGCCCCGATCCGCTTGAAGTCCCGGGCCGTGGGAAAGGGCACGAAGTTTTTTCCGTCGGTGGCCACAATAAAGGAAACCTCCGGACCGGAGAGCGCCTTTTCGATAAAGACGACGTCGCCGCCGGGGACCTCCTTGCGGTCGAGGTAGCGGCCGAGGGCCTCCTCCCACTCCTCCCGGGTGGTGACCACCGAGACGCCTTTGCCCTGGGCCAGTCCGTCGGCTTTGAAGACAAGGGGCAATCCCCAGCGCTTGAGGCACTCCTGGGCCTCCTCCCGGGTGGTGACCACTCTCCAGGGAGCCGTAGGAATCCCCGCCCGCTCCATCAGCGCCTTG
>JAJZCZ010000150.1 GCA_021828805.1 Nitrospirota bacterium | reverse complement strand
AGTGAAGGGTGCCGGAACTGCTATGCGGAGAGGGACTGGCCAAGGCTTTCGAAGCTCGTACCGGCCTATGCCGGCAGGAACTTCGAGGATGTCGCCTGGCATCCGGATCGGCTCGACCAGCCTCTCCGATGGAAGCGTCCCCGGAAGATCTTCGTGAATTCGATGTCCGATCTCTTTCATCCGGATGTTCCGGAAGACTTTATCGATCGGGTCTTTGCGATCATGGCGCTGTGTCCTCAGCACACGTTCCAGATCCTGACCAAGCGGCCGGAACGGATGCGCGATTACCTCTCCCAAAACAGGCGGGAGAATTGGGCGTATGCCGCCGTCCATGATTGGGGGAAGTATGATCCGGACGGGATTTTTGACGATCTGGCTTATGCGGAAGGTCCTCTTCCCAACGTCTGGCTCGGTGTCTCTGTGGAGGACCAGAAGACGGCGGACGAGCGGATCCCGCTGCTGCTCGAAACCCCGAGCGCCCTCCGGTGGGTGTCGATCGAGCCGATGATCAGGCCTGTGACATTCCGGTGGGCCAAATGGCAATCGGGTTTTAAAAACGTCGAGGGGCAGTTGGTCAGGAATCATCTGGACGGCCTGCGAAGGCTCGACTGGGTCGTTGTTGGCGGGGAATCGGGTTCTCATGCCCGACCCATGGAAGCCGAGTGGGCGAGAAAGATCAAATACGAATGCGAGGAAGCCGGGACGCCCCTCTTCGTCAAGCAGCTGGGGGCGGCGTATTCGGATCCCGTGGGCGGGATCGCCGGAGCCTCTCTCAAGATCCCCGAGGAAGCGATCTATCTTCTGAAAAGACGCTTAAAACACCGCTCCGGGGCGGACATGGAGGAATGGCCGGAAGAGTTCCGGCTCCGGAAATACCCCGGAGGAAAATCGTCGCAGACGACGGATGGTCAGGATTTGGTCAAAACGGAAACCGGTCAATGAGGGTGGAAATTTCTGGAGTCTTTTCCACAGGGTTTTCAACCATTTTTCCTGTCCCATGTGAAAAAGCGTGAGGGTTGGGCAATGTTCTGGACGCCTGATGAAGTCGCGGAATTTCTGACCGTCACCCGATCGATGGTCTACAAACTGACCAAAAATGGGGAGATCCCTTGCTATCGGTTCGGGCGATGCGTCCGGTTCGACCCCGAGCGGGTGAGAGAATGGGTCAGGACCTGCGAGGTCAAACCCTTCGAAGTGCCAAAAGTCCGACCTGCCAAGCCCCAGGGATCCCGGTCGCCAGATGCGATCGACGCGCTCATTTCCAAGGCCAAGAGAGCCGTGTATACTCGTTCCAGCGGAAATCCTGGCCCAAGAAAAGGAGGATAAATGGGCCTGTACAAAAGAGGACCTCTATGGTGGATGCGATTTTCCATCCAGGGAAAACAAATCCGGAGATCGACCGGCACGTCCGAGAGAAAACTGGCAGACAAGGTCTACAAGAAAGTCCTTGGAGAGATCGCCGAGGGGGACTGGTTCGACCGTTTGCCCGGAGAAGAAAAAACCCTTTCGGAATTGTTCGACAAGTATCTGGAGGAGCATTCGAAACCGAACAAGTCCTCGAAATCCTACATTCGGGACAAAGCCATTTCCCTCCGGATGCTGAAGGAGTTCGGAGACGTGACCTTGATCGAAATCGGGACGGAACAGATCTTCGAGTACAAGAAGAAGCGCCGGGCAGGGCATTTGGCCCCCGCCTCATTGAACAAGGAAGTTGCCTTCCTTCGCCATGCGTTCGAAATGGCAGTATTGTGGGGATGGCTCGACGTCAATCCGGTTTCCCGGATCCCGAGGGAAAAGGTCAAGAACCGGATGGAGCGCTGGTTGACCGGAGAAGAAGAGGAACGACTTCTGAACTCCTGTCCCGAGTGGTTGCGGGACATGGTGATTTTTGCGTTGAATACCGGATTCCGGCAAAACGAAATGTTGTCCCTCACCTGGAATCAGGTCGATTGGGAGCGGAAAGCGATTCTCTTCTGGGATCAAAAGAACAATGGGCGGGATACCGTCCCCATCAACGAGAAGGCGATCGACGTCTTGAAAAGGATCGGAAAAGTGAAAAGTCTTTCCTCCGGGCACGTGTTTCTGACATCGAACGGAACCCCATTCATTGCCCGCAACGTGGTCCGATCTTTTTCATTGGCTCTCGAAAAAGCAAAGGTCACGAATTTCCGGTGGCATGATCTTCGACACACGTTCGCAACCCGGCTGGTTCATGCCGGGGTCGATCTTTACACTGTCCAGCGACTCGGACGCTGGCGGTCCATGTCCATGGTGATGCGGTATGCCCATCACAACCTCGAAAGCCTTCGGACAGGCATGGAAGCCGTCAACCGGCTGGCTAGCACAAATTTAGCACAGTCCGGAAAATAGGGAGAGTCAATGGCGGGGGAAAAAGCTCTTAAACCCTTGATAAATATGGAGCGGGAAACGGGATTCGAACCCGCGACCCTCGCCTTGGCAAGGCGATGCTCTACCGCTGAGCTATTCCCGCGATCGGTATGATTGAGGCTTAGATAAGATACGAAAATTTCCCCGACAGGTCA
>JAJZCZ010000149.1 GCA_021828805.1 Nitrospirota bacterium | reverse complement strand
GCGTAATGTCTGGTTTCGTCATGGCTCCCGGGAGATCTTCCAGATTGCCAAGATCGAAGAAGGCGGCACACGCCTCGATACGGTGGCCATCTGCCACAAAAGCCCGAAGGCCGACCTTCAGTGGACGATCAATGCCCAAAGCCTCCGCTATGAAAATGGCCGCTGGGTCTTCCACGACGGTACTCGAACGCAGTTTCATAAAAATGGCACCCTCTCAACGACTTCCTTTGCCACTCTTCCCTTCCCGCTCGACCGGCGGCCGGAGGACTTCTTTATCCGGAAGACCCATCTCTCTCACCTCACCTACGTCGAGCTCTCCCGAACGATCGACCTCCTGCAGGCCAACGGGCTTCCCCACAAAAACTTTACCGTCCTGCGCGACGGCGTTCTGGCCTTCCCGGCGGCCTCCTTTCTCATGGTTCTTTTTGCCATTCCCTTCGGCATCCGGGAAGGGCGGCAGGTGGGGATCGCCCGGGGATTTGGCGTGGCCCTTATGCTCTCCCTCTCCTATTGGACGCTCTACTCGATGGGGCTGGCACTGGGACGGGGCGGGGTCATCCCCCCCCTGCTGGCGGCATGGTTTGCAAACATTGTCGTTCTTGCCGTGGGGCTGGGACTTCTTTCCTCGGTCAACAGAGTCTGAGTCTCTTTTTTAGCATTAATGAGGAAATGAGACTTTTCGAGGGAGGCATCCCAATTCATTCCTCCACTCTTCTTCCATCACTTAGGGAACACCAGTGGCCCTTTCTCCGCCACTCCCTCCCCCTCCCACCTCATGCCACAAGCCCCTCTCTCTTGACCTCCGCCTCACCCCTTGAGTCTAATAAAGGAAAGGGCTGGCATTCCTGCGCATGACAACAAGGAGTCTTCATGGCTGAAAAACCACGGGTCGGCGTTCTTCTCTTTAACCTCGGGGGCCCTGAGACCCTTGACGACGTTCAGCCTTTTCTCGAAAACCTCTTTTCCGATCCCGATATCATGGACCTTCCACCCGTTGTCAAAACGCTTCTTCCCCGTTTTCTGGCGCGACGCAGGGCTCCCAAAAGCCGAGGGTACTACGCGGCAATCGGGGGAGGCTCTCCCCTCCGGCGCATTACAGAGGAGCAGGCGGCCTTACTTGAAAAAGCCCTAAACCAGCCAACCTCCCCCATACAGGCCCGGGTCACCGTAGCCATGCGCTATGCTGCCCCCAGAATCGACGCCGCCCTGGCCCCTCTCGACTCCTTTTGCCCCGAGAAACTCGTTCTTCTCCCTCTCTATCCCCAGCGCTCAACAACAACAACCCGCTCTTCCTTGCGGGAATTTTCCCTGTCCGTCAAAGACTATCCGACCCTTTCACGGGCGGCACTGCATGTCGTTCCCGCCTGGCCGGAGTTTCCTCCCTATCTTGACGCCCTCGCCGAAACCATTCTCACCTCGATCGACCGGCTTCCTCAAAACTCTCACCCCATCGATGTTCTCTTCTCCGCCCACGGGATTCCCGTAAAAAGGATCCGTCAGGGCGATCCCTACCAGGCGGATACCGAAAACACCGTCGCCAAGGTCGCCGAGATTCTCCGGCAACGTCGTCCGGAGAAAACCCTCCGGATCCATCTCTCCTACCAGAGCCGGGTGGGCCCCCTCACGTGGCTCGGCCCTGAAACCAAGAAAATGATCACGACACTCGCCACCGGCCACCAAACGGTGAACCTTGTGCTGGTGCCGGTCAGCTTCGTCTCCGACCATCAGGAAACCCTCTTTGAGATGGATATCACTTACCGGGAACTGGCCAAAGAGTCCCGGATCCTCCACTTTGAGCGGGCGCCGGCACTCAATATCCAACCTTCCTTTATTGACGCCCTCGCCCGTATCGTCGAAGGGGCCCTCACCGATACGCCATTTTCCTGTCAAAAGTGCCGGTGTCGTTGCGGGGTCTGTCCAGAAAAAAGCGTTGAAGGAGGATAACGCCTCTCCGAATATGCCCGATCTTGGGGTTGATTTCGGCCAGCCCCTCCGGCAGTGACGTTTTTTTCGATCTGCGTTGACCCCGTCGATCTCCGTCAAGACCACTTACTAGACGTCGCGGTCTCCATGACTTATCGGGGACGACTGAAGGCCCGACGGGCCCGCTCGACCCGCGACCGTATGACACATTCTTCCTGATGACCGTTGACAAGACCCATCCCCTGCATGAAAGCATAGACAGTGGTCGGCCCGATGAACTTCCATCCTTGCCTTTTCAACTCTTTGGAAAGGCGCACTGACTCTGGAGAGGCGACAACCGGCACGTCAGCAGGAAGAACGTCCTCTCCAGGGGCAAACCGCCAGATGAAGGATCGGAGAGATCCTTCCCGCTCGATGAGTGTCTGCACCAGTCTGGCGTTATTAATAATAGCGGTGATCTTTCCCCGATGGCGGACAATCCCCTCGTCTTTGAGAAGACGCTCGACATCCCTTTCCGAAAAAAGGGCAATTTCATTAAAATCGAACCCATGAAAGGCTTGGCGAATGTGTGTCCTCTTGCGAAGGATGGTTCGCCAGCTCAACCCGGATTGAAACCCCTCCAGACTCAGCTTTTCAAACATTGTGATATCGGAGTCAACCGGATACCCCC
>JAJZCZ010000148.1 GCA_021828805.1 Nitrospirota bacterium | reverse complement strand
CATCTCTTTATCCTAAATGAGAGATATTCCCAACTCAAGAGGATTGGGAACAAAACTGGAATCCATCACACCTCACATTGACCCGGAAACGGAGTTCGGAAAATCATCTTTGTGATTAATCGTAAAATCGTAAATACGGCAATCAGGCGGGATGTGGCCGAGGCCCTGTCCGGATTCTCCATCCCCGTCCTGAATTCGGCCATAAGCCAACGGGTTATTTTTGCGGAGGCGGCCGCTTCGGGCCAAGTCGTCCATGAGATTGACCCGCGAGGACCTGCCTCCAGGGAGATCAACCAGGTGATGGATGAGATTCTGACCGGAGGGAAAAGATGAGCGGAAACATCAGAAGAGTGGGGTTCGGCGGGGAGAGATCCCGTCCGAACCCCGGAGACGGAGCCCATAAAGCGGCTCACCTTGGACATTCCTGAAACCCTACATCGTCGGATAAAGGCAGGGGCCGCAACACGTGGTAAAAAGATCGTTGAGGAAATTCGGGCAATGCACGAAAGGGAATATCCGGGTTGAGGGGGAGGGCCGGTGAAGTACCATCTCGAAAGGAAGGCGTTCTACGGATAAATGGTGGATCGCATTTCTTGGGTTCTCATTCATCATGACTGTGGTTTCTGTCGGCTTGATCGTCTACCTCAGAAGGACAACCAGGAGGCGCATCATCCATGGAAGTGGAGATGACAATCAGCACTAATATGAATCTGATCAATGTGGGTGGTTTTTCTTATGGATGTTGCATCGGCTTTAGTGTCGAAGGTACGAGTGGCGCGATGGAACCCCTTTTTCGTAATGATCGCACGCCAAGAGCCGCACCTCTTTTGAAAAGAGGCCATTTGATCCCTCCCCACGGGTTGAAATTTTGAGACGAGGGAATCATAGCATTATGAGGTCAGTACACCATGAGTGCACCAAATTAATAGAAAATTGGAAGGAATTTTTAAGAGAATGGCTTAGATAGATGGCTGGGGGACTAGGGGTCGAACCTAGATAGACAGATCCAGAGACTGTCGTCCTGCCATTAGACGATCCCCCAGTGCTGGGAAGAGGATGGACAACACCCAAGAGTCTAGCAGATTTTTTTCGGAGTTGTCGAGGGGGGAAAACCGCATGGCGTCTGTCACCATTTACCCTCATCCTTACTTCCTGTCCCAACATCGCCTCTCCTGTGATAAAATCCCCCTTGCGACAACTGCCTATCAATCCAAGGAGTCCCGGTGAGCGACCCTCTCTACCCTTTTGACGAAATCGAGAAAACTGTCCAGGACCTATGGAAATCAGAGAAGGCCTTCACTACGGGGCCCGACCGGACAAAACCCAAATACTACTGTCTTGAAATGTTTCCCTACCCCTCCGGACGGATTCATATGGGACATGTCCGGAACTATTCCATCGGTGACGCCATCGCCCGATACAAACGAATGAGAGGCTACAACGTCCTCCACCCCATGGGCTGGGACGCCTTTGGACTTCCGGCAGAAAATGCTGCCATTCTTCGGGGGATCCATCCAGCCGAATGGACAGAAAGCAATATCTCCCATATGAAAGAACAGCTCCAGAAGCTTGGACTGTCATACGACTGGGAGCGCGAGGTTGCCACATGCTCCCCTGCCTACTATCGATGGAACCAGTGGTTTTTTCTGAAACTCCTGGAAAAAGGGCTGGCTTACCGGAAGGAGGCCCTTCTAAACTGGTGTGAATCCTGCGCCACCGTCCTGGCCAACGAGCAGGTGGAGGATGGACAGTGCTGGAGATGCGGAAACCAGGTGATTCTTCGAAGAATGAATCAGTGGTTTCTCCGGATCACTGACTACGCCCGGGATCTTATGGAGGGGCTTTCCACGTTAGACGGATGGCCGGAAAGAGTCCGGACGATGCAATCCAACTGGATTTCACCATCAACCGGCGCTGAAATTGTTTTCGAGCTCTCCCCCTCCTCCGTCAGCCAGGGTGAATCGCCTCTTCACCTCACAGTCTTTACAACACGGGCCGATACCCTCTTCGGGGTGACCTTTGTAACCATCGCCCCCGAACACCCTGAGATCGGTCGCATTCTCTCGGGCTCTCCTGTCGAAAAGGAAGCCCGGAGCTTCATTGATGAAACCCTGAAAAAACGTACAAAGGAAAGTCGTGAAGAGCCCGAAAAGGAAGGCGTATTCACCGGACGGATGGTGCGTCATCCCCTGACAGGGGAGATGATTCCGCTCTGGATCGGAAACTTTGTTGTTGCATCCTACGGGACTGGCGTCGTTATGGGGGTTCCTGCCCATGATCAGCGGGATTTTGAGTTCGCCCGCAAATACGGTCTGCCGATCAAAAAAGTCATCACACCGAATAACGCAGTCAACCTTTCAGACAACCGGGCCATGACGGATGATGGAACGCTTATCGGGTCAGCGCGATTCGACGGGATGTCAAGCGAGACGGCGCGACTTGAGATCACAAAAGAACTCAACACACGAAAGCTTGGACAGCCACGAGAAACCTTCCGACTTCGCGACTGGGGGATCTCCCGACAGCGATATTGGGGCACCCCCATCCCGGTGATTCACTGCCCTCACTGCGGCATCGTTCCCGTCCCGGAAGAAGAGCTTCCGGTT
>JAJZCZ010000147.1 GCA_021828805.1 Nitrospirota bacterium | reverse complement strand
TCCTGACGGCCTCGATCGGAGCCGCCTCCTGCGGCCCCGAGGAGGCCCATTCTCTTGAGATGGTGGGGCACGCCGATACGGCGCTGACCCAGGCAAAGGAATCGGGAAGATCGCGATCGCACTTCTTTGACCCCGGAGAGAAGCAAAAGAGGTCGGAGCGCTATGCCATGATCCAGGAGCTCCACCGCGCCGTGAACCGCGGGGACTTTCAGCTTTTTTACCAGCCGATTCTCGACTGTGCCAGCGGGAGGGTCGTGGGGGCGGAGGCCCTTTTGCGGTGGGAGCGGGAGACGGGCGAGCGGGTCCCTCCCGATTTTTTTGTCCCGATCCTGGAAGAAGACGGGCTGATCGTTCCCTTGGGAGAGTGGATCCTCGAAACGGCTCTCCGGGAAAGGAAGCGATGGGAAGAGGAATCCGAGACGCCCCTATTCGTCTCTGTGAACGTCTCCGGGGTGCAGATCTCCCGTCCGGATTTTCTGACGCGGTTTCTCCGGATCATTGACCGGTGCGGAGTCTCTTCAGGAGATCTCTCGATCGAGCTGACAGAAACCGTGGCCATGCAGGATCCGTCCCAGGCCGGGAAGATCCTGGCCGCTCTCGGGGAGCGGGGAGTGAGGAGCTCCCTCGACGATTTTGGCACGGGGCTCTCCTCCCTGGCCCGACTGACGCGCCTTCCCGTCGGCTGTCTCAAGATCGACCGCTCCTTCGTCAGCCGGGTGGACGAGCGGGCGGAAGAGGGGGAGATTGTCCGAACCCTGGTCCTTCTGGCCCGTCGCCTTTCCCTGACGCTTTGCGCCGAAGGGGTCGAGCGGGAGGAGGAGAGGTCTTTCCTTGCCGATCTCGGGGTCGAGTGGATTCAGGGATATCTCGTCAGCCCTCCCTTGCCACCAGGGGAGTTTTTTGAAAGGCTCGCGAAAAATGACTTCTCAAAATCGTTTCATCCGTCGTCCGGTTAAGCCGAGAGAAAGTCTTTTGGGGGAGGAACAGGAAGAAGATGCTTTTTCTTCCCAAGACAAGGCCTTGAGTGGAGGGTCACTGTTCAATTTTCCTGATCCGCGCGCTTGTTTTTCGGGAGCCCCGCGAGCCCTTCCTCACAGACCTTCTCTACGAGCCAGTCGGTCAGCTTCTTTCCCAGCTCTTCCCGGTTCAGGGTGCCTTCGTGCAGGGCGGCATGCCAGAGGGCCTGAGGCGACGTGTCCAGCTGCTTGTGAAGAAAGAAAGTGGTAAGAGGACAATGCTCAAGTGGGAAGGATCCCGAACGCTCCTCCCTGTGCATGAATTGCCAGTGGGAGGCCAGAGCTCCGACCCAGCTTGTGATCTTCCCCGGACGAGGGGGCTGATGGCGAGACCGGATCCAATCAGGTATTCGGTCGGCTGGCATTGGGCGACCCAAGCTGAACCCTTGGCCGTATCGGGCTCCGAGAATCGATGCAACCTCGACCATTCCCAGGTCTTCAAGACCTTCGACGACAACTCCGTAACCAAGTTCACGCCCTATCTGGATAATCGTTCCAAGAATGCCCAGCGTTTCCAGTGGAATGGTCCGAATGTGCGCCAGCAGGGACTGATTGACCTTGATCTTGTCGAAGGAGAGGCTCGAAAGTCGGGCAATGCTGCTATAGCCTGAGCCCAGATCGTCCATAGAAATGCCCACCCCGAGGGATGTCAGGCGCTCGAGGGTCGCGTTCTGTTTCGGCAGATCAAGGCTTCGATCTTCAAGAATTTCAAGGGAGAGTCGTGAGGGGGAAATCCCGTGGTGCCTAAGGGAGCCCATGACCCATTCAGAACATTGGGGTTCCTGCAGGGTGAGGGGATGAATGTTCAGACAGAGATCGAGTTCAATCCCTTCTTTTTCAAAGGAGGCGATCTGATCAAGCGACTGGTCGAGCCCTTCTCGAAATAGCCAGTTAAGATCCTCCCCTGAAAGGACAGGAAGAAACTCGTCGGGAGTCACGACTTCGCCTCCGGGGAGGACAAGTCGAGCCAGAGCCTCGACTCTGCCACAGGAACCATTTCTCAGGTCGATCACGGGTTGCATATACATTGAAAGGCCCCCTTGGTAGAGTTCACTGCGATAGCGTTCCGCCGTGTCCCGGGAGATGACCTCGGGGGGCCTGTTGCACAGTGCCCAGGCCTGTTCCATCCGATGACGGAAACTTTGGGCAAATTGCGTTATCCAGATGGAGGAGAACTGGTTGGGGTAGGCCCCGAAAAGGACCACAATGGCCACAACCTCGCCGGAGATGTTATTGACGGGGATGGCCATGGCAGACCTGATGGCTTGTTTTTTCAAGGCATCGTGCCAAGAAGTCAGGAGAGGGTCCTGAGCCACTGAGGGGGATATGACTATCTGATTTTTCCGGAAGGCTTGGGAGATGAGTCCCTGACCCCTTGGATGGCTTGGGTTAATGACGGGATTCGCATCCAAGGCGCCCATCAGGAGGTCGCCGCATGAGCCGCTCCCTGCCTGGCCCTCAATCTGGAAGGTTCCATTCGCATCAGGGCGAAAGAGAAGAATGCAGCGGAGGCCCGGGAGGGTAACCGTATGGGTCATCTCCTGGCGAATCCCTTCGATCCAGGGTGTTCCAGCCAAGGGCAGGGGGTGGGAGAAAATCTCGAA
>JAJZCZ010000146.1 GCA_021828805.1 Nitrospirota bacterium | reverse complement strand
AGACCGATAACCCGGTAGGCCGCCCCTCCATAGAGACGAAGATGGGGCGTGATGTCCCATGAGCTCACCTCCTGGAGAATTTCCTGGCCGAAATCCGAGGCCTTGCTGATATTGTTCATTGATGTGTAGTTGAAGCCGGTATGTGAACTTTCATGGTAGAAGAAGAGGCGCTGGGAGAGGGGGCCGAGGCGGCCGGTCAGGCTCATTCCCACCATGTAGTCTGAGTCGATCAGGTAGGTGCTTCCGCCAAAGATGCCGAACCGGGAAAACTCCCCGGCGGAGAGGCCGAGTTGCAGGGAGCGGTTGACCCCTTCGGTATTTGACTCCCATCGGATGATCCCGAAGTCCCCGGCAATGTTGCCATTAAACTGAATATAGCCGGGATTGTTTGAGGCGGCGAAGAACTCAAGCGTCGACAGGGGCTCCCGGGGGTTGGCAAGCAGTGGAGTGAAGACATTCTGGTTTGGAAAGAGAATCAGCCGGGAGTGTTTGAGCGCGATCACGCCAGGTGCGCTGCCTGGCGGGTCAAGGTTGTCTAAGGTGACATTGTCTGATGCCGGGACGGCAGGCAGTGAGCCGGATGGGCTGCTGGACAGGCTTGCTGCCGGGGCGGCCGATGGTGGGGGGGCGGCTCCGGCAAGCAGGGGCAGGAATAGCTCCAGAAGGGTCAGAAGACAGGAAAGGAGCAGGAAATAATAGGGAGCAGTTTTTGGGGGGCGCCAAAAAATAGCGGGACGTATCAACACGAATGGTGGTATCCTTATGGGTTCGTTACGCAGAACGGGGCCCCGTAAATAGCGCCTCCCCGATCCCGGTTTCTTGAAATTAGTTTAACCTCAAACATTTTGTCGTGCAACAACAGGAGCCATGACTATGGAAAAGACCAGGATCCCGGCTGGCAAATCGGTGGAGAAGGTGGCCGGCCCTTCCGGTTCATCTCGAGGGGAGGTCGTTCTTGGGAAAAACGAGGAGCGGCGAGTTGTTGCTGGTCACCGGTGGGTCTTTTCCAATGAAGTGGCCCGGGGGGGTGACAGGGGAGGACTGTCCACGGCGCCTCTTCTCGTGGATGTCCGCTCGTCCTCCGGTCGCTTCTTGGGGACAGGGATCTACAATCCCCACTCTTTGATCGCGGTGCGTCTTCTCGAAGGCCGGGTGGAGCGGTTCGAGGACTATCTCTCCGATCGGCTGGAGGCGGCAATTTCGATGCGGGAGCGCCTCGGGTCAGGGGAGGAGGGGGTCCGCCTCGTCCACTCGGAGGCGGATGCCCTTCCGGGACTCGTCCTCGACCGGTATGGGGAGTATCTTTCCCTCCAGATTACGACCCGGACGATGGAGGCCTCTCTTCCTTATATCCTTGATCGACTCATGGAGCGGCTGTCTCCGCGGGGTATCCGGGTGGACCGGGGGCTTCGCTCCCGGGAGATGGAGGGGCTCCCCGTCGGAGAGGATCAGGCCGTCGGAGAGGTTCCGGAAGAGCTCTCGATCCGATCCGGTCCCGGTGTTCTCGCCTTTCCCTTTCTCCACGGACAAAAAACCGGTCTCTTCCTTGACCAGAAGGACAATATAAAGGCCCTTTCTCCGAGGATCGGAGGGGGGACTCTCCTGGATGCCTTCTCGTACGTAGGGGGGTGGTCCCAGTCCGTTTCTTTTGCCGAGCCCCGGACGAGGCTCATCGGTGTCGATGCATCGGGAACGGCGATCTCCTTCTACCGTCGGAACAACCCCTCCGGAGAGGGCATTGAGGCGGACTTCTTCTCCTGGGGGGAGGCGGCGCGCTCGGCGGGACGTCGTTTTGATACGGTTGTGCTCGATCCGCCCGCCTTCATCAAGAGCCGCCGTCTGGTCAAGGAGGGGATCGAGGGGTACCACAAGGCCTTCCGTCTCGGACTCTCCCTCGTTGGCGACGGAGGGATCTTTGTGGTCTGCTCCTGCTCTGCGCTGCTCTCCTGGGAGGACTTCACCGGAATTCTCCGGGCTGTTTTCCGGAAAGACGGCCGGCCGGGACGGCTTTTTTATTCCGGGCGGGCCTCCTGGGACCACCCGAGAATCCTGGCCATGCCGGAGCTCGACTACCTCAAATGTGCGGCATTTTATGTCGGAGAGAAGCCCGGTTTCTGAGCG
This sequence comes from Nitrospirota bacterium, assembly GCA_021828805.1. Taxonomy (GTDB): domain Bacteria; phylum Nitrospirota; class Leptospirillia; order Leptospirillales; family Leptospirillaceae; genus UBA4572. The sequence goes on along the minus strand of JAJZCZ010000146.1, from coordinate 527 downwards.
GTCTTGGACAGCCAGACCCGCACGGTTCAGGCGAGTTGCCGTCGGGAACTCCAAAGCGCTCTGCAGACAGTGAATTTGTCAAAGGTTTTCATGGATTTCCGAAATTGTTCAATTTGACGTTGCCGGGATTTTTGCATACAATAAAGGTTCTTTTGATTTCTCAAAAAGGACTCTCCCCGGCCAGTTGGTCCGCGCCATATCGCGAGATGGCTCTTCTCTGGAACAGACGAGGGACGGGAAAGTTCCCTGCACTTTGGGTCCTCTCAGCCAGAGTGCCTGAGACCGGTGACTTTTTTCACATTTCTTCTCCAAAAGGCGGAACGATTTATGACGGCTTCACTCATGCATACGCGGAACATTGCCATCATCGCCCACGTTGACCACGGGAAGACGACCCTCGTCGACAAGATGTTGCAGCAGGGACATGTTTTTCGGGATAACGAGGTGGTGGAGGAGCGTGTCATGGACTCCAACGCCCTGGAAAAGGAGCGGGGAATTACCATTCTCGCCAAGAATACCTGCATCTT
>JAJZCZ010000145.1 GCA_021828805.1 Nitrospirota bacterium | reverse complement strand
AGACCGGGACGGAGCCCGCTGTCAGACGAGACGGGGAACGACCGTTGTACGCCACTCGGAGTGACGCGAGACATTCCCCCGGGCGATATCGAAAAAGATCTTCTGCAGGGCCAGCGTCACCGGTCCTGGCTTTCCCGTCCCGATGGAGCGGTCATCGATCTCCCGGATGGGCGTCAGCTCGGCCGCCGTACCGGTAAAGAAAGCCTCGTCGGCAAGATAAAGATCGTCCCGGGTGAGCGCCTCCTCGACCACAGGAATCCCTTCCTCCCGGGCGAGCGTCATGACGCTGTGGCGCGTGATTCCGTCGAGGACCGAACGAAGGGGCGGGGTCTTCAACACGCCCTTCCTGACGATGAAGATGTTTTCTCCGGGACCTTCCGCCACCATGCCGTCCGAGTCGAGCAGGACCGCCTCGTCGTATCCCGCCCCCTTGACCTCCCACTTGGCAAGCTGGGAATTAACATAGTGGGCTGAGACCTTGGCCCGCGCAAGGAAGTTGTTCGTTCCAAACCGGGTGTAGGAGCTGACCTTCACCCGGATCCCCCGGGAGAGTCCCTCCTCCCCCAGATAGGTTCCCCATTCCCAGGCAGAGATAGACAGACGGACAGGGTTCTTCTTGGCATAGATCCCCATGTCTCCATACCCGATAAAAATGATCGGGCGGATATAGCAGGAATCGAGACCATTCTCCACAACCACCCGGGAGGTCGCATCCATCACCGCCTTGAGGGTAAAATCGCCCCCCATCTGCATGACCCGGGCCGAGTTGAGAAGGCGCTCGGTGTGCTCCTCAAGCCGAAAAATATGCGTCCCGTCCTTCCCCTTGTAAGCCCGGATCCCTTCGAAAACCGCCATTCCGTAGTGCAGTGAGTGCGTCAGAACATGGACGCTGGCCTCCTTCCAGGGAACCATCTTGTCATCCATGAAAATCCAGCGGCTTTCCTTAAGCATGAGGACTCCTTCGTCGGGGAAAGAAGAAAGATAAGGGAAAGGGGCGAGATTATTCCTCGCCCTTGAAGATCTCCAGCAACCTGAGAAGGCTGACAAACAGGTTGAAAACGTCGAGGTAGAGGGAAACAACCGCCATCACGGGAGTCATCTCGTCCTCTGAAGACTCGAGGATCCGGCTGGTATCAAAGAGGATGAGCCCCGAAAAAAGGAGTGCGGCCATTCCGGAAACCACCGCCTGGAAGAGAGGGGGATGGAAGAAGATCTGGACGATGGAGAGGATCACCACGATGATCAGTCCGGTGAAAAGGAAGCTCCCCATGAAAGAAAAGCTTTTTCCCGACACAATGGCGTAAAAGGTGAGACCGAAGAAGATCGCCATCGTGAGAAAAAGAGCGTCGGAGAGAATGGCAGCGCCACCGGGCGAGCGGAGCAGCGCAAAAAGGATCGGCCCGAGGGAGGCCCCCATCAGAGCCGCAAAAAAGGAGGTCACTGCGACGTTGATCCCTGGAACCTTCTGAACGGCCATCAGGATGAAGAGGGTGCCGAACATGGCGATCGCCAGCAAAATGGGGTGGGGTCCGACGACGCGCAGACCCGTGCTCATTCCCCAGACGGCACCGATCCCCGAAAAGAGGAACATGAGTGAGAGAAGACCGTAAACCTTCATCATGAAGCGGTTGAGAGACGCGGCTGACCGCCGTCCGTCAATGACAGGACCGTTGGAAAGCAGGGGTTGCATGACGTTCTCCTTTCGCCCTTTCTTAAGGGGACAAGCGCCAGAACAAAACTGGCCAGAACAAACTGGTTGGTACGATTTTCAAGGGGAAGGAGCTCCGGGCCCGGACCATCCGGATCCGGGAGCCCGAGAGCGACTGATGATCACCGGCCCCTCGACCTCTTTGATCCTGATATTTTACATCCCGAAGCGGTTCAAGATCAAGAAACAGCAAGGGGCCCCCGGGGTTCAGGGCCGGACCGCAACGCGGCAACAAAGACAGAGGGAAGAGCCCCCAGGCTGGACAAGGACATTCCTGCTGGCTATAATTAAATATCAAGCAATGACAATATTTTAAGTTCTTATATTTTCAGAGGGGTCTCACTGGTTTTTGCCACATTTTCATCATTTCCTTGCTGAAGGAGCCCTCCATGCTCAGCTCTTCCCGTTTCAAGAGGTTCTCCGGACGGAGGCTGATTGTTCTGGCCTTTCCCGTTCTTCTCGGAGCCTGCGGATCGACATCGAGCCTTTACGGTCCGGCCTATGTCCCGCAGTGCACCTGCTGCTGCGGCGGAGGCTATACACCCTACTCCTACAAGGGCGACAACCATTCCTCAATCGCCGGCCCCCCCGTAGCCACCGCCTTTTTGCACGATACGAAAGGACCCCTTTCCGACGTTTCTGCCCACAGCCCGTCGCTGCGGCAAAAGACAAAAGGCCATGCAAAGTAGCCGGAAAACCGGCATCCGTCCCCCCCTCTCACAGGACATCATCCTGAGAGTGGCCCGGATACCCGCTTTTCGGCCGGCATCTCGCCTGGGAGCCATCCCTCCAGAAGAGCATGTTGCCCCCTTCGCCCTTATCAAGGAGATTCCATGAAAAGCTTCCGCTCCCTCATCACAATGTCGCTCCTTTCCCTGACCCTTCTGGCGGCCGGTTGCACCTCCACCGGCACACTCGGTCTGCTCACCAACAGCGAAACAGAAACCGATCTCGGCCCCCACGACTAGATCG
>JAJZCZ010000144.1 GCA_021828805.1 Nitrospirota bacterium | reverse complement strand
GATCTTCATCAATGCACACGCCGAGGGAGGCGTCAGCCACACCGCAATCGCGAACCGCCTGTTTTCCGTCATCTCCTTTCTTCTGGTCGGATATCTCGCCATCAGGATCCAGAACCAGGCTCTTCGGGCCGGACAGCACCTGTCGGAGAAAAGAAGAGCCGAACGGGACCGGCAAATCCGGACACTTCTGGAGGAGGTCGCACGTGAACCCGACCGCGATGCCTTCCTCCTCAGGATCGCCTCCCACTTCCGGGGGCTCTTCGGGGCCAGGGGAACGCTCTTTGCCGGGGTCAGAAACGGACGGTGGTCCTCTCCCCTTCTCTCCGATCCTCCCTCCCTCACACTGTGGACGGAGGGAGAAATCATCCCGGGAGCCCTTTCCCTCCTGCTCACAGATCCCTTCCCCCCGCTTCGGGTCTCCCAGTTGAGCTTTACGGCCTTTCTTGAAAAAAACGGGATGAGTGAGGCCTACCTCGCCCGCCTGGGAACCGGCAGGGAGCGGGAGGGGCCGGACCTCCTCCTTTTTCTGCTCGATCCCCTGGAGCCGGATACCGCCCTTCTCCTCACGGAGATCCTTCCCATCCTCGAAGACCAGTTCCGCCGGCTCACCCTCTTGAACAACCTCCGGGAGTCAAACGCGGATCTTCTCCGGAAAAATGCACTGATCCAGGATCTTGTCTCCGGTGTCTCCCACGATCTCCGCACTCCGCTTCTGGCCCAGAACATGAATATGACCCTGGCCCTTGATGGCGTCTGGGGCCCCCTCCCGGAAGGGATCAGAACCCTCCTCGACCAGATGGTCCAGTCAAACACCTCCCTGCTTGATCTCTCCTCGAGACTTCTCCTTCTCTCCCGCTACGAACTGGGAGAGGGCCCCCTGGAGTGGTCAGAGTTTACCCTGGCCGACCTCGCCGAAGAGGTTATTCAGGAGGTGGCCCCTCTTCTTCGGGACCGGGACCTTGTCCTTGTGAGCCATCTCTGCGACACTCATATGGAGGGGGATCGCCCGGCCCTCAAGCGACTTCTCCTGAATCTCCTGGACAACGCCATCAAATGGTCGCCGCCGGGAGAGGAGATTCTGCTGGAAGGCCGGAAGGCAAATGGAACCCTGACGATTTCGGTGCGAGACCGCGGCCCCGGTATTCCTCCCGAGATGATCCCCCGGCTTTTCGAAAGATTCGGGGGATTGCGGCCGGGCTCCGGATTTGGACTGGGGCTCTATCTGGCCCATCAGATCGCCCGTCTCCACAAAGGGAGGATCACTCACCGCTCCGCCGGGCCCGGATGTCTTTTTATCGTCAATCTCCCGGCCAGAAAGGAGACGGGATGATCCGGATCTATCTGGTCGAGGACCATCTCCTGATGAGAAAGGGCCTCGCCACCTCTCTCGAACGGATCGATGACCTGAGCGTCACCGGAGAGGCCGGCAGCGGAGAGACCGCCCTGGCGACACTGCTTGCCCTTGCCCCGGAGGAACTCCCTGATGTGGTGGTCATGGACATCGGCCTTCCAGGCCTCTCGGGCCTTGAGACTACCCGAAGACTCAAGGAGGCGTGGCCGGATCTGCGCGTCGTCATGTTCACGGTCCACCAGCTGGAAAAGGAGATTTTTGCCGCTTTTTCTTCGGGAGCGGACGGCTACTGCCTCAAGGACAGCGACATCGACAGCCTTCTCCTGGGCATACGCTCGGTCTGCCTGGGATCTCTCTATGTGGACCCGCGGATTGCCCACCTGGCAATCCGGCGCATCCTCGCCCCCCCCGACGATGCGGGAGAATCACCACTGACCCCGAGAGAGACAGACGTTCTTCGCTCTCTGGCCGACGGACAGTCAAATCGGGAGATCGCCCAGAACCTCGACGTGAGTCTCAGCACCGTCAAGGCACATATACAGAGCATCCTCCAGAAACTGTCCGCGTCTACTCGTGCCGACGCGGCCGTCAAGGCGCTCCGGAAGGGATGGCTTTAACATGTTTCACACTGACTTCAATCCTTCAGAGCGCAGCGACTCCCTCTCTTAACCAAGAGAGCCTCTCCCTGCGGTCAGGAGCCTTTATGAATGCCACATTCTCCAATGCACTCCTTCCGGACCCCTGCCCGGACAAGGTTGAAGACCGTTTCTCCCCCTTCTCGCCCGGGGACCTTTCCGGAAAGACCATCGCGGTCATCAAGTTTTCAGGATGGGGAACCCTTCTTGAGCTCTCCTTCCTTCTCGAAGGCCTCCGGAAGAGATTCAGGGAATCAACGATCCTTCTGGTGACCGACCGCTCAAACGAACCCTTTGCCACCCGCCTCCCCTGGCCCGACAGAGTCCTTTACAAGGAGCCAGGAGAGGGACTCGCCTCCTCCCTCCCGAAACTCATGGCACTTGGTGCCCGCCTCCGGTCGGCAGCCCCCGGGATGATCGTCGACCTTCAGCTCTGGCGAGACCGCCGACTGTCGCTCGCTCTTGGGATTTTATCCGGAGCCCGGTGGCGCATGGGCTTTGTTGGTGCCTCCGATTCAACCCGCTCCCGCCTCCTGACTCACCCTATCTACTTCAACCCGCACCGGTCCGCCCACCGGGCCATGGAGCAGGTCTCTCTTTTACTGGGTCTTCCCGAAGCCCGGACATTTTCCACGGATCCCTTTTTAAAAGAGACTCCCGAAGAGCGGGAAGAGGTTCTCCGGGCGCTGGGGACCCTTTCGGACAACGAAACCCTTC
>JAJZCZ010000037.1 GCA_021828805.1 Nitrospirota bacterium | reverse complement strand
CCCGGGACGGGCCGCGCGGATGAGGGCGGAAGGAGCAGGGGTTCTCCTCGACTATTCGAAGAACCGGATCACCGACAGAACCCTCTCCCTTCTGCTTGATCTGGCAGAAAACTGCAAGCTCTCCGACCACATCCGAAACATGTTCGAAGGCCAGCACATCAACAAGACAGAGAACAGGGCGGTCCTTCACGTGGCCCTTCGCATGCCGAAGACAACATCCCTCATGGTCGACGGCGTCGACGTCGTCCGGCAGGTCCATGAGGTCCTCGAACGCATGGCGACCTTCTCCCGAAAGCTCAGGGACGGCTCCTGGAAGGGCGCAACAGGACGTCCGGTCAGAAATATCATCAACATCGGCATCGGAGGTTCGGACCTGGGGCCTGTGATGGCCTATGAAGCCTTGCGGTTTTTTGCCGACCGGCGCCTTGTCTTCCGCTTCGTCTCCAATATCGACGGAACCGACTTTGCCGAGGCCACCCGGGACCTGGACCCGGAGGAAACTCTCTTCATCGTCAGCTCAAAAACCTTTACCACACTTGAAACCATGACCAATGCCCATACCGCCCGCCGGTGGCTTCTGGATAAACTGGGGAAGGAAGAGGCAATCCGCCACCATTTCGTCGCTGTCTCAACCAATGCCCAGGCCGTCTCCGCCTTCGGGATCGACACCGCGAACATGTTCGGCTTCTGGGACTGGGTCGGAGGCCGTTACTCCATGGATTCGGCCATCGGACTCTCAACCATGATCGCCATCGGGCCAGAAAATTTCCGGAAGATGCTCGACGGCTTCCATGCGATGGACGAGCACTTCCGGACCGCGCCCTTCATGAACAATCTCCCGGTTCTCATGGGGCTTCTTACGGTCTGGTACACCAACTTCTTCGGGAGCCAGACGGTGGCAGTCCTGCCCTACGACCAGTACCTCAAGCGCTTCCCCGCCTACCTCCAGCAGCTCACCATGGAATCGAATGGAAAACACGTGCACCTCGACGGATCCCTCGTGGATACCGATACCGGCCCCATCTACTGGGGGGAGCCCGGCACAAACGGCCAGCACTCCTTCTACCAGCTCATCCACCAGGGGACCCACCTCATCCCCATCGATTTCATCGGCTTTGCCCGATCGCACAACCCCCTCGGCGACCACCACGACATCCTGATGGCCAACCTCCTGGCCCAGGGAGAGGCCCTGGCCTTCGGAAAAACTGCCAGCGAGGTGCGGGCCGCAGGTGTTTCTGAAATCCAGGTTCCCCACCGGACCTTCGAGGGAAACCGGCCTTCCAATACAATTCTGGCACAGGAACTGACACCAGCCATTCTGGGCTCCCTGGTGGCGCTCTACGAGCACAGCGTCTTCACCAGCGGCATCATCTGGGGCATCGACTCCTTCGACCAGTGGGGCGTGGAGCTCGGGAAGGTGATGGCAGTGCGGATTATTGCGGAAATCGCCGGGAAAAGCTCTGAAGGCGGCCCTCACGACTCGGGCACAGCCTCACTTCTTGACTGGTACAGAAAAAACCGGAGAAAAGGATAAGGACAGGCTACTTGCAGGGAAAAGGGGGACCGCTTCCGTCTCCCTTGGCCCGGCAGCAGTTTTCGGTGAGATAGGCGATCACCTCTTCCATGCTCTGGATGCAGACCCGGTAGCGGACGAAGCGTCCCATGGGAGTTCCATCCACAAGCCCCGCGTGAACCATGGCCTTGAGGTGAAAGGAGAGATTGGTGGGAGAAATCCCCAGCGCCGAGGATATCTCGCCGGCGACCAGCCCGTCGGACTCATAGGCGACAAGAAGACGGAAGATCCTGAGGCGCACCTCCGAGGAAAGGGCCTCCAGAGACCGGAGGACAGCTCTCTCCCGCTTATCCGCCTTGGGCCGGGCTCCCGGGGATGACACGGGAATATCTCCATCTTTTCTAGTCCTGATAACCACTTATCTCCCTCCACATGAGGCCGCCACCCCTTCACCCGAATCACCGCTTCATTGTAACAGCTCCCACCCTCAGGAAAAAGACTGATCCAGTAAAGAAGGAGCAGCTGCTACAACATTTCAAGAAATTTACAAATATCTCCTGCCTGCGCTACAATATCAGAGTTGCTCGCTCACTCAAAACCCGCACCGATTTCCGGGAGCTCTGTCCTGCTGGCCCTTCTGATATTTCTTGTCACTCTCGTCCTTGTGATCTGGCAACCCAAAGGTCTGGGCATCGGATGGAGCTCCACCGCCGGAGCGCTGGTGGCCCTTGCCACCGGAGCGGTCCGGATGCAGGACATCCCGGTTGTCTGGCATATCGTGTGGGATGCCACAATCACCTTCGTGGCCCTGATCGTGATTTCGCTTCTTCTGGACGAGGCGGGATTTTTCCACCATGCGGCCCTGGTGATCACCCGGGCGGCAGGGGGCTCCGGCAAAAAGCTCTTCTTCTTCGTGATCCTGCTGGGCGCCGCCATTTCAGCGGTCTTTGCCAACGACGGAGCGGCACTTCTCCTGACCCCCATCGTGCTCGCCCTTCTCCTCAGAATGAAGATCTCGCGCCACGGGGCCCTCGCCTTCATCATTGCCACAGGCTTCATCGCCGACACGGCAAGCCTCCCCTTCATGATTTCAAACCTCGTCAACATCATCGTGGCCCGCTACTTCCATCTTCCCTTTGACCGCTACGCCGCCGTCATGATCCCGGTCGATATCGTCTCCATCCTGACCACGGCCCTGGCCCTCTGGATTCTCTTCGGCCGCCACCTCCTGCGACACCCCCACACCGAAGAGCTTCCCGACCCCCGAAGTGTCATCCGGGACCCGGTGGTCTTTCGTGCGGGACTTCCCGTCCTCGTCGGCGTTCTTGTGGCATACTTCGCCACCGCTCGCCTCCATCTTCCGGCCTTTCTCATCATGTCGGTCGCCGCCCTCTTCCTTCTTTTACTCGCTGCCCGGCGTCCCTCTCCGGGGAAGACCCCGCCCATCGATGTCAAAAAGGTCCTCCGGGAGGCTCCCTGGCAGATCGTCGTCTTTTCTCTTTCCATGTATCTGGTGGTTTATGGCCTCAGAAACGCCGGCCTGACCGACCATCTTGCCCGGCTCCTCGACACCATCGGTGCCGCCGGGGTGACCGCCTCCTCCGTGGGGATGGGATTTCTGGCAGCGATCCTCTCCTCCGTCATGAACAACCTCCCGGCCGTTCTTGTGGGAACACTGGCCATTCACCAGGCGGCCCACCTCTCTGAGCCGGCCCGGCAAGCCATGATCTACGCCAATATCGTCGGCTGCGACCTCGGCCCCAAACTCACCCCCATCGGAAGCCTCGCCACCCTTCTCTGGCTCCATGTCCTGGAAAAAAAAGGCGAGAAAATCGGATGGGGCCCCTATATCCGCACGGGTTTTTTGCTGACCCCTCCCATTCTTCTCGCCACACTCCTGGCCCTGGCCGGGACACTTTGGCTCCTGCCGCTGCCTACTCTCCCATCGGGGCCCCCCGCTCCCTGAGGCTCACATAGGCGTGGTCTCCTGTTACGATATGATCGAGAACACGAACTCCCAGAAGGGTTCCACACTCCACGAGACGGGAGGTCAGCGACCAGTCTTCCGGGGAGGGCTCCGGATCTCCCGATGGATGGTTGTGCACAAAAATGACCGCGGACGCAGATTCCCGGACTGCCGGCGAAAAGGCCTCCCGGGGATGAACCGGGGTCATGGACAGGGTCCCTTCCGAGATCTTCTCCATTCTCTTGAGCCGGTGCTTCGTATCGAGCAGAAGTACCCAGAAGCTCTCTCTCCTCTCTTCCCGAAGCCGGGGTCCCAGAAGCCGGTAGACACTCTCTCCCGAACGGATGCTCTCCTCCGGGATGAGCGATCTCTCCGAAAGCCGCCGTCCCAGCTCAAGAGCAGCCAGAATCTGCGCCCCCTTCGCCATCCCGATCCCCTTGACCCGGCTCAGCTCGGCCACCAGGGCCCGGGAGAGCCCCGGGATCCCTCCAAAGGTCGCGAGCAACCTCTGGGCCAACGCCACCGCCGACTCATTCCGGTTACCGGTTCTCAGAAGAATGGCCAAAAGCTCGGAATCGTTCAGGCTCCGGGCTCCCATGGCCACAAGCTTCTCCCGGGGTCTCTCATAGGAAGGCCACTCGGAAACCCGGGGATTCCCCTCCATCATTCTCATCCCTCCTCCTGACACCATAGTTTTCCGACAAAACTTACGGCCGTCAAGCATAGCGAATCATGCAGCTCTTGGAAAGCCGCCTGTAAATTCAGAAACAATAATTTATTTAATCAGCTATTTCTAATTATTTATTACGACGATCCGGAAATGAGGCGAGAATCCAGGGGGAAAGGGCGAGAACAAGCAGGGTGGACCCCAAAACATCGGTTGCAAAATGCCAGCCCAGAATCACCACCCCCAACATAATTCCACCCGCCCAGAGAAGGAAGGGGCGAAGATATCGGGGCGCCAGTCTCCGGACAAGGAGAACGATCATCAGGGCACGGAAGGTATGCCCTGATGGAAAAGAGGCGTGCACATGAACGTGCAGGGGAAAGAAGACCGCCCAACCCTTCAGGGGATCATGGCGGAACGCCCGTCCGGGAGCAAAGGCCGGAAGGGAGCCTTTAAGAAAATGCTCCAGAAGGGTTCCCGTGACCAGGGCGGTGGCCCATAGCACCAGAAAGCGGAAATCCGTTGATTCTGCATCCCTGTTTCCCGGCGCTCTTCGATAGAATCTGATCCCCCCGTAGAGAAGGAGGGGAATCTCGACCTCCACATTGCCTGTCCGGCAGAGCAAGGAGAAGAAAAGATAGAGCGGGGAGGAAAGGCCGAGAAAGACCCGGGAGACGGAACGGTCAAAGGGGACGGTCTGACGGTGAACCAGCAACCAGAGAAGCCCGACAAAACCCAGAAGAGCTCCTCCAGATATCAGAAGTTTTCGAGCGGACTTTCCGGCAATCACTCTTCAGTGAGCCACAGGGGGATGGGACGGCGCCTCCCGTCCCCGAAACCGGCATGGGAAATCATCTCCACCAGCTCAAAGGCCCGGAAAAAAACTCCGTTCCGGAACTTGACCGGAGGCCCCTCACCAGGATCGCAGTCCTTGGGATCGGTGAGCGTCCAGCAAATCCGGCACATGAGAGGGCGCTCCTCATAGATCTGGCAGAGCCGGTCCTCTCCGAGAAACGGGCATGTGACGGAAAGCTGTTCGTAGGCCTCGCAAGTCGCCAGCATGTCGTCAAGGGTCGAGAGGGGATGATCCGGATCAGCCATAGGGGCGGTCTGTGAAACGCTATGGAGGTCGTTTGAGCGGGCCTCAAGCAGAGGATCCCAGCGGTCTTTTACCGGCCCGGAAGGCTCCCTGCGATAGCGCTCACGCAAAAGCTCTCCTTCTCCCCGGGTGACCCCCACCATCATCCGGCAGCAGGCAGCGCAGGAGGCGCGACAGGACATGAAGTTCTCCACACTCTTTCCCACACGGTCCACGATACGGTAGACCTCCCGCACCATGGACAGGGCTTCAGAGCCCTTGACCTTCCCGCCTGCCTCCACGAGCCGGCGGGCAATGGCCGAGAGATCTTCCATGGAGTCGAGATAAACCTCCACCGGAAGCGTGAAGGTCTCCTTCCTGAAGTTGGAAAAGGTCAGGTCGTGGAGAAGGTCGTCGGGGGCACCATCATTCACGAGGCAGACTCCTTGGAAGGGACTCCCGCCTGACGGGAGTCCGGAGGAGGAGAGGTCATGGGGACAGACGGCGGATAGATCTTCTTCCGGTAGGGGGCGAGCGAGATCGCCCGAACCTTTCCATCCTCTCCCGCAAGATAGAGAGTTGTTCCCACAATCGGTGACGGACCGGGCGCCGGCACGCCCTCCTCGTCAAGATGGCCAAGCCGCCCTCCCGTAGCGAGATCCATCAGGAGAACGCGGCCGGTCTCCGGAAGAATACAAAGAAGCCCCGCTACTGTCACGGCCCCCGAAGGATCCCCCTCAAGAGGAACCTTCCAGAACAGATGGCCCGAGGGAATATCCACTCCCATGGCTTCCCGGGAGAGAGAGGAGGCCACAACCGCCGTTTGTCCGGCCACCGTCACCGTGGACAGCCCTTCGAAAACCCGGGCGTCCGGAGGGTAGGCCCCTCCTTTTTTATCCATTGTGACAGAAGAGGCGGAAGGGGTGAAGGGGACCTCGAAGAAAATGTGGCCGGAAACCGCGGACAGAATCGCGAGTTTTTCAGAGACCAGTCCGCCATGAACGGAGACCATCCTCGTCAGAAGCCTCAAGGCCCCGAAAGAGGGGGTGGGGGAAAAGAGAACCAGCCTCTCTCCTTCTGGAGAGGAAAGGGCCCAGACCGTCCGGCCCTTCTCCGGCCAGAGAGCGGCAAGTTTCTGGGGGCCCTCAAGAGAAATCCAGAGCCAGTGGTGCAGAGACAGAGGAGCCGACCATCCCGGAGAGGCGAGAAGCTTCACCTTTCCCTGCGATGCCTCCTTTTCTGTGGAGTAACCGGCGAGCCATCCCCGGCCCGTCGCCACCCAGAGCGTTTTTCCGGAGAGGGCAGGGCTTCCCAGTGCCGGCCCCGGAAGAGGGGCTCTCCAGACAACCTTCCCTGTGGACAGGGAGAGCGCATAAAGATGCTCGGTTCCCGTCCCCCGGAGTATATTCCTCGTCTGGGCATAGCCCATCATATGAGGGGCGGTAATGTAGGGAGAGCCGGTGGCGATGAAGAGGTTCTCTCCATCAGAAACGGCCGAGGCACGCACCGGCTCGGGCAGACTTTTCCGCCAGAGGGTCACCCCCGTTACCGCATCGAGGCAGATCACCTCCCCCCGGGTCGACGTCAGGACAAGCCGGCCATTGACCACAATGGGCTGATGAGAGAAGCGAAACTCAGGGCGATTGAGCGCAATCCGGCCAAAGTCCCGGCTCCACTCCACGTGGGGAGGATGCATCCGGTCGGTAAAGGGAAACTGCTTGGTTCCTTCTTTTTTTGGCGAAGCAGGTGTGCTGGGCTCCGCAGCCCCCCCTTGGGAGGCATCAGAGGCCGTCACTCTTCGGGGAGGCCATGAATAGAAGGGATTTCTCTCGGCGCCTCCCCCCTCCCCTACCCAGAAGCCTGGCCCCCAATCCGGAATGATCGGCTTTCCCGGGGGGCGCCGGGCGGTCTCCCCGGATCCCGTTCCCTGCTCGGCAGCGCCCAGGGCCGGCCCTGTTGGAAATCCCAGGGGCCCCGAATCGTCTGCCTCCGCCGGAGAGGCTCCTGCCCCCGACATGAGTGCCAGTATTGCCACTCCACAAAGACCCAGCCTGACCCGGCCTCTCTCTCTCATGTGTCTCCCGCTCCTCTTAGCAACATCACGCATCGTACTCTCTATCCTACCTTATCTTTTCGGCACTTTCTCCAGAAAAAAAAGTCCGGAGGAGCATCTCCTGAAGCTCTCGGACAAAATCTCCCCCTCGCCCCCGGAGCAAACCCGCTGCGACCCGGACTTCTTTTTTCTCATCTCCCCACATTTTGTTCCGGAGGAAATCGACAGAGAGGCCCTCCTGTCCCGATACGGATATTTGATCCCCTGTCCTATTTTCGATAGAATGCCGAGGGAGATCTTCGCGTCTTTCTCGACACTCACCTTCACGAAAGGGAGAACCTTTCCGTTGATCCCTCAGAACGACAGGAACGGGACGCTCCACCCGGAGGCGCCAAAGAAGAAAGGCCGGCAAACAAGGCCGATTTTTCTTCTTTTGAGCCTTCTCCTCCTTTTCTCTTCCGCCTCTTTTCTCTCCTCCTGCGGCGGAGGCCCCACCGTCGCCACCACGACCGGTCGCACACTCTACCTCGCCACCACAAGCGGCATCTACGGCTTTAATATCATGAGCGACGGCACCCTCTCCACGGTTTCCTCTTCTCCGCTTGTCACCGTCTCCTATACCCAGATCGCCGCCACCACCGGGAGCACCTCCACGCTGATCGGCGCCAAGGGGGGCAACAGCCTGACCACCTGGCTTATCAGTGGAGGCACCCTCGGAACCGGAACCTCCCTTTCCCTCAGTACAGGCTGCAGCTCCTTCAATGCGACAGGGGTGGCGGTCACCTCCGACAACAACTACGTTCTGGCCGTGGACGGAAGCGCAACCACCAGCAATATCGCAAGCCTTCCCGTTGCCGGAGGAACATGTAACCTCAGCAGCACAAAAACGGCAGACTATCCCGTCCAGCCCTCCCTGGACTGCTCTGTCGCCGGGACCTCCTATTGCATCCTTTTTCTCACCCTTTCCTCTCAGGCCACCACTTCGGGGACCACTGCCGTGGCCCCCGAAGAAGATTCGTTCACCAAATCGTCGGGAGCGGTAGCCGCGCTCAGCACTCCCACCAATCCTTTCTCCACCTGCGCGACATCCATCTGTCCCCAGGGGGTGGCCTTTAACGCCAATACTCTCTATTTCTACACCACCTTCAATGGCGGATCCCCCTCGCTCCAGTCGATCGCCCCCCAGACCACGACATCGGCCCAAACCGCAAGCTTCTCCACAGCGAATCTCAACCTTCCCTGCATCGACGCCCTGGCAGGCACGGCGTACATTACGACATCCAACGGCTATGTCTACGCTGTCTCAACGGGAAATGCTGGCAACCTGGGCACCCCCTCCACCGTTCTGTCGCCCCAGACCTTCGGAAGCACCCTGACAATCAACTCCTGCGCTATCGGGGGCAGCTGACCCTCCTCTGCCGTCTTGCCGTCATGACCACGTTCTCCCCCTGCCTCACCCAACTCCAGAACTGACTTTTTTCTTTCTCTGGAATATCTCTGGCCACCAGATGAGCGACCTCCCCCTGTGAAGGGTCTGCCTCTCGAAGGGACAGGCTTCGACGATCCGGAGGTCCCGCCGCGGGCCATTGCATGAAAAGGCTCCGGAGACGGTCCAGGGTGACAAGAGTATGCCGGTCGCCTCGAGACAGGGGAAGATCGCTTCCCGCCATCTTCCGTCCCCACAGGCTCCTTCCCCATCGCATCTCCCCTCCGCCTTCAGGTCCGGCCACTCCCCAGACGAAGATCCACATCTTCACACGTCCTGACACCCCCGCTGCCTTCACCGCCCTTACAAAAACCTCTGCGCCTCCTGACTCCGGGAGAGAGGGGCAATGCGTGCCGAAAATCCCGGCGGCCAGAACCCCTCCGCAAAAATCCGCCGGAACGCGCGAGTCTACCTCATTGAGCCAGTCCCCCTCCCAAAAGAGCGTAAGCTCGCGAAGGCGCCTCTCTCCCGCAACGAAGCCCAAATCCCCCACCGCCCCCCGCGCCAGATCGAGCGTCCCCGGCTCAACCGCATACCCCCGGGTCGCCACAAAACGCATGAGCCTTAAAACCCGGACCGGATCCTCCCGGAAGGGGTTCCGCAAAGGCTGAGGAACTCTGAGCCATTGTTTCTTCAGATCTTCCTGCCCCCCAAAGGGATCAACGATCTCGCCCTCCAGCCCCCCCGGAACCACCCGGCGCGCCATGGCGTTTATTGAGAAATCCCGCCGGGACAAGTCGGACACCAGCCCCTCCTCCCCTCCGGAGAGCTGAAGGGGGGGCACTCCCTTTCCCCGGGAGAGGACAAGAGTGGGGATCCTTCCTCCCACAGAGACCGCCGCCGGAAGAAGGCGCCAAAGAGCTTCGGTGCTGACAGGAACAAAAAAATCAAAGTCCTTCGGAATCCGCTCTTCGAGACCGTCACGGACCGCCCCGCCCACCAGCCATACGGGAATCCCCGCACGAAAGAGCGGTTCCAAAAGCGGGAGACACGAAGCAAGCCCGGACGTCTTGCCGGCCCCGTCAACCCCGGAGGTCATGGAAGGTCTCCGGTCCGGAAACAGAAGTGATTCTCGTTTTCATTCCGCCGCTTCTGGCCGGATTTTCCCTGGTCTCTCCCCTGCCCTTTTCTCGCACATCTCCATTTATTCATAGATATATCAGCAATTTAAAAAGTATTCCCTCTCCCTGGCACAGATCATGCTTTTCTCCCGCCCGTTTGATTTCACCCGCACCGCACTTCAAAAGGAGTCCCGATTCCATGCTATCCGCCCTGATCTCCTCTCTCCGCTCCGCTGGTTCCACCTTCTGCCGGATAGCTGCCATGAGTCTCTTCCTCGGGTTATCCGCCTCCAACGCCTGGGCCGATGGTGACTCCACGCTTGTTCTTACACCCGCTTTCGGGGTGGAAAACGGCGGGCTGGCTCTTGGGGGGAATCTCCGCTATTTCCTCATGCCGAACCTCGCCGGAGAGATCGACGCCGGTTACGGAACCTCCGTCTGCCAGAACTGCCATCTGTCGGCCATCACCCTGACCGGCAATCTTGTCTATGAGATCCACCCCACCGTCCGCCTCATTCTCTTTATCGTGGCAGGAGGAGGGGCCGCCCTTGCCGATCTTGCGAGCCCCGAAAGTGCACGGGCGTTGTGGGGAGAAATCGATGCGGGGGCCGGAGGGGGCTACCGTCTGACCCGTTCCGTGGGGCTCTCCCTGGAGGAGCGCTGGTTCATCCCTGTTTCGGGATCCATCGCCGGAGCAAGCCCGGGAAGCTTTACCTTCGACCGGACCTTTCTGGGGATCGCCGTCTCCTTCTGAGGTGAACTTCCTCTTCAGACGGCATCCGCTCATGTCCACACTCACTCTATCAGCCCGGAGCTTCCCATGATATCTTTTCATCCGCGCTTTCTGCGCCGATTCTCCTTTTTTTCCTCTCTCCTGTCCATCGTCGCCCTTGTCTCCCTGGGAGGCTGCAAGGGAGGAGTCCTTGGCTTTCCCGGAACGGCCAATGAATCTCTCTCCGGACCTTCCCTCTACTCCGTTTCCGGGATCGCCATGGACGGTCCCATCTCAGGAGGTTCGGTAGCCGTTGCCCAGTATCAGTCAAACGGATCCCTCATCCCTCTCGGCACCGTCACAACAGGCCGTGATGGAAGCTTTCAGATCACCTCTCTCTTCGACCTTTCGGGAGGACCCGTGAGCTTTACCCTGACCGGCGGCAGCAATATCGACATTTCCTCCGGCGCCACGGTCACCACCCCCACCGGAGTTTCGCTTACCTCACTCATCCCGGCCTCCGACCTGACACATACAACGGTCGTCCTCACCCCCTTCTCCTCTCTGGAGGCGACGGAAGCCCAGGCCCTGATGACCAATCAGGGGATCTCCATGGATCAGGCCCTGAGCAAGGCCCGAACCGACTGGAACGGCTTCCTGGGCTTTGAACCAGCGGAGGTCCCCCCCTCTAACCTGAGCAGCCCCGCCTCCGCCAACGCCTCCGGGATTTATGGTCTGCTCCTGGCCGGGCTCTCTCAATTCACGAACCATATCGGCCAGACCAAAAGCCTGGCTCCGGGAACCGCCAACCCGCTCGGGCTTCTTCCTCTGCTTGAGCAGGACCTGGCAGACGGCGTCTTTAACGGATTGGCCCCGGGCAACACCACCCCCCTCACCTATTACGGCTACACACTCTCCCCGGAAACGCTCCGTCAGGAAGTGACCGCCGAAGCCCTTGTCTTTCTCTGGAGCGGGGCCAACCAGTCGGGCCTCACCCCACTGACGACTGACGGGATCCTGAACGGCGTGGCGATGAACACGGGACCGCTCTTTCCTCCCTCACCGTCCCCGGTTCTTCCCGACCCCGGAACCCCCCAGGTCACCATCTCCAGCCCGACCTCCGGCATCTTCGTCAACAAAACCATCAGCGTCACTGCTTCGGCTACCGACAGCCTGGGCATTGCCACCCTGGTCGTCCAGGGAAGCAGCATCGTCCTTCCCGGAGGAGAGCTCACCGGCAACCCCGTCATCACAGAGATTGACACCACCCAAAGCCCCTCCGGCCCCGCGTCTCTCTCAGCCACTGCCACCGACTATGCCGGAAACACCCGGACAACCACCACCCTCTTTACTATCGACAATATTCCCCCCACCATCACGGGCCTTTCCCCTGCCAACGGGGGACTCTATTCACCGGGGTGCTCCGGAAACCCCGTCACCGTCACTGTCACTGGAACACTCCAGGACAATCTGTCAGGGCCTTCTGGCGTCCAAATCCAAGAGACATCTCCAACGAACACAGGCGTCTCTGCCCTCTATACCTCGGTCAACGCCACCACGGCGACCTTCAGCTTCACCTTTGTTGCCCCATCCAACAACTGCAAGACAGCAAACTTTGCATTTACCATAAATGCTTTTGACAAAGTAGCAAACAAAACCGTTCTCAACTACACACTGGGAGTGACGAACTAGACAGGGTCGAAGGGGACAACAGGGAAAAAGAGAGAGGACAACAGAGCCCGTCCTGACTCTGCAGGACTGCAACGCCCTTTTCCCGCGACTGCCGGATGTCGGGGAGAAGGACAGGAAAAAGGGCAGGGCCCGGAGCTAACCGGCCTGCCGCTCCCCCGGATTTTTCAACGCGTTTTCATCCCTGGAGTGGGTCCGGTCGTCTGAAGAAGGCTTCGAGCAGAGGTCGATCTCGGTCGTGGCCCGCTCGAAAAGAACTTTCAGAAAGAGGCCAAAGGTCGAAAAGAGACGGTAACGGATGATAGGCAGCTTGTGAATATAGACAAGATTCCAGAGAAACCACCCCAAAATCCCTGTCAGTGTGAACTGCTTGGCCGACAGCAGGGCATAGTTGTCTCCGATGGAGACGAAACCTCCTACGTGGTGGTGGGCAAAGGTCTTCTGGGGACGCTTGAGAATGCGTGCAGCAATATTGTGAGCCACGACGCGCGCCTGGCGAACGGCAGTCTGGGCAGTGGGAGGGTAGGGTCTCTGCTCGAAGGGGTCGGTGGAGTGGGCATTGTCTCCCAGGACCCAGACATGATCCATCGTCTTGGATTCCAGTGTTGCCCTCACAACGATGCGCCCCTGCGGGTCCTTGTCCAGCGGGAGTTCCCGAACCAGGGGGTTGGTCTTCACCCCGGCCGCCCAGACCAGGGTTCCGGCAGAGAGCGCTTCCCCGCTCGAGAAGCGGACGGTCTCACCGTCCCAGCTCTCGAGGCGGGTCTCAAGTCGGACCTCGATCCCGATTTCTGTCAGCCGTCGGATTGCCTCCGCGGAGAGTGTGTCGCTTAGTGAAGGAAGGATCCTCCCCGTAGCCTCCAGAAGAATAACCCGGATGAAGGAGCGCTCCATGCGCCGACCAAAGTCCCGGAGGAGCTCCCGGACGGCATACTCATAAATCTCACCGGCCAGCTCCACCCCCGTCGGTCCCCCGCCCACGACCACAAAGGTGAGTAGCGCCTTCTTCTTTTCCAGATCCTCTTCCCAGTAGGCTTTCTCGAACTGCCGGATGATGTGGTTATTGATCCGGACAGCATCTTCAAGGCTCTTCAGGGTAAAAGCCTGGCGTTCGAGCTCGCGGTTGCCAAAAAAATTTGTCTCCGAGCCCAGGGCAATCACCAGCTCGTCATACGCCAGGGCGCGGTGGGCGGTCACCACGTGCCTGTTTTCAAGATCGATCTTCTCGATCTCTCCGACGTGGGCATGAACACGGGTCTTCCGGAAGATCTTGCGGATGGAGTGGGCAACATACCGCGGCTCCAGGGCTCCGGTGGCAACCGCATGCAGCATGGGCGTAAAGAGGAAGTAGTTCTGGCGATCCACAACGGTGATCCAGACGTTGGGAGCCCGCTTACCGAGGATCCTGGAGAGGAGGACCCCCGTATAGAGCCCGCCGAACCCCGCACCAAGAATCAGAACCCGGTAAGGATTCGCCCCGTCTTGTTCCTCCATCGTCATGGAGCCCCTCGCCGTTTATTTTTTGTGGAACCCCTTGAGCCCCCGCCTGCTTTCCTGCTAATGATTTTATCGCACGAGGCTCCTTCTGGCAAAAGATCCGGCACGGAATCAAGGGGATCCCCCCTGCCTGTTTGGATCGCCGGGAGCCCTGTGTCACCATCACAGTGTTAAGATCCGCCCGCCCGAAAGCTCACCCCGCCCCCCGCCTGAATAATTGCGAGTGATTCATCAAAGGGTGTATAGTGGCTGGATAAGGATCAGGGAGGGTTCGATGAACTCGGGACATCCGCAATACCCCATGGTCAATCATATGGGCAAGATTTTGATGCTGGGATTTCTCTTTCTCTTTGCCGGAGGACTGGCCACCCTCTTTGGCCAGTGGATCTACAACCGGTTCATTCGTCGGACCCCGCCTCCCGACTATACGGAACGTCCCAAGTTTCTCGACCGGGACTAGACCGCTCCTCCCGCTTTCCTCTACCCCGACACACCCCCGGAGACTCCGATGATTTCAGAAAAAGACGAGCCCCCTGCGCTTCCGCTGGTCGCCATCCTCGGACGGCCCAATGTCGGCAAGTCGACCCTTTTCAACCGCCTTCTCGGGGAAAACCGGGCGATTACCATGGACATGCCCGGAGTCACCCGGGACCGCCACTACGCCACCGTTACCGAGGGTCCCTACGCCTATCGGCTCGTCGACACGGGAGGCATCCTCTTCGGGGATGACCATCCTCTGGGGGACGCCATCCGAAAACAGGCACTCTTTGCCCTGGAAGAGGCGGACCTGCTCATCTATCTCTTCGATGCCCGGGACGGATACAACCCCATGGACCGGGAGGTGGTGGAACGGATCCGGACATCTGGCAAGCCGGCCGTATACGCCGTAAACAAGAGCGACGCTCCCACCCGGGAAAGCGTCCTCATGGCGGACTTTTACAAGTACGGGGTCAACCCTCTCGTCCCGATCTCCGCCTTGCACGGTCTCGGGATGGACGACCTCATAAAGCCGCTGGCTCCCCATCTGCCCTCCGCCCCCGACGACCCGATGGAGTCGCACCGTCTGGTTCTTGGGGATCTCTCCGAAGAGGAGGTCCGGGCCCGCATCCTCCAGCGACTCGAAGAACCCGCCCGCATCGCCGTTATCGGACGTCCCAACGTTGGCAAGTCGACCCTCATCAACCAGCTTCTGGGAGAAGAACGGCTCGTAACCAGCCCTCTTCCCGGAACAACCCGGGACGCCATTGATACCATGGTCACATGGAAGAACCGCCCCTACCGTTTCGTCGATACCGCAGGCATCCGCAAGCGGGGAAAGATCGCCGAAGCCTCGGAGATGTACGGGATCATCCGGACCGAACGCACGCTGACCCAGGCTGAGATCGCCGTCGTCCTCGTCTCCACCCCCGATGGACTGACCGATGGCGACCTCCGGATCATCCGTCAGGTCATCGATGCCCGGAGAGGCCTTGTCCTCGCCTTCAACAAGTGGGATGTCACCGACCCCGGGGACGCCCCCGACCTCACCAAGCTTGGTGACCGGTATCCGTTTCTCTCCTTTGCTCCCGTTCTTGCCATTTCGGGAATGACCGGAAAAAATATTCCGGCCCTCTTCCGCCACATCGACATTGTCCGCAACTGGTACTACCGGAGAGTCGGAACGAGCGCCCTCAACCGGGCCATTCTTCCAGTCGTGGAGCATACCCCGCCTCCCCGTCTCAAGACAGGAGCCGTCCGCATCCTCTATGCCACCCAGGTTCAGATCGCTCCCACCGTCATCCACCTCTTCTCGAACCACCCGGATGGCCTCTCCCCCACCTACCTCCAATTCCTGACGCGAAAAATCCGGGAGGCCCACCCCTTCACCGGCGTTCCATTCCTTCTAAAACCCCGCGGCAAAAGAGAAGACTGACCCTCTTCTTAGCGAACAGATTTCTTCCGAAGAGATCTGAGAGTTGAGTTTTCCCGTCCTCTTTTCCCCGGGAGCCTCCGGAGACTCGCCCTTCTCAAACCCCGATTTCTTCTCTGAAATCGACACGGGAAGCGCGCTCTCCCTCAACGCGCCGGAAAAAGGGACGGGTCGATTTTTCGCAGGATCTTCATGTGGCAGATCGAACCGGAGGGAAGAAGATGCGGATAGCGGCAGACAAAACGGAGGCCCCCGCAGAGCGGGGCAAAAAGGTTCTGTGTTGGGGACTGGTCATGATCGTGGGGACGATTGTGGCCGGGGGAATTCTTTACTGTCTTCTGACCCGACCCCCCTTTCTTTCCGGCCCCTCTTTTCAGAGCCCCATCGTGCTCCACTGACCGGATCAGACGAAGTCTCTCCCGCCTTTTCCGCCCCTCCCGGCACCCTTACGTCTTGCCAGAAAATGACAAAAAAAACCCGGCTCCTCCACAGTCGGAGAAGCCGGGAATCCTGAACGTGCCCCGTCGGGACAAAGGGTCGTTATTTCTTCATATTCTTTTCAACGTCGAGGATCTGAAGGGTCGTCTTGATGACCGTATCGGGGTTGAGTGAGATCGACTCGATTCCCATCTCCACAAGGGCCTTGGCGATTTCAGGGAAATCGCTCGGGGCCTGACCGCAGATGCCGGAATGCACCCGGTTGCGCTTGGTTCCCTCCACCGCCATGCGGATAAAAGCCTG
>JAJZCZ010000143.1 GCA_021828805.1 Nitrospirota bacterium | reverse complement strand
GACTGATCCGGGCCTCCAACACCCAGCCGGCCCTCGTCCTTCGCTTCGAGGGAGCAACACCAGAACGCCTGGATGAAATCCGGGACCTTCTCACCGGGGAGCTCGCCCGCGCCATGGAGAGCGAAGGTCTCGACCCCGCCCTGGCCACCCGGGACGCCACCCATCACTGACCTCTCTCCCTGATCACTCTTTTCCTTCGTCCCTCCCCAGTGGCCCAGCCCCTGCCTTATCCCACGAGACAACACAATCTTTCCCCAAACACTCCGGCTCCCGCTGACAGGCTCTCAGCCACAACAGACAACAAGACAGTCGAGCGGGTTTAAGGGTATTCGCTTGTCTCTGCTCAGGGGAAACGGAGGGCCCGGACCTGATTTTCGAGGAGGAGGACAATATCGTGGTCGGTGAGACCGGCATAGTCTGACGGAAGGAGGAGCGTCCCCGGACGCAGCCCGATGCGCCCGGGACGGGGAAGGGTCCGATGGGGAGGAAAGGCGTCGAAGGCTCCGACGATGGCTACGCAGAGGACAGGGACCTTCATCCGGGAGAGAATCGTCCCCACACCCGGCCGAAAGGCTCCCATCTGTCCGTCGAGGGAGCGCTCCCCCTCGGGAAAGATCCCCAGCCCCCGCCCCGACTTCAGGAGCTTAAAGGCGATCCGCAACCCGGACAGGGCGGAGTTGGAATCAATCGAGACGATCCCGAAGAGATTTTTAAAGGCCGAGAGAGGACCATCAAAAAGGGGGGCAAAGCCCCAGAAGAGTGTCCGGGCCAGAATCTCCGGGGGAAGCATGAGGGCCAGAAGCGGACCGTCGAGATAGCTCCCATGGTTGGCGACGATCACGAAGGGGCCTGGACCGATACGAACAGGTTCACGCCCGGGGAAAGAGGAGTCCTCTCGCATAAAAATGAAATTTTCTCCCTCCCGGGACCAGCGCGGCCAGCGAATCCGAAAGAAGAGCCTTCCGGCTCCGCGAAGAAGATGATAGAGGAGGCGCTCCCGAAAGAGCAGGGCCCGGGGATCCCTCCCCCGGGGAGGAACCTTTTCCTCTTCTTCCGGGGAGAGGGGGCGAAAGAGGATTTCCTCCGCCGGGCTTTGCCCTTCCGGAGCCAAAGAGTCCAGCTTGTCCCGGAGATCCCCCACTGTCGAGATTTCTGACAGGAGGTCGTCGGGAATCTCCCGCCCCAGAATCTCCTCTATTTCCGAGAGGAGTTCGATCCGGGAGAGGCTGTCGAATCCCAGATCGGCCTCGAGGCGGGCCTCGTCGACGACCGGAATGCCCTCACCGGCCTGCCGGGAAAGGAGGAGACGCACCTTGGCAAAGACGGGAGTGTCGGAGCGGGCGACCTTCTTTGTGTCCTGGCTCAACCGTCGTTGTCGGGCAACCCGGTAGAGGTCCGGAAGAAGAAAGCGGCGAAGTTTCCCCAGCCGGGTCCGGGGAAAGGGCTCGGAGACGGTCTCATAGGCGGCGATGCGGCTGTGGGAGGGGAGATCGCGATTGAGTGCCTCAAGTAACCCTGCGAGCCCCCCCTCTGATGTTGCAGACTCGGGATCGGGTCGAATCAGGGCCACCAGGGCCTTCCCCTCAAGGAGAACCGCCGCCTCGGCTACACCCTCCGACCGGGAAAGGCGCGTCTCGATCGCCTCGGGGAAGATATTTTTCCCGTTCGGCAGAACCAGCACTTCCTTTTCCCGGCCGACGAGCCGGAGACGCCCCTCTTCAAATCGACCCAGATCTCCGGTGTCGAACCACCCTTCGCCGTCAACGAGGGGGGCCTTCTCTCCCGCCCGACTCCAGTAACAGGTAGCCACCGACGCCCCCCGAACCTGTACCCGACCGCCCGGTCGTCCTTCCTCGGGCGGCAGGATCCGGACCTCAACACCGGGAAGGGGAAGGCCCACCGTCCCGATGGACAGGTCCTCCGGAACTGTCATGGAGACCACCGGCGAGGTTTCGGTCAGCCCGTATCCCTCCAGCAGGATAACCCCCATGGCGATGAAGTCCCGAGCCACCTCGGGACGAAGTGCGGCGCCTCCCGAAGCCAGCGCCTTCATCGTCGGACCGAAAATCTTCGAGAACTTCGGGAAGATCCAGCGACCGGCATTGATCCCCCAATGCCGCCGGAGAGAGAAGGAAAGGGGAAGCACCACCCCCTTGATCAGACGTAGCACCCAGCGGGGGCGACGGCCAAGCTCTTCTTCAATTCTCCGGTGGAACCCCTCCCATAAAAGGGGAACGGCCGGGAAGAGGGTGATCTTGTCCTGAGAGAGGATCTCCCGGAGCGTCGCGGGGGCGAGATCGGGGGCGAAGATCGCCGTTCCCGCCACCGAAAGGGGCAGGAGCAGATTCACCATGTAAGGATAGGAATGGTGGAGGGGAAGAACACAAAGGACCCGGTCCCTGTCGGCGTAGACGCCACGGGAGAGAATGGCATCCGCGTTGGCGAGGAGGTTCCCGTGGGTCAGGGGAACGCCTTTGGGGCGGCCCGTCGTTCCCGAGGTCAGAAGAAGATGTGCCACCGTCTTCCGGCCTTCGGGAAGGGCCCGCTCAAGAAGAACCTCAGGGTCGAAGGGATTCTCAGAAACAGTCGGGAGGACGGCAGGAAGGTGGTGAAGACCGGGGCGATCAATCTGGGCAAAAACGTCGGGCGAGGAAAAGACCCCCTGAACCCCGAAAAGATCTGCCACCTCCCCAAGCGAGTCCGGGGGAAGGAGGTGGTCGACCGTGACCGGAAGCCGGGAGGCA
>JAJZCZ010000142.1 GCA_021828805.1 Nitrospirota bacterium | reverse complement strand
GAGACCACCCCGGTGGCGGCGATGGAGAACCGGAAAAAAGGAATCTATGGGGTCCAGTTCCACCCGGAGGTCACCCAGACGGTGGCCGGCGTCGATTTTCTTCGCCATTTCCTTCGGGATATCTGTGGAATTTCTAAAAACTGGACACTCAAGGGCTATCTCGACCGCCACGTTGAGGAGATCCGGACCCGCGTGGGTTCGGACCACCTGATCTGCGCCCTGTCGGGAGGCATCGACTCCACTGTGACCGCACTTCTCTGTCACCGGGCCCTGGGCAAGAACTTCCACGCCTTTTTCGTCGACAACGGCCTTCTCAGGAAAGACGAGCTCCCGGAGATGGAGCGCGATCTGTCCTCCCTGGGAATCCCCCTGGAGATCATCGACGCCCGCCAGCTCTTTCTGGACCGCCTCAAGGGAGTGGCCGACCCCGAAAAGAAGAGAAAAATCATCGGACGGACCTTCATCGATGTCTTTGTCCGGGAGGCCCGTCGCCGGGGAACCTATCGATACCTTGCCCAGGGAACCCTTTACCCCGACGTTATCGAGAGCGTCTCTTCCTTCGGGGGCCCCTCCGCCGTCATTAAAAGCCACCACAACGTTGGAGGACTCCCGAAACGCATGCCCTTCCAGCTCGTTGAGCCCCTGCGCGAACTCTTCAAGGATGAAGTCCGCCGGCTTGGACGGGAGCTGGGTCTCTCCGACCGCTTCGTCTCCCGCCAGCCCTTTCCCGGACCGGGACTCGCCATCCGCATCCTGGGATCAATCACCCCGGAGCGCCTCGACATTCTTCGGGAAGCGGATGCCATTGTCCGGGAAGAGGTCGAGAACTCCTCCCTCCGACCCGCCCTTTGGCAGTACTTCGCCGTTCTCCTCCCCGTCAAATCGGTCGGGGTCATGGGCGATGCCCGGACCTACGAGAATGTGGCCGCCATCCGCGCCGTCAGCTCGGTAGACGGGATGACCGCCGACGTCCATTATCTTGATCCAGGGCTTCTCAGCCGGATCTCGCACCGCATCATCGCCACCGTTCCCGGAATCAACCGGGTCGTCTTTGACATCTCCCCCAAGCCGCCTTCCACCATCGAGTGGGAGTAAAGGATCCCGACATGACAACAACAGGATCCGATTCCGATCATAGCCCCGACGACTCCGAGCTTCTCGAGGAGGCCGATGGCCGGCTGCGCCTTCACAAAATCCTCGCCCATCGTGGAGTCGCCTCCCGCAGGAAGTCCGAGCAGCTGATCGCCGCAGGCTCGGTCACCGTGGACGGGGAAGTGGTCACGGAACCTGGAACACGGGTGGACCCCAAGCGCCAGGAAATCCTCGTGGATGGACGCCCCCTCCCACGTGAGCCGGAGACCTTCCTCTTCCTCTTCTACAAGCCCAAGAGTGTCGTCTCCACCCTCTTCGATCCGGAAGGGCGCCCGACCCTCCGGGACTATTTTCCCGGAATTGATCCCCTCCTTCACATCGGACGCCTCGATTTCCAGACGGAGGGAGCCCTCCTTCTGACCAACAACGGAGACCTCTCTCAGCGCATCCTCCACCCGCGCTTCGAGATCCCCCGCACCTACCTCGTCAAGATTCAGGGAGGACTCTCCCCGGCCCACCTCGAACGGATGGCCCAGGGAGAAATCCGCCTCGATGGCCGGCCGGTGGTCCCTCTTGAACTGGTTCTCGAGCGACAGACCTCCACCAACGCCTGGTACCGGATCACCCTGACCGAAGGGAGAAACCGCGAGGTCCGGAGACTCTTTGAAACGTTGAACTATTTTGTGCTGAAGCTTGTCCGCACCGCCTTTGGCCCCCTGACACTCGCCGGACTTGAACCGGGAGAGTATCGTACGGTTACCCCCCAGGAAACCGAACTTCTCCTCGCCGGCACCCGACCCAAGAGCCTCCCCAAAAATCTCGACTCCCGTTTTTCCAGGGACGCCCCCCCGACCTCTCGCAGAACGGCCAGAGAGGTCAAGTCAGTCCCGGGAAGATTCGAAAAGGAAGAAAACACGGAGAGGGGGGAAAGTCGTCCTGCCGAACGAAAACAGCCCTCAGGAGACCACCCCGGCCGCCGGGAAGCGGGATTTGACCGCCCGACACGCCCCCGATCGGCTGACTCGAGGCGCGGCTCCTTTGCGAAGCCGCGACGAACTTCAGAAGGCGTGGAGGAAGAAGGTCGCTCCCACCGGGAAACGGATAGGCGCGAGGACCGGGGCGTAAGGCGCGAAAGAACCTTCGACAAACCCGACCGGGCCCCCCGCTCAGAAGATTTCGAATGGTCCGAACGGCCTGAAAGAGAAAAGAGAACAACATCTCCGGAAGGCGACTCTCCCAGAAGATCTCCGGGCTTCTCGCCTCGTGAGGGCAGAAACGGACGTCCCCGGACGGATCACCATCAGACGCATGATCGTGACGAGTCCGCTCCGTCACGTCCGAGTCGTCGCGCCCCACAGGAGGTCGACGACCGTCCGATCCCCCGGACACGAAAATTTGCGGGAGCTGTCCGTCCGGAAAAGCTCGAGCAGACCGATCGATCCGGAAGACCCGTCAGAGGGGACAGACCCGGAAGA
Source organism: Nitrospirota bacterium (assembly GCA_021828805.1). Classification (GTDB taxonomy): domain Bacteria; phylum Nitrospirota; class Leptospirillia; order Leptospirillales; family Leptospirillaceae; genus UBA4572. Next base: position 178 of record JAJZCZ010000142.1, on the reverse strand, counting down.
CCCGAAAGGGCAGGGCGGACCCAGGATTGGCAGGACAGACGGCCTTCCTCCCGGGAGGAGCGTCCGGAGCGGCCCCGCCGGGAAAGTGGCCGGGACGAATACGCTCCCGCACGGCCGGGACGGCGGTATGAGGAAGAAGGGGGACGCCCGGAGAGAGCCCGATCAGAGCGGCCCGATC
>JAJZCZ010000141.1 GCA_021828805.1 Nitrospirota bacterium | reverse complement strand
GGGCGCCGAAGCCGTCAGAACGGGGGACGAAGGCTGTCCCTTGGAGACAGGCGAGGGGGCAACCTTTTTTGTTAAAACGACTTTCTTACGGTTGACCGGTGTCGGGGGAAGGACCGTGGCCACGATGCCCTTGTATCGGACGCAGGTCATATTCCAAAGGCCATAGTCGGTGACCGTCCAATCCCCCGAAGCCTTGAGTAGTCCCTTCGCCCGAGAGGAAAAGTTTTTCCTGAGAGAGCGGAGGATCCCTGTCGAGACAAAGGCATTGCCCCCCGGCTGGAAAAACAGGGGCTCATTGTTGCACTCCCACCCGTTCACGATCCGGGGAGGGCTTTCGAGGGGAACAAATCTTCGGGTATCAAACGCACCCTTCATCTTGGGAACGACCATCTCGGCCGACCATTGCCCTGTGGAGGTGCACCCGGACAACAAAAAGAGGCCCCCCAGGAGGATCATGGCTCCCAGCACCGACAGGCCCGGAAGAAGTTCGACCATGCGACCGTTTTTCACCTTTGTCCTCACTCCCATATCTACTCAAAAGGTTTTCTGGATCTGTCCCCAAAGCTGAACCGGCGAGGCATAGCCAATCTGGGAAGGCAGGGGCCCCACCGGGAATCCCAACTCGAGCTTGCCCGTCCAGTCCTGGGCGGGGGAGGTCCAGTTTCCGCCGATCCCGGGCCCGGTCAGATTGACGAAGCTGGTGGGGATGGTATAGGTCGCCACTCCTCCGCTGTCCCAAAACACCTTGCTCTGCCAAAGCCCCGGCCAGGAGATGGCCAGATTGTGCTGCCACTCGAGTGTCGCCTCGTAGCCCTCGTCCCCGAAAAGGGCCCCTTCCATATAGGAGCGAACGGTATCGGGCCCTCCCATGATCATCTGCTGGGAAGGGTCGAGCGCTCCGGTCGCCAGCTGTCCGCTGGCCTCGGCATTGAGAAAATCCCGGTCGGACCAGAGGCGCTGAAGTCGGGAAGCCGACAGGGTCCAGCGCGACCGGTAGCCTTCGGTGCTTGTCCCGTAGGGATTGGCGGGATTGATCGATCCCGGATCGGGAGAGACGAGCATCGGGGTGAAGGCAAGGGATCCCTGGTTGATCCCTCCGCCCCCCAGGGCATCCCGGGAGTTTCCCGACAGGGAGAGGGTGAAGAGGTCGAGCCCCCGATCGTTGGCCGCCCCCGAGATCCCCGAAAAGGTATCGGACAGGAAATAGTGATCCCATCCAAGGCGGGCGGAGAGGTTCGATGTTCGGGAGCGGACGATGGGCTGGGTCATGTAGAGACTCCAGATCTGGGAGTTTCCGTTGGCGCCCAGGGCCGCAAGGGCCGACCCGGACTCGTAGGGGATGGGAGAGTACCCGCCCCCCAGACGATAGGTCATGGCCGAATAGGCCGCCCCGACCCGTGTTCCCCATCCGTCGACAAGGATTTCATATCCCAGACGGCCATAGGTGAATCCGTTGCCCGAGGAGACCGCATTCACCGTCAGGAGATCGCCCCGATGGAAGGGGCTGTTCACCGCCACCCCCCCGGAGAGCCGCATGGCCCCCGTGTAGGGGTTGCCATAGTCATCGATGGAGGCGTTCCCGGTCGCCAGGGGCGTGGGGCTCGCTGTGACCGAAAGGTCGGAGGTTCCGGGCATGGATCCGGGAGAGAGGACGGAGTTGACGTTAACCCCGGGAATGTCCGAAAGGAGGAGAAGGGTCCGATCGAGGGGCTCCTGGGCCACGGGAGATCCGGAAGGGATGTCCGTCAGCGTCCGGTCGAGAACCTCGTTGGTGATCCGACTCTGATTATGAAGGGTGATCTTCCCGTATCGGGCCTCAATGATCCGAAGATGCAGGATCCCGCCCCGGACCGTCTGGGGGGGGACAATGGCCCGATCGAGGGGATAGCCGTGCTGGCGGTAGAAGAGGGAGATCTTCTCGGCCAGGGCATCGATCTGGGAGAGCGTCAGGGCATGTCCTTCACCCGAGGCGACAAGTCGGTGGAGCCGCCTCGAGGGAAAGAGCCGGTTGCCGTCGATCACGATTTTTCGGACCGGAATCCTGAGACGGGAGTTCGAACGCAAGGGCCCCGCGGGCGGAATGACGAGGCTGGGTCCTCCGAGGGGAGGAAGGGCGTTGATGTTCGGAGCGTTCTGCTGGAGGATCTGACCTCCCACGGGGGGGACCGTTACGGGAGCAGCCCAAACATTTCCTGTCCCCAAGAAAATCGCGCCCCCTACGATCCCTGCCCCGACAACCCTCCTTGCCAGAAATCGGCAACAGGCCGGGATCACCTCACTGATCGATTCCACACACCCTCTCTTTCAGAAAAACGCTCAAAACCCAGCAATTCTTTCTTCGTCATCAGGGAGTTCCCGATGAGGTGGTTCCCGATGTCGTTCCCCCCGAGACCCCGCCCCCCGTCACCGAAAGTGACGAGCTTCCCGAGGGGCTCCCACCGGAGACGCCGCCCCCCTGGACCGAGAGCGACGAACTGCCGGAGCTTCCGCTGGAGCTGCTCGTGGTTCCGCTCGTCCCGTCCGTTGTCGTGCTCCCGCCACTGGTTCCTCCCGAGACCCCTCCCCCCGTGACCGAAAGCGACGAGCTTCCCGAGGTGCTCCCGCCGGAGACGCCCCCGGACTGAATCGAAAGAGAGGAACTGCCGGAGCTCGACCCCCCGGAGACGCCCCCGGACTGAATCGAAAGAGAGGAACTGCCGGAGCTCGACCCCCCGGAGACGCCCCCGCCCTGAATGCTGACGGTTGAGCTTCCCGAGGAGACGCCCCCGCCCACCACGCTAAAGGAG
>JAJZCZ010000140.1 GCA_021828805.1 Nitrospirota bacterium | reverse complement strand
GGATCATGCGCGACAAGACAAGAGACCGTCCGTCCTCGAGATCGGCATCAAGAAGGCGCTCGGAGAGCGCCATGAGGGCGGGCGAAATCTGCTCAAGGGCAAGAACAGGATCTCCCTCATCGGAGATCGTAAAGGCGCTTTGGCCTGACCCCGTTGCCGCAGAGGTTGTCTGCTCTGAGGAAGAAGCCCCAGGGGCGGAGGCAGGGGGAGGAGGAGCTGCAGGAAGTGAGACCGGCAGAGCTTCGATGAAGGGGTAGATTGGAGAGAGGGAGGGCCCATCAGGATCCTTGTCGCCCAATGTTCCATTAAGTTCCCGGATCGCCTTCTTCCCCATTTCCATCTCTTCCGGAGTCAGCGACGGCGAAGAAAGGGTCGGGAGAATCTCCTGCATTTGGGTCATCCACCAGGAAATCGCATTCCTTCGGGCCCGAATACGGGCCAGCGGGGGGTAGAGGGTGTCCCAGTGCTCTGTCAGCATGCCATTCAGGATCGCAATTCCTTCCAATGCTCCGGCCGGTCCGCTGGTTCGGGACAGGGCGACAGAGAGGTAGGCCGCAACGAGAAGATCCTTGCTTTTCGTCTCCAGAATCGACGCGGCCATCTTCCGGATCGAAGGCCAGTCGACAACCGTCGAAGCCCCGGAAGAAACCGTCTGAGAACGATTCATCTCCGACTGGAGATTTAAAAAGATGTCCTGATCACGAATATCCTCGCCGGCCGGAGCCTCCGGCCGGATGGGAGAACGCCCCAGTTCGGCTCCCGTCATTTATCACTCCCTTCTCGCATGAATGTATCGGGAGAACCCGCAAGAGAGCTCCCGCTTTCCGATGAACTTCCGGCCTCTCCAGGAAGGCAGAGGGAAATATCTGTTGGAAGACTGTCGACCGCAAAAGGATGGTTTTTCAGCGCCGCATTCTGGTTGTCTATCTTGCTGGTATCCTGGATGGCCAGCTCCTGGTCGATCCGGGCGATCTTTTCCTTGACCCTCTCAATCGACCCGCTCGCCTGAAGGTAGTCCTGATAACGGATGAGGAGGGTATGGATCCCCTTGAACTGGTAGTGGACGGTCAGATAGGTCACTCGCATGTTTTCAAGAGCTTTTTTCTTCAACGGGAAATCCGCCGGTGTCATGGTCAGACTTCCCTGATAAAACTGCTGGGCGAACTGGATAAAACCGTTCCCCCCAGAGTATTCCCTCGTCAGAACAAGACTCCCGAGACGAATTTCGAGGGAGGTTTTTCCACAGGTGAGAGAAGACCACTCCCAGGCCCTTCTGACGGGAAGGTTCAAGTTGTTCAAGACGTGTTTCTTCTCCGCGCACTCCAAGGTCAGGCGGGTCAGATACGGACGGGCGAGCGCCTCGGGGTTGACGTCGGTGGGAAGCGCCTTGATCACGACCGGGAACTTTGTCTTGGCCATGGACTGAATCTTCGCCTGGTCGCTCTGCTCCTGCTTTGCCAGAGACTGACGAAGGTTGACCAGGTCGAGATGCCTTTTTTTCTTCTCCAGCTCTTTTCTTTTCGCGGTCAGATCAAGCGAGCGCTGGGAGTTGATCGTGTCATTGATGAAGTGCATAAAGGAAGGTCTCACAAAAATCGAGCGATTCTCTTGAGAGATGAGCCTGAAGCCGGAGGTCGTCCGTTCGACAAAGGGTCCCATCGTCTTGTCCATGAAGACAGGAATCGCGCCCTCCTGACCCAAAAGAAACTGGTCGAGGTCCTTACTCGAAAGAGACGCCTGGGCAGGCGACACAACCTTGGCCACCCAGCGATCCTGAATTTCACAGGCCGCCTCCCGGTCAATCATGTCGAGGGCTGTCCAGAACGAACCGGAAATCACCCCCCACAGGATTTTCTCCTGAGGATTATTCTGAAGTATGAGGTTCTTTTGGATCATCTTAAGAGACGCGAAGGCCGACACAAGAAGAGGCGGTTTTTTTGATCCTTTCCGGGAGTAGGAATAATAATCTCCGGCAAGTTTCAGGTCATGCCCCCTCCCCTGGCTTCCTTCATCCACAATGGCCGACAGGGTGGACATGTACTGGGCATAAGAACGACCGGCAATGACCAGGGATTTCATGGTCCGCCTTCCTTCAAGGGCACCCTGAGTCATCCCCGTCCGCCCGGATTCATGGAAAGCTACCGCATAACTTTGAATCTTCGAAAGAATATTCGCCCTCGGCCCCCGATACTTGGCAATCTGAAGATATTCCCGAAGCAACACTTTCCAAGGCTTTTTCGAGTCCCCCGGACTTTTCGGAAATTCATTGTCCAGACGCTTGGCCAGAAGAAGGTAGGGGCTCCGGGTACCCGGCAGGCTCTGGAAAACAGCCTTCCACTGCAGGACATCTCCCAGTGTTTCCTCTCCCTGGGCAAAGTCCCGGACATACGCGAACCACTCGGACTCCTTCCGGGCGTCGTACCAGATCCGGAACTTTTTAACAGACCGGGCCACTGAGAAGCTTTCAGGGCTTGCCTGACGTACCTCCTCAATGAACGCGCTGATCCGCTTCATTCCATTATTCGTAAAGGCGGGAGCAACCTCTGCCTTGCTCAAATCCTTTCCCGTCCCCTTCCAGAAGGTCGCCAGAGTCACCTTGTCGGCATCATCCCGCGCATTGACCCAGTCCGCCAGCCAATGGAAATCCGGCAGGGTCTGCTCGACCTCAAGGAGAAGGGACTGAAGGGCGTCGAGATTCTGTCTGACCGGATCGACCGGAGCCCAGGAAATATACGCGAGGTAGACCTTCGAAAAATGCATGGCCTCCTGGGGAGAGATCGAGGGATCCAGGGC
>JAJZCZ010000036.1 GCA_021828805.1 Nitrospirota bacterium | reverse complement strand
ATCTGCTGTCCGGCGGGAGTTCGGAAATTCCCGCAAACCTCAAAGAGCTTCTCTCCTCCCGGATCGGCTCGCTGGGAGAGAGCCGGACAATGGCAAAGGTGGCGGCCTGTCTGGGAGAAAGCGTCGACTGGCCTCTCCTGTTACGGGCGACGGAGTCCTATGCCTCCCTTCCCTCCGGAGAAAGAAGCACGGATGCCTGGATCGAGGAGCTCTTAAACCACAAGATCCTTGAAGCCGAGCGTCTTCTTCCCGATCCAACCTACCGGTTTCGCCATGCCCTCCTTCGGGAAGGGCTCCTGAAATCCCTTCCGGGATCGGTCCGGAAAAAAATCCACCGGGTTCTCGCGGAGGTCCTCCAGGAGGAATTTCCTTCACAGGTCTCCCGCCAGCCCGAGATCCTGGGGGAGCACCTGGAAAAAGCCGGGCTCACCTCCAAAGCGGTACCCCGCTTTATCAGCGCCGGAGACCGGTCTGCGGCTCTAGGGGCCTACCGGATCGCCCTCGACCACTTCGGGAAGGCCCTGGCTCTTCTTGAATCAGAGCCCTCCTCCCCCGACATTGACTCCCGGATCCTCCGCCTTCTTCTCTCCATGCTCCGGATCGTCAATGTCGTCTCGGGATACGGCCCCGAGTCGGAGAAGCTGAGGCAGAAGGCCCAGGATCTCGTCCGCAAGCATCCGGACTCTCCCCTTGAGCCGGAGCTCTCCCTTCTTTTACTCGAATCCGGGGGCGGCTCCCGGGGCCCTGAGTGGACCCTTGAGACACTCGAATCCCTTCCCCGGACAGGGAACCGATCCGGATCCGAACTCTGGGCCGACTGCCTCCGGGGCATGGCCCTTTTCTGGAAGGGAGAGCTGGACCAGGCCTTTTCCGCGCTCTCTGCGGTCCGGGAGGAGTTTGTCCGCCACGGGTGGCAGAATGACTCTTCGTTTGAGAACTACCCGGAGTCTCCCCCCGTTCTCATCTATTCCTACCTGGGCTTTATCTGCCAGCTTCAGGGAAGGGTCCGGGAGTCCCGCGCCATCTTTGACGAGGGGGCCCGCCTCGACGATGTCCTCCGTCTTCCCCGCTCCCGCGTGTACCTGGGCGTCTTCGCCACCTATGCCCGATGCATGGCCCAGGATGTCGCGACGGTTCGGAAACTGGCCAAGGAACCCTTGAGGCTTGCAGAGGAGGTGGGGCTTCAGCTGTGGGAAGAGGTCCTCCGGATGGCCCTTCTCTGGTGCGACCCGTCCGAGGAGGCGTCACGGAAGGCCGAAGAGCTGATGCTGGCGATCCGGGAGATGATCCCGGGGGTCAGTCCGATCTTCTACTCTCTCCGTGCCGAGATGGCGCTAAAGGCCGGGCTTTGGGACAAGGCAGTCGAGATGGCTCGTATCGGGAGGGAGGAAGGGGAGAAAGTGGGAACCAGGGTGTTTGATCCCCTCTTTTTTGTGGTCGAGGGCCAGGCTCTTCTGGGAAAAGACCCCGGGGAGGCCGGGGAGAGGGCAAAAGGGCTCTTTGAGGTGGCAAGGAAGCGGGCGGAGGAGACAGGAGCGCTTTGGCACGGACTCATGGCCGAGGTCGAGCTGGTGGCGCTTGGGCTCGGGGATCGGAGGCGGTTCGCATCACTTCTCGGGAGGGTGTCCGGAGGGGAAGACCTGCCCCTTGTGGTCCGGGCCCGTCATCTTCTTGAGACAAAGGCGCCCAATGCCGGAAGAGGCCGGAAACGAAAGTAACAGGGGTCCGGTGCTGGAGGACCATTCATCAAATCGGCGCTGGCTCTTCTCCTATCCACCGGGAAAAGCGTATCCTGTCCCCGGTTTGACCGGCCCGGGAGCATCGTATTCAAAAAGGACCGGTGTTGGAACAGGCCTCTCAGCGCGAAGCGCCTGAAGCGCGCCCCCCGGATTTCCCCCTCCCGGGACTCTTCCGTTTTTTTCCCTTCCCTGAAGCGATTTCGATCCCCTCCCCCGTCGGCTTCTCCCCCCGCGCCCGGAGCAGATCCCGAAAGTAGGCGGCCTTTTCAAAATCAAGGGCCTCTGCCGCCTCCACCATGCGCGCCCGGATTTCCGCTTCACCGAGCGAGTGCGGCATCGACTCTTCTGGCTCCTCCGGGGCAACATCGATTGTCACATAGTCGCTTTCTGACACATGGTAGAGGGCCTCCGGGATGTTTTTGCGAATCCCCTGAGGAATGATCCCGTTCTCCTTGTTGAAGGCCAGCTGGATCTCCCTGCGCCGATGCATTTCGTCGATGGCTTCCCGCATCGACCCGGTGATGCTGTCGGCATAGAAAATGACCCGGCCGCGAAGATTTCTGGCGGCCCGTCCCGATGTCTGGATCAGGGAACGCCGCGACCGCAGGAACCCCTCTTTGTCGGCATCAAGAATCGCCACCAGAGACACCTCAGGAAGATCGAGACCTTCCCTCAGAAGGTTGATGCCCACAAGAACATCGAACTCTCCCCTCCGAAGATCCCTGATAATTTCCATTCTTTCGATCGTATCGATCTCCGAATGAAGGTAGCGGACACGCACGCCTCTTTCTTCGAGGTACTCGGTCAGATTCTCCGCCATGCGCTTTGTCAGCGTGGTCACCAGAACCCGGTCTCCCTGCAGGGCCGTCTTTCGCACCTCCCCCAGAAGATGGTCCACCTGATGGACAGCCGGCACCACCTCGACTTCGGGATCGACAAGTCCGGTCGGTCGAATGACCTGTTCGACAGTGACCCCCTTGGAGGCCTCAAGCTCGTAGGACCCGGGGGTCGCCGAAACAAAAATCACCTGCCGCATCACCGTTTCGAACTCCTCGGCGGTCAGGGGCCGGTTGTCAAAGGCCGAGGGAAGCCGGAACCCGTAATCCACAAGACTTTTCTTGCGGGAGCGGTCTCCCTGGTACATCCCCCCCACCTGGGGAACGGCCACGTGGCTCTCATCGATGACCAGAAGGTAGTCCTGGGGGAAATAGTCGAAAAGAGTCGGCGGAGGCTCTCCCGGAGCGCGGCCGGAAAGGTGCCGGGAATAGTTTTCGATACCGTGGCAAAAACCGACCTCCCGGATCATCTCCAGGTCGAAGAGCGTCCGCTGCTCGATCCTCTGGGCCTCGACAAGCTTGTTGCTCTTCCGGAATTCGTCGATCCGGCCGGCGAGTTCTTCTTCAATGGCCGCGAGAGCCCCTTCGAGCTTGTCGGGAGGGAGCACATAGTGGGTTGCCGGATAGATGATGATCGAGGGGAGCTGGGAGAGCTCCCTTCCGGTGAGGGGGTCGATCTCACGGATACGCTCCACCGTATCCCCCCAGAACTCGACCCGGACCGCCCGCTCATCATAGGACGACGGAAAGATATCAACCACATCTCCCTTGACCCGGAAGGTTCCCCGGCGGAAGTCGATCTCGTTCCGCTCATACTGGATCTCGACGAGCCTTTCGAGAAGACGCTGCCGCCTGATCTCCATCCCCTGCTCGAGATAGAGGTGCATCTTGAGGTACGAATCGGGGGATCCGAGACCGTAGATACAGGAGACGGAAGCGACCACAATGGTATCGAGACGCTCGAGAAGCGCCGTGGTGGCACTGTGGCGCATGCGGTCGATCAGGTCATTGATCGCCGAATCCTTTTCAATGTAGGTGTCGGTGGCGGGGAGATAGGCTTCCGGCTGGTAGTAGTCGTAATAGCTGACGAAGTATTCAACGCGATTGTCGGGAAAAAATTCCCGGAACTCACGATAAAGCTGGGCGGCCAGCGTCTTGTTGGGAGCCAGAACAAGGGCGGGCTTTCCGGCGTTGGCGATGACATTGGCCACCGTAAAGGTCTTGCCGGATCCCGTCACACCGAGCAGGGTCTGAAATCTCTCGGCTGTCGAAACTCCCCGGGTGAGACGCTCAATCGCCTTTCCCTGGTCTCCGCAGGGAGCATAGTCCGAGACCAGCCGAAACCTTCCCTGCCGGACAGGTCCCCGATCCTGGTTCATCGACCGCCTCCATAGACCATCATCGCCACCCCCGCCCCGACGAAGGAGGCCCCCAGAAGGTCCCATCGGTCAGGGCGAAAGCCATCAACCCATGCGGCAAAGATCAGGGACACAAGGACAAAAACCCCCCCGTAGGCCGCATAGGCCCGCCCGAAGGGCAAAGGCTCAAGAGCGGCAACGATGCCATACAGCATCAGTCCCGCGAGCCCCAGGAGACCGACGGCCAGAGGCGCGTGGTCACGCATCCATCGCCAGACTCCATAGCCGCCGCCGACCTCCAGAATCCCGGAAATCACCATCAATATAAAAATCTTCACCTGGCATCCTTTCGTAAGATCTCCGGGCCAGCGGTCCGGAGAGGAGCGACGTCTTCTTGACAGATCCTTGCCGAATCGGCCAAAGTGTCTGCGACTCGCCCGCCCGGGCGTGAATCCCAAGGAGACCCCATGACCACCGATCCCGTCTGCAAGCGTCCCATTGAAAAGCACCATGCCGCCCCGGCCATACGGATCTACGAAGGACACCTCTACTACTTCGACAGTTTGGACTGCCGGGCCGCTTTTGACCGAAGCCCCGAGCGTTATGTTGCCACCGCCCCCGGCCGGACCCTGACGGTGGGCGTCATGGGAGCTGCCTCCGGTCCCTTTTCACCGAAGGTGACGGAACTCGCCCGGGAAACAGGCCGAGCCATTGCCCGGCAGAAGTTTGGACTCGTTACCGGAGCCTGTCCGGGGCTTCCCTGGGAAGCCTGCAAGGGATTCCGGGAAATCGGCGGCTTTTCGGTGGGGATCTCTCCGGCCCTTTCGGAGGAGGAGCATATTCACCGCTTCCACTCTCCCAACGACCTCTACGACATGATCATCTTCACCGGCTCCGGACTCATGGGACGAGAGGTCATCAACATCCGCTCAAGCGACTTTGTCATCATCCTGGGGGGCCACTCGGGAACCCTCGGAGAATTCTCCATCGCCTACGACGAAGGGAAGCTGATCGGGGTCGTCGAGGGAAGCGGAGGGATCACGACTATCCTCGACAAGGTCGTGGAAGCGGTGGCGAAGCCCACAGGGAGTACAATCATCAAAGATTCTTCTCCAGGCCCCCTTCTTGACCGGATGATCGAGCACTATACCTCGACCCACTTCCGGAAACCCTCGGTTTTTATCGGATAGGCTTCTTTCCCAGCCACCGGGAGAGGGCCTCCCGGTTGGCGCCGAAGATCTCCCCGTTCGACCGGATGGTTTCGAGAGCCTGGGCGACCGCCCGGCGCGCCGCCGGAACAGGGTGGATCGTAAAAAATGTCTCCACCATCGACCGCTCCGCTTCCGTCCGGAAGGGGTCGGAAATGCCCCGGATGAGGCGGTTCAAGGCAAAGCCTCCAGACTCGTACCTCCCGTAAAATGTCCCCCAGTTCGTCGTGACAAAGTCGAATGTCCGGCGACGCCCGACGGGATTTCTCGCCAGGGCCCCCACCACACCCACGGCATCCTGAATCCGTACAAGAGGTGTCAGTGTGGCCGCAAGGGCCCGGTCGAGAAGGACCGGATCCGGCGCCAGGGAAAGGGCGTGGAGAAGACGGTTTTTTTCTTCCTGGTCGGCTTGTCCGGCAGCCAGATCCATCACCTCACGAAAAACATCAGGATCGCCGGTGGCAACGGCCCCGGAAAAGACCCCCAGGCGAAGATCAGCCGGAAGGGCGGCGGGGTTCTGCCGGTATGAGGCAAACCGTGGGCGGCAGGCGGAAAGGATCTCCGGATCGCCCAGGCGAACAAGGGCCCCTAAAAGAGCCGACCGGAGGAGCCTCTCCTGATGCGACTCCTTCTCCCCGGGCTCCCAGCCCGACCGGAGAAAAGCGGGGCGGATCAGGGTCGTGGCCCAGCGCCGGAAGGCGCCGTGATCCGGGTCGCCAGCCCAGAGGGCATCGACTTCCAGGATATTGGCGAGAATATCTGCCCAGACGGCATAGGAGCCTTCCTTTCCAAATCCCTCCACGAGCCCCAGATAGTCCTCCACCGAGACGATGCCGGACTTAAAGAAGGCATACATGTCGTTCTCAAGGGCCAGGCGATCAAGGACCGTCAGCTTTCCGTTCTCCATCGCACCGAGGATTCCCGGGCGGAGATCAGCCGCATACAGGACGCGAAAATACCCTGTCTGGCCGGCATTGATGTTGACCCAGTCAGAGGGCTGAGACGGAAGGGGTATTGTTGACGAACGGCGGGAGAGGATATGACGCTCAGGTGTTTTCCCCCCCGATGAGACAGAGAGAAACAGAGGCCAGACAGGAGCGCCTTGCGAGCTCTCAAGGGACTCCCGGTCGGTCCGCCGGATCCGGAAGGGGTATTGGGTCACCACAAGCGAGGAGCCTTCCCGGGCAACCGCCACCCAGGGGTACCCTGGCAGGGTTGTCCAGGCGGCCATCACCCGGCCCAGACCCCCATGAGGATCGAACGCGGGATCGGACAGACTCCGCCAGAGATCGGCGGTTGTAGCATTCCCGTAGGCATGGCGTTTGAAGTAGCCAGCCAGGGACTTCCGGAAGGGTTCGGCCCCGAGCGCCGTCTCGAGCATCCGGAGAAGGGAGCCCCCCTTGGTATAGCTGATGGCATCAAAGATCTCGTTGATCTCTCCGGGGTCCCCCACGGGAACCTCAATGGGATGGGTTTCAGCCAGCGCATCCATCTCGAGCGCCTCGTTTCTGTCCTCGCTCTGAAAGAGCTCCCACATCCCCCACTCCGGGAAGAGCGCATCGACAGCCTTCACCTCCATCCAGGAGGCAAACCCCTCATTCAGCCAGAGGTCATCCCACCAGGCCATCGTCACCAGATCTCCAAACCACTGGTGGGCCATTTCGTGAGCCACCACCACCGCGACCCGTTGAAGGTTCCGGGCAGAAGCCCCCGTGTGAGGCGCCAGAAGGGCCGTCTCCCGGAATGTCATCGCTCCCCAGTTCTCCATGGCCCCCGCCGCGAAGTCGGGAATAGCCAGAAGATCGAGCTTGGGAAGAGGATACGGGGTTCCAAAATACTCGTTGTACCAGGGAAGCAGCCGGCGGGCCACCTCGAGAGCGAACTCCCCGTCCCGGGAGCGTCCGGGAGGCGCGTAGACGGCGATCTCGACTCCGGAAGCAGTCGTTGCGATCCTGTCCCAGCGTCCAATGGACAGGTGCAGGAGGTAGGTCGACATGCGGGGGCTGCGGGCAAAGGAAAGCGTAAGGCCGCCCTCCCCCTCTTCCTCCCGTCCCTCCTCCGGCATGTTTGAAACGGCCGTATACCCGGGGGGGACAGAGACCGACAAGGAAAATGTCGCTTTCATCCTCGGCTCGTCGAAACAGGGGAAGGCCCGTCGGGCATCGGTGGCTTCAAACTGGGTCGTAGCCATGAGAAATCCCTCTCCCGATGGCTCCTGGCCCCGGCAGCGGTAGAAGCCGGCCAGGAGGTCATCGATATCCCGGGAGAACGCAAGCTGGAGATGGGCGCGCTTCCCCTGCTCAAAGAGCCGCGTTCCCGAGAGGATCACCCGCTCATCGGCGGAGAGCATTTTGACCGTCAGGGGAAAGTCCACTCCTTCGTATCGGGCAACAGCCTGAGAAATCCTAAGATCCTTGGCATTGAGAACGAACTCGATGGTACTCCGGTGAATCTCAACCTCGATGGAGACCGTACCTGACAGACGAAAAAACTCCCGGTCGGTGGAGAGATGGAGGTCGTAGTGGCGGGGAAAGACGTCATCAGGAAGCTGAAAAATACTCTCTGTATTCATGAATGATCCTTTGGGAAACAAGACTTCAGGCGAGGGTGGCCAATCGGGGAGCGCGTTAAAGCGCTCCTCCGGATCACACCACCATGGAGAGAAATCGTTCGATTTGGGGGCGGGACTCGGCCCCGACCATGCGGTTCAACTCATTCCCGTCCTTGATCAGGATCAGGGTGGGAATGCTTGAGACCCGGAATTCCCGGGCGGTGTATCCGTTTTCATCAACATTCAGCTTGGCGACGATCAGGCGACCCCTGTATTTTTCAGCCAGCTCTTCCAGAACGGGGGCCACCTGTCGGCAAGGGCCGCACCAGGGCGCCCAGAAGTCCACCAGGACCGGCAATGGAGAGTCGATCACCCGCTCGGAGAAGTCGGCATCGGTCACGACCACCGGAGCAGAGGGAGCACTGGTGGTGGAAGAAGCCGCAGCCGCCAGAGTCTTATGGCATTGACCGCAACGGGCTTGCTCCAACGGCTTTAAGGGATCAACCTTGTTGGCTGTCCCGCAGAACGGACACCGGATGACCGACTTTCCTTCGCTCACGCGAGTCTCCTCTTTAAGCTCGTCACAGAATCCTTGATAAAAGCACATTGAGGGAAGCCTTTCCCCGGCCGGACCGCTCACGGTGACAGCGCCGGAAAGCCTCCCTCTCTCACCCGGAATATCGGGAAGACTCTTGAGCGTTGACGCTGACGCGCCCAGCCTTAACGCTTCTTCTGATGATATCCTTCCCCCCTGTCAGACGGCAAGGTGGCGCAACAGGAAGACGATGGGAGATCTGCCTGCGGTTTCGAAGCGGCCCGGGACATGATAAGATGTCAGCCATTCACAATTTCTTTAGTGCCGGTCTGACTCCTCCCCCGGGAAAGGTAAGGATTCTGACCCCGGCCAAGAATTTCCGGAGGACCCGTCCATGCCCCCTTCATTCCCACGCCGATGGACTTCCATGACCCTGGGAGGGCTCCTTCTTCTTTCCCTCATCCTCCCGCCTCACGCAGCGGCCTGGCCCCGGCACCGGTGGGGAGAGGAGCACCGGATCAATCACGGGTGCCCCGCGGCCCCGTCCCGCTCCTTTCCCGGCGGGTATCTGGGGGAGCACTACTCCCCGGAGGAAAACCTTGAAGCCATCGATATCGGCCTCATCGACCATGCCCGTTCCCGGATCGATATCGCCATGTATGCCTTTACCGATCGTCCCATTGCCGAAGCTCTTGTCAGGGCCGCCCGGCGAGGCGTCCGGATCAGAATCTACCGGGACAGGACCCAGCTCCACGACAGGGGGGACAAGACGCGGTTTCTGCTTTCAACACAGAGGGGAAGAGCCCATATTTCCGTTCTGGTCAAGGACAATTCCACCCGCAACATTATGCACCTTAAGGCCTTTGCCATTGACAGAAGCTATCTGAGAACCGGATCGGCCAACTGGTCCCCTCCCGGGGTGGGCGCCTTCTGCCGGCGGGGAAGACGTGCCCACTGGAGCCAGCAGGACAATAACCTCTTTGTCACAAAAAACCCCAAAGAAGTCTCCCGTTTTGAAAAGACCTTCGACCGCATCTTCGCGCGCGCCGGGCACCACGGGAACATTCCCTGGACCGCGGATCTCTCCCGGCCTCACAGGCGACGCAACTGACCTTCTCATTTTTTCCCCTCAGACTGCCGACAAGAGATGATGAGAGCACGTCCATGACATCTCAGCGAAAAGCGGGGTGACAATGAACAGAAAAGGCGTTCGCCCCCCGAACTGGGGCGCCATAATCCTTCTCGGAGGGGTCCTTCTTTTTGGGGGAATGACACCCGGAACGGCCCGGGCGGACGACTCCACCTGCGACTCTCTCGGCGCGGTCACCCCCATGGAGGGAACGGTCTGGAGCTGGTTTGAACACCCCTGCCCGCCGTCCACCGGGGAGGACAGCTCCTCTCCCATCCTTCCGGGGGTGGGGGTCACCCTCCAGGGCTTCTGGATCCCCTTCACAGCCGACAACCCCTTTGGAACTCCTGTCTCCCCGACACTTCCCCTGATCTCCCAAAGCGTCTCCGCCGGCTATGGCGGCGGGATTGAGATCACCGGGTGGCTCGCCCAAAATCTCGCGCTGCGGCTCCAGGCCAACGTCTGGAACTTCCCGTCACGGCCGGGACTCAAGCAGGACTTTTCCATGGCTCCCATTCTCCTGGGTCTTGAGGTGCGGGTGTTGGGGGGCGACCGGGTCTACCTCTATGTCGCCGCCGACGGAGGCGTCGCCGCCAACGGCATGAATGTCTCCAACGCCTTTGTGGGAACGGGCTGGGGAACTTACGCCCAGGGAGCGGTCGGGTTAAATTTCTACGCCATCCAGCTTGAAGCCGCCTATGGCGTCCTCATGAATCCCCTTCAATCCGGAACCACGGGACTTCAGGGAACCGGAGGAAAGACCAACCCCTTCTTTATCGTCCCTCTCTCCGTCGGCTTTCATCTCTAACCCTCGCAAGACACGTCCCCCGA
This sequence comes from Nitrospirota bacterium, assembly GCA_021828805.1. Lineage (GTDB taxonomy): Bacteria > Nitrospirota > Leptospirillia > Leptospirillales > Leptospirillaceae > UBA4572. The sequence goes on along the minus strand of JAJZCZ010000036.1, from coordinate 6,681 downwards.
GCCTGTCAGCTTTTTTCTTTCCCGGGATATTCCATCCCGAAAAAAAGCCAGTAGCCGGCCAGGGCGACAAGCCCTCCCAGCAGCTGAAGAGTTCCCATCCTGTGCCCCAGAAAAAGGGCCGACCCGACCGCCGCCACGACAGGCTGGCCATTGGTCCAGAGTCCCGCCCGGGCCGCTCCGATGTTGGCCACGGCCACATTCCAGAGGTAGTAGGCGCAAAAAAGAGCAAAGACGATCGAATAGGACAGGGAGAGAATGACCAGGCCGGCATGGGCTCCCGTGGGAGGAAGAACCCAGGAGGGGTGGAGCGGAATCAGAATGAGACCGCCGAGGAGGACCGGGACGAGCGTCATCTGAAGAGTCGACACCCGTCCGGTCATCTCCCGCGTCATGAGGGTCCAGAAGGTAAAAAAAAGAAGGGAGAGAACGGCCATGGCAAGCCCTTCAGCGCGACCAGAAAAACTGGCGCGGGTCACGCCATCCTGGGGCAGCTCTCCATGGACCACAAGAAAAATTCCCGCACCAATGAGTCCCATCGCTCCCCACTGCAAGGGGGAGAAGGATTCATGGCCTTTGAGATGGCTGTACAGGGCGACCAGCACAGGTCCAAGGGAGAGAATGAGAACGAGAGAGACAGGGTCGAGCAGGGAGGCGGCCCGGAGAAAGACCCATTGATAGGCCACGATCCCCACAAGGGAAAGAAGAAGCAGCTTTCGCCAGTTCTCCCGGCTAATCCCCCGCAACACGGGGACAAAAAGGGAAAAAAGCAGAACAAGGAGAGCCGCCCAGGAAAAACGCAGGATCAGGTATCTCTCGGAACCGATCAGCCGGAGGGGACGGTAGAGAACGACGTAGTGAAACCCCCAGAGGAGCACGACCGCCCAGGCCGCCAGCGTTCCCCTTCGCACCTTCCCGGAAAGGACGCTGCCGGACAGAGCCGGGCGCGGGAGATCCCCTCTCAACGGGTGGAAAGAGGCTCAGGCGGAGAGAGGAGTTTCACGATCCGGAGGAAGGTCCCCCAGAACTTTCCCTCCAGCGGGCCGGCCTTTCTCTCTGCCTCGTCAAAGGCTCCCATGTCGACAAAGGGCTGATTCAGGATATCATCGATGGTACGGTCCGAGACCGTCTTTTCTGCGGCAAGGCTCACCAGCCAGTTCCTGGCCTTCCGGTAGCGCCGGTCGATATCGGAACGGGTTGCGGGAGGAAGCGGCCTTTCCATGAGGATCTTCCAGCGAAGGGCCAGGATCCTGTCGGCGAAGAGGAAGGCTGATGTGAGCGAAATCTCGGAGGTCGGCAGCACTGCGTTTTGCTGGCCACGAAGAATATCGATTTGGGGTTCGGTCAGCACAGCCTGCATCTCTTTAAGTGCGGCGACAAACCGCATTCCCTCCCGCCCCTCCACCTCACCGATCCGGGTGTTGATGGAGGAAAGGGCTCCGGAAGGAAGGACCTTCCCGGCAAGAGCGGCCTCAAAGAGCTCAACAAGACGAAAGTCCTGGGCATCGGTTCCGATAATATCGGCACGGGTGGAGACCACGATCTCCCGGAGCCGTTTCTTCTGGTCTGAGGACAGAGCGAGTCCCGTCCGCTCGGATGTCCAGAGCCGGAGATGATCCACAAGAATTTTCATGAACTGGTTGCCGGGGGTTACGGCCAGGGGAGGCGTCTGGCCTCCGGCAAACGAGGGAAGCTCCAGGGGAAGGATCACCCGGTTCAGGGAATCATCGATGGCGAGCCCCGACGTCCCCCAATGCCCTTTTTCGGGGGAGGAGACGTTGAGGGTGGCGGCCCCGGAAGGGAGCGGCTGCCACAGGGAGAGCGCGAGCGCGAGTCCTCCCATGAATCCCGCCACACCCCTTCCTGCAGAATCACTCACCCCTCACCTCCTTGAGAATTGGCCATCACCCCTTTGTGGTATCATAAATATTGCTTCATTTTACCATAGATTGCCGGACTGTAACCGTCCCCACACTCAGGAGAAGACAGCCTCAATGAACGACAGGATTTCCCGTCTCGACGACCCGGAGCGATACAATGTACAACTTCCCGTCTGGGAGGGGCGTCTTCGCCTCTGGCACTGGACGAACCTGCTTGTCATTGTCCTGCTCATCCTTTCCTATCTCGTTTTCGACAATCACAAGCTCCTGGGACTCCCCAAACCCCAGACCATCTTCTTCCAGAAGACCCATGTCATCCTGGGCTATGCCTTTGTCCTGCTGATTCTCGCACGTCTTCATCTTGCCTTCCATGGATCGGCCTTCTCCCGCTGGAACGATCTCGATCCCCGCCATGAAGGGAAAGGACTGGTCCAGGTCCTGCGTGAAGAGGTCGCACATCATATAAAACCGCCCACCGATTCTGCCGGCATTCCCATCCCGGATCCCGATCCCGGCCACAACCGGCTGGGACGTTACATGTACCTGCCCCTGCTCTTCCTGATCCTTCCCTTGCAGGCCATTACCGGCGTTCTCTGGGCCTCGCTGAAATTTGGATGGCTTCCCCTGCCATTTCTGCACACGCTCTCCCGTCCGGCATTTTCCACCACAAAATGGATCGTCTCGAATATCCATGGCGCCATCCTCTATGTCATCCTGGGATTTATTGCGCTTCATCTCCTGGGGCTCATCAAGTACGAGCTGACATTTGCCAGCGATCTCTTCTCCTCCATGGTCCACGGAAAAAAGATCCTGACGAGGAAGGCGGCAGAAAACTACAGAAAAATAACAGAAAAGATCCGTTAGACGGGAGTGGCACGGAAGGGTTTCGCCCTGTCTGACGGCAAAAACCCTCCCGACCCCTTTTTCTGAAGAAAGTGTGAGCCCCATCTTCTCCATCTCCGCCAGACACCCTCCCGACCCCTTCCGTGCGGAGTCTTTCGACCGCCAATAATAAGGAGCTCTCCATGGACGAAGCTTCTCCCCAACCCACCCTTCTTCCCTCTAATCTTCCCTATGGGCTCTCGATGACCTGGAAAGAAAACCCAGGCTTCTCTTCCCTTCGTGCTAAAACGGCTCTTGCCTCCCTCTTCGACCCGAGTCTGGCCATCCTGGGAATCGGGGAGCCTCTCCTGAAAAACCTTTCTCTCACACTTCCTGCCCTGCGCCCCTTCCCCTCCCTGGCGGGGCCCGGTGTTTCGATTCCTTCGACCCAAGGGTCCCTCTGGACCTTTTCCACCGCCCGGAGCCGCTCAGAGCTTTTTGACATTGGAGAATCTCTCCTCGCCCTCTTTCGGGATGACTTCGTCCTCGAAGACCGTATGGAGACCTTTACCTATCGCGAAGGACGGGACCTGAGCGGCTATGTGGACGGAACAGAAAATCCTTCCGGCGACCGGGCGGCCGCAGTCGCTCTCGCCGAGGGAGCTGGCGCCCCCCGGGGATCCTCCTTCGTGGCTGTTCAAAGGTGGGTGCACAACCTTGACCTTCTCCATGCCCACTCCCGCTCCGAGCAGGACCGGATGATCGGCCGGGAACTCACCTCGAACCGGGAAATCGACGATGCCCCGATTTCCGCCCACGTCAAACGGAGTGCCCAGGAAGGCTTCTCCCCCGACGCCTACATCTATCGAAAATCCATGCCCTGGGCGTCAGCGGATAAAAAAGGACTGGAGTTCATCGCCTTTGGAGCCACCCTCGATCCCTTCGAACGGATCCTTCGCCGGATGTCCGGAACAGAAGACGGAGTTCGGGACGCCCTGTTCACCTTCTCGACTCCGGTCACCGGAAGCTACTATTGGTGTCCTCCCGTCTCCGGCGGCCGCCTGAACCTCATGCTTCCCTGACAAGCGGGATCCTCTCCACGCTGGCAGCGACCCTCTTCCCCGCAAAAAACAAAGGGACGGAATCCGTGAGGATCCCGTCCCTTTTCGTGTAACCCACTCATTCAGACCTTTGGATCAGAGAGCCTTCTCTCCGCTCTCTCCCGTACGGATCCGAATGGCGTTCTCGATAGTGAAGACGAAGATTTTTCCGTCTCCGATTGCTCCGCTTCCTGCCGACTTCTGGATTGCATCCACAACGCGGTTGGCATCGGCATCAGCGACAACGATTTCGATCTTGACCTTGGGGATGAAGTCAACCTGAAACTCCGCCCCCCGGTATTGCTCGGTGTGTCCTTTTTGACGACCGTACCCTTTTACTTCCGTGACCGTCATCCCGAACACTCCCAGGGCAGTCACGGCCTCCTTGACACTCTCAAGGCGGTACGGTTTGATGATGGCTTCAACTTTTTTCATGAGTCCTCCTTGCAAAGATGGCGGATTGAACAGAGTCTCCGGCTAAGGGTGAAGAGTCTGTCCTGCAGCCTGAACCGACTCGATGCGAGGAGCGGACGCTCCCGACGATGGAACCCCCATGGATCCCGAACCGCCGAAGGAGGGGTTGAAGACCTCCGGATAGCCCCACATCTTGTGTTCGCTGATATCGAGCCCCTGAAGCTCTTCTTTTTCCGTCACGCGGATGCCGACGGTGATCTTGAGCACATAAAGGACAAGGAAGCTCATCACAAAGACATAGGCAAAGGAAGCTGAGACGCCTTCGATCTGGACGACGAGCTGATGGAAGCCACCGCCGTATAAGAGGCCAGGTCCACCCACACCAAGAAGCTTGGCACGATCGGGTGTGGCAAAGATACCATTGGCCAGTGTTCCCCAGACTCCGGCAAAGCCGTGAACCGCAACTGCTCCGACAGGATCATCAATTCTGAGACGATCCACCAGAAGAACACCCACCACTGCGATAATACCAGCAACGGCACCGACCACGATAGAGGCCCAGGGATCGACAAAGGCACAGGTGGCCGTGATGGCAACAAGGGCCGCGATCGCACCGTTCGCAATCATGGACATATCAGGTGTTCCGAGAAGCTTCCAGGCCATGAACATGGAGGCCAGAGCTCCCGCGGCAGCCGCAAGGTTTGTTGTCATGGCAACGTAGGCGAAGTACCCTACCGACGGTGTTGTCGCCATCATTGTGGATCCTGGGTTAAACCCGAACCAGCCCAGCCAGAGAATCAGCGTTCCCAGGACCACGAAGGGAATGTTGTGTCCCACGATGGCGTTGGACTTGCCATCTTTCGTGTACTTCCCGAGACGGGGCCCGAGAAGAATCGCACCGGCCAGAGCCGCCGAGGCTCCCTGAAGATGAACCACGGTGGACCCGGCGAAGTCCTGCATCCCGAGGGTGGACAACCATCCGCCGCCCCAGATCCAGTGTCCGACGACAGGATAGATCGCGGCAGAAAAGACCACACCGAAAACGAGGTAGACAATAAACTTTGTACGCTCGGCCATCCCGCCCCAGACGATGGCGAGGCTGACCGCGCAGAAGACCACCTCAAAGAGGTACTTGGCGGCCAGGGGAATATCGGAGAAGGACAGCGAGGCAAAGACGGTGTTTATATCTTTGTCCGCAACCGCCAGTCCCCAGCCCGAGGTTCCGAAGATGGCGTTGCCGGTTCCGAAGCAGACGGCAAAACCCACCGCCCAGAAGACCAGGCTGGCAATCGAAAAGATCACAATGTTCTTTACTGCGATATGTCCGGCACTCTTGGCCCGGGTGAGTCCGGCCTCAAGAAAGGCGAACCCCGCCTGCATGAACATGACGAGGACGGCGGCGACAACCGTCCAGATGGTATCAGCCGCGATCGCCGCGGGGGTAGGACCGGCGGCCGCACTGGCGGTTCCGGCAAGGAGCAGGAGCGGAACTGCCGCAAGAAGCATCTTTCCTGGTAATTTTCCTATTTTCATGGAATGATCTCCTCACAGGGAGGTGGATAAAGGGGACCGGAGGTTATTCTCCGGCCCCGGAAGCTCGTACACGATCAGAAGGTATAGATAAGCTCGAGGTCGACCGTATCCATCGAGGTCAGAGGCGACCCGTGGTTGGACAGACTGTAGAGACTGTTGTTAAAAAGCGCCGTGCTCGCGTTGTCGTGGCGATACTCGATCCGGCTGATGAGGTTCGGGTAGAAGTTCCACTGAAAATCCACCGACTCGTCGTTGATCGCCGTTCCCTGGATCCCCGTCATGAAGCCGTTGGGATCGTAGTAGACCTCGTAGCGGGCCACGAGATCCATGGTGTCGTTGATGTCGTAGCGCACGAAGTTCTCGCTCGAATACCAGACCGCATACCCTGTGGGGGTTCCGGTCGAGGAGATCGTCCCTTCGCTCTGGCCGCCGTAGGAGTCGTCGGTGACCAGCGTCAGATGGTCAAAGGGACCCACCTCCACCACGAAGGCCCCGTAGTTGCGCCAGGTGGGAACGTTGGCATTGGCGCACGCCCCGGTTGCCGTTGAACAAGCCATTCCAAGAGAATCAAAGTAGCTGTTTCTGACCTGGGGTCCGAAGTAGCCGGAGAAGTTGATGTTAAGCCAGGAGATCGGGTTGGCCACGATTCCCACCTCGAGATCCTGGGCGAAGTAGCCCTGACTCTGCTGGAAGCTCGAGTTCCACCCGTTGTTCACCCCCAGATAGAGGTTGGTCGTGCCGTTCGGCGCGTAGTGCAGCCGGACGCCGGTGTGGGTATAGGGTCCCAGAAAGAAGGTGTAGCCGTCGGAGACCATCCAGTTGCCGTAAGGCTGGATCACCTCGAAGTTGGCGAGCGTCTGGAACTGGCCGCCGTAAACCTCGAGTTCCTTGTTGGTGTTGGGAACGAGGAAGTTGACGTAGGCCTCCTCAAGCCA
>JAJZCZ010000139.1 GCA_021828805.1 Nitrospirota bacterium | reverse complement strand
TGGTCGTAGAAAAGAATCGAAACCGGCTGGCCCAGAATCTGCTCCGGGGATTCGTATCCCAGCATGAGGAGAAGGGGCTTGTTGATGGTCTGGATACGCTGGTCCTTCAGGATAATGACTCCGGAAAGCGAGTTGTCGAGGAGGGTCTTCTGAATCAGGCTTTCTTCGCGGCTTCTGGTTTCAAGGCTGAGGCGGTCAAGCGTTTTTGAAAGGGTCTTCATGAGCCCTGACAAGGCCTGGTCGAGTCCCTTCGGGAAACCTTGTTCCTTGGAAGAGGCAAGGTGAAGAACGAGGAAGATCTGCCCGGCTTTTTTCACGGGAATGGAAATCAGGTGGCGGATCCCTCTCCGGTAAAGAGCCTCTTCCCAGGGGGAGGCCGGTGTCCCGGAGTTGAGGTCGGATATCAGTGGAGTGCTCCGGGAGAATGCTTGTGCCAGGACCGATTGCCCATTCTTGGCCAGAACCGACAAAAGGGCACTGAGAGTCGGTTCTTCCTCCGCAATGCGGGACGGGGTGATCGAAATGGGTCCGGTGTCTCCCCAGGGGTTGAGAAATCGAATGAGCGGAAGAGAAAGCCGACGCTCCAGAAGGTCGAGAAGCATCCGTAAAAGCCGGTCTTCCTTGGGCTCCAGGGCAAAGAGTTCATTGGCGCGGAGCAGGAGTTCGTTCAAGAATGACAGTCGATCGACTTCGGCTTCGGCCTCCCTGCGACGGGAGATCTCCCGGGCAAACCCTATCAGATGATGGGGACTTCCCGTCGGGGCAGGCGAGAGGCGAACCTCTATGTCAAGGATTGAGCCATCGGCGTGTCTCCAGTGAGTCTCGACGATGGAATCCGGTTCCGGGGGAGACGGGAAGAAGCAGGCTGTTCGCAGGATTTCCGGAAGGCCGTCCGCCGTGATGAGGGTGTCATTCAGGCCGAGAACGTTGAGAAACTGGCGATTCCAGAAGGAGAAGCGGCCCTCCGGATCGAGAGCGAAGAGTGCGACAGGGAAGTGGTCCTCGCCCCGGACAAGAATCGCGTCATCAAACTCGGGGGGGGTCACAGGCATGTTCCGCCTTTAGCGGGCAAGGAGTCTGTTAAAGATGTTGTCGGCACTTGGTGCATGCTGGTCTCCCTCCAAGACGAAACAAGGTCAATGTTCCCGCCTGGTCATTATTTTAGCATGAATTTCGTGGTTTCTTCACGCCTTCATGTCTGTGAAGGGCTGCAGCAAATACAAACGATGCGGACGACTTCGGAGGAGCGAGAGGGGCTTGCCGGAAGATGTATTCCTTTTTTGTAATTTAAATGACAAAAAAGTACGGACCTATCGTTTTGATGTATGTCTTCCTGTCCCCGTTTCCCGGGATTTACAATGAGAAATTTAATTTTTCTTTTTATTTTAAGTAATTTACTTTTTCTGGCCCTGGATTTGCTAAGGATAAGCCGAGGATATTTGGCTCTTCATTGCAGAGAAGAAAGAATCACGGTTGGGAGGTGTCCGATGGAACGCTCAGGAGTGTCCAGGGGCTTGTGGGGAAAGATCCGGATGGGCCGGCTTGGGGGTCTTGTCGTCAGTCTTGGGATCTCGCTGGCAGCCTGCCAGGGAACGGAAGGGGGAGCGGCTCTCTCTTTCGATATGGAAGGCGATCCCACCCGGTCTTTTTCAAAGAATATTGTGGGAGGAGTCATCAGCAAGGTTCGCATGATCCCGGGAAGCCGTGCGGTGTCGCTGGTCATTCGCGAGACACGCCTTACCCGGGGTGGACGCCCTCTGTGCCGCCGTCCGACAGGCCGACGGCTTTCGGTGGAGCGGGTCGCCCAGATTTTCTCGGCGGGCCATCGTTCTCTCACGAGTGCCTTCGTTGTGACCGGTGAAGCGATCCGTCCGCAACTCAGGTCCCTTCATCCTGGAGACTGTGTTTCGGTGGTCCCTGAAGATGTGGTGGAAGGGCGGTCCCTGGCGCGTGGCCCCATGATCGACATTGAGGAGGATTCGTCCACGGTCGCGGGAGAAGAGCGGTTGGGAGAGGGTGAGATCGAAGTCTGGGGTCGGACATTAAGAGGGAAAACCCTGGCAGCAAAGGCCAGTCCGCCAAAACTTCATTCCCAGGCCGCCTCCCTCCGGCCTCTCGCCGAAACCAAACGCTCCTGATTGCCGGGAGAGTGTGCCGGTGATCAGGCGGCGTACCGCCGTAGAGTCGGGGATCGCTGCCTGAGGTTTTTCTCTTGAAAATCATTTTCTGAGAAATCTTGTGCACGAGGGGCCTCCCTCCTGCTTTCAGAGTGTCGCTTAATTCCTTAATTGCGAGCCGCCGCCGTTTCAGACTATCATGGGGGCATGGAAAGACCATTGACGCAGGAAAAAGATCGACCGGACGAGGCGCTTTTCCGCTTTCTCCACCGCCACCGGAAGACCTTTCTCCTGGCATTTGTCCTCCTGACCATTCTTGCAGGCGTCCGTCTTTTCTCCCTGCCCGTCGCCCTCTATCCCTCCATCGACTATCCCCGCATTTCAGTCATTGTCACGACCCATGACCTTCCCTTCTCACAGATGTCGGTGAGGGTGACGCGTCCTGTTTCGGTGGCCCTTCGGGGGATCGCCGGAGTCCGGGAGGTTCGATCCCGGACCTCCCGGGGCTCGGCCCAGTTTTTTGTGCGCTTCGACTGGAATACTCCCATGGTACTGGCCCTGTCCCGGGTCAACCAGGCCATCGGACGTGTCATGCCGGACCTCCCGTCCGGGAGTCGTTCCCGGGCGATCCGGATGATTTCCGCGGACACCCCTGTGCTTCAGATTTCCCTTCTCTCCCGGACCCGTTCCCTTCCGGAACTGACCGATCTGGCGCGTTATCGTCTCCTGCCCTTTCTGGTC
>JAJZCZ010000138.1 GCA_021828805.1 Nitrospirota bacterium | reverse complement strand
AGCCACCTCCCGGGAAATCCTTGAGGCGACGGGCAAAGTCGTGGACATCAGCAAGCGCCTGGAAAAAACACTTCTCCAGACGAGGAACATCACGAAAAAAACATCCGAGAAAGCTCAAAATATCGTTGCAATCTCAAATGAAGGGGTCATGACTGGTGAACGTTCGAAAGCGGCCTACGACCACATTCTTCACAACATTAAAGAAACACGCTCAGCTCTCGTCAAATTGTCAACGTCCGTGTCCCGGATCGGGGTCGCAACCAAAAGCGTCTGGGAGATCGCTGGACAAACCAATCTTCTGGCCTTGAACGCCGCCATCGAAGCCGCAAGGGCCGGCGAGCAGGGCCGTGGATTTGCAGTCGTGGCCGACGAGGTCCGAAGTCTATCGCTAAGAAGCTCGGAAGCGACGAAGGAAATAGAAGAGGTTGTCCGTACGATCGAGGAGATGTTCCAAAAAACGAACGACCTGATGAAACAGGCCGAGCAGGCTGTAATGGAAGGGGCGGGAGCTACGGGAGAGACCGCGGCCTCCTTCGGAGATATCCATGGGGCGGTGTCGACATTGCCCCTCTTCATGCAAGAAATCGAGACCGCTTATGAAATGCTTGGTCAAGAACAATCGCTGGTGCGAGAAGCAGTGGCGGCGATCGATGTCTTGTCTGAGGAAATCGCAGCCGAACAAAAAAACCTTGACGACGTCGCCTCTGAACTCAGCCTGCAGGCTTCGTCTCTGGACAAAATGGTGAGGAAATTCTCTCTTTAGTCTGCCTTATGTCTGGTACGGAAAGAGATTTTCAGGGAACCCTAATATTAGGGTAAATTTAAATTGGCGGAAGGGGAATTTCAAATTTTGGCAAAAAAATAGTGGTGAGCCGCCTGGGCTTCGATCCCAGCACACTCGCCTTAAAAGGGCGATGCTCTACCGAATGAGCTAGCGGCTCATCGGTCATTATGGTCAAATTACGCAGTTTGGTCAAGAGGAGACGACATTTTACGAAAAAAGGAAGCCAAAAGGATACGATACCAAAGGCAATCTGACAAGAGCGTGCGCAATGTCGCCTGATTCTAGCGAGATGCTGTCAGAAGCTTTTCTTTGACCTTTTCGGTGGCCACCTTGTCCGGAAACGGCGTTGTCGTATAGGAAAATGGATACCTTCCCGCCTGAAAGAGATCGAAAAGAAGCCCCAACGCCATCCCATCCCCGAATATCAGGTTGGCCGTTCCGAGGTAGGGTCCCCCTCCACAGGCTGGATCAAAACTCCGGGTCAGGTCGAACCAGTGGTTGCATTCAGGGTAGAGGCGTTTGTTCGATTCAGGTTCTTGAAATCCGTTGACGACCATATGGACCTTCTGACGGGTATAGACGGTCAGGTGAATATCGGTCCCCTCTCCGGCAGGTCGAAGAAGAGCCCGAATCGTATAAGAAGGATTGTCGTTCTGAATTGTCTCAAGAATGGTCTTCGACTGCGTCGGAGGGAGTCCAACGTGAAAATTCTCGGAAGAATCAGGGGCCCCGGTCGGAGCCACCGCACATCCCCCCAGTGTTACGACAAAAAGAAAAAGAACTCCCCATGAAAGAATTCCATGCCCTTTCCGAAGCGTCACCGTCGACATGCCGCATCCCCTTATGGTCTGAATTTTTCTTCACTATACCCGATTGATGACATTATGATCGTTTTTAAGTAAAGAAGGAAGATCCATGGCAAATATCGGATCGAAACATCTTCTCCTCAGATCCTCTCGGCCTAAAAACTCGACATAAAATGTTAAACGTCCATCTGCATTGAGATCAGTAAGAAAATCGGGCATGATAAATAAAGAAATGATGATTCAGGGCTTAAGCTGCACTTTTCTGCTGACCCCATATCCTGAAAGGAGGAGCGCCGCTTCGGGATGGAAATCTCAAGAAACGGCGGAGACCTATGGCCACCCTATCCACCGACACAAGACAGGAGCTCGAAAAAATCCTTAAGGAATGGGATAACGCCGAACAAGCGGTAATTCCAATGTTCCATTATTTCATGGAGCGAGAAAACTATATCAGCCCGGACGCACTCGAACTGATTGGACAGATCACGAAAATGTCCCAGTCTGAGCTTCTCGGTGTCGGAACCTTTTACCAGTATTTTTCCTTCCACAAGGAAGGAAAGTATGTTGTTCGGGTCTGCCTTGCCACACCCTGTGTCTACTGTGGAGGAAAGGATCTTCTTTCAGCACTCCAGAACGAGCTCGGAATCGGTCTCGACGAGACAACCCCCGACGGAATCTTTTCCCTCAAACCCGCCCAATGCGTGGGACAATGCCACGAAGCTCCTTCCCTTGTGATTGGTACAAACGTCCACAATCATGTCACCCCGGAAAAGATTCCTGCCCTTCTCAATCAATACCGCGAAGGCAAGGTCTCTCCCCAGCCCTCCGTTCCCATGGGTCCTCCCCTGGCCAACGAACCCGTTGTTTTTACCGGACTGACATCGAAAGAGACCCTCTGGATTGAACGCTACGAATCCAGAGGAGGCTATGCCATGCTCAAGGAGATCATGGCCACCAAAGACCGGGCCAGGGTCATGAAAGAGATTGAAACCTCCGTTCTCTCCGGCCGGGGAGGAGGGGCCTTCCCCATGGCGTCGAAGCTCCAGAGTGTCATGAAGAACCCCAAGCCGCGTTTCGTCGTGGCAAACGCCGACGAAGGGGAGCCTGGAACATTCAAAGACCGCTATATCATGGAGAGGGATCCACACGCCTTTCTTGAGGGGATGATCCTCGCAAGCTACGCCGTCGACGCAGATGCCGGCTACATCTACCTCCGGGAAGAGTATCCCCATGCCTATCAGATTCTTCTCAAGTCCCTCGAAGAAGCCCGTTCGCTCGGTTATTTGGGAAAGAAC
>JAJZCZ010000035.1 GCA_021828805.1 Nitrospirota bacterium | reverse complement strand
AATGCCATGTTTTGGGGAGGGCAAGGGAAAGAAATGTTGGAGGAGGATGGCCATGGCAAGATAGGGAGAGACAACCACAATTTGAGGAAGAGATGCCTCAGGGAGTGGTTCAGGAACGAGGATTGCCCCGGCCTTGAGGTGTGGAACAGCTTTCCTGTACTTGGGATTTGAAAGAAAGGTCAGATCATGGGGACCTGCCTCATTCATCGGGCGGATGGAACGGATCTCAAGAGATCCGTCCGACCCGATCAATGTTCCTCCAACCTGGGAGGCAATTTGGCCAAGGGTGATCAAATGGACTCCTTCCTGGCCAGAATGGCCCTGTCCTTACTGGCTCGCATGCTCGTTGACGTATTTGATCACTGACTGGGTAATATCAGCATCGGTCTTGATGTAGAGGTAGCGGGGAGACTGGAATGGAGGAGGATAGGGTCCGAGGGGAACCCGGAGAGGATGCTGCGAGATGACCAGGGAGAAGTTGAACTTTTTTCCGAGGCTATCGGAGGCCTGGTTGACGGCGCCCAGGAACTTCCTGAACTCCACAAAGCTCTCTGAAGCGATCTCGGTCTGAATCTTCTGCTGGCGCTTCTGGAAAGCCTGCACCTTCTTCTGGAATTCAATCTCCTTGGAACGGAGGGCATCCTTGCTGATCACCCCGACTTGCTGGCGGATCTGCCCCTGTTCGTCCTGAAGGGACTTCTGCTCAGCCTGCATCTTGGAGACACGGCGGTCGGCAAAGCGCTTGAGGTGAGCCTGAATGGACTTTCCAAGGGTGGTTTTCTGAAAGACCTGCTGAATATCGACAACCGCAATTTTTTCCTTGGCCATGGCGGGTGAAGTACCGACAACCAGTATGGAGGCGGCAAGAAGGACGGAAGAGACTGTCCCGGAAAGCTTAAAGCGTGTCATCGAATCTCCTTGTGTGAGTAATCAGACTGTGTGCGATGCATTGAGTGTCAGACCTTCCTGACGATTGACATGGAAAGTCGAGAGAAACCCAGATTGAGGGACAATAAGGTTCACTTCCTCTATCCGCCGTACAGGGACCCCATTTCGAAGTTGACCACGGGCCCGGGGTAGTTGCCCGGGAAGCCCTGGATATAAGCATTGTTGGCGAGCGGCCACCCAAGGTCGAGTGTCAGGGGGCCCATCGGAGAGTTCCACATGATTCCGATACCCGTGCCCGGCCAGTTGAATCCTGCAAGGGAAATTGGCTGACCCGGGAGGTACTCTCCCGAGTTGTCGAAGAAGATGTCTCCGTAGAATCCAAACTTGGCAAAGATCGGCCAGACATAGTCGGCATTGAAGATCAGCTCCGATGTTCCTCCAACGAGATACCCGAAGGGCATGGGGCCGGCAAAGCCAAAGTTATAACCGCGGTTTGAGTAGATGCCGCCCACATAGAAGCGATCCCAGACTGGAATGAAGCCATCCGGACCCAGCGGATTCTCGGTTCCCACGGCAACATGGAAGGAGAGTGTCGATTTCTCCGTGATCGGGATGAAGAGGGTGGCATTTCCCGTCATTTGGTAGAAAGCGGTATCTCCACCAAAGGTTCCGCCGTAGACGCCCATGTTTCCCCAGACATGGTATCCGGAATGGGGAAGAAGATAGTTGTCCCGTCGGTCATAGGAGAAGCCCAGCGATGGACCGCTCTGGGTCCAGTAACCTACCTGCTGGAGAAAGGGCGAAAGTGCCGGAGCCTCCTGGGCTTGCTGGGGAGTGACGGCGACAAGGAAGATCTGTTCCGACTCCACAAGCCACGAAAGGGACGTGGAGAAATAATACCCGAATCGGCGGGTCAGACTCAACGAGCCTCCGATGGCGCTATTCCAGTAGGTAAAATAGTCCATGAAGGTGTCGAAGAAGGAGAGTGTGGCCCCTGTTGGGGTATCGAGGAAATAGGGGTCAGTAATGGTGAGAGAGTACATGGTGATGAAGCCGCCAAGTTCCCCCGAGAGACTCACTGAATCGCCTGTTCCGAAGATGTTGTTCTGGGCAATCGTCGCCATTCCCATCACACCGAAAAGCGTGCTGTAACCGCCTCCGATAGAGAATGTTCCCGTCGGCTTTTCCTTGACCTTGACATTCAGGTCAACGAGGTTGTCGCCCACCTGTTGAGGAACGATCTGAACGTTTTTGAAGAAGTTCAGATTGTTGAGGTTTCGGTAGGAGTCCTGAAGCGCCTGGGTATCCATGATTCCGGACTCCTGAACCCCCAGGACCCGGCGGATCACCTTGTCCCGGGTCAGATCATTTCCGGCAATGTTGATCTTGCGAATATGGACAAGGCCTCCCTCGGTGATCAGGAAGGTGAGGTTCACCGTTTTTTTCCGGATATTGGGAACGATCTGGGGGGTTACAATGGCGAAGGCATATCCCTTGTGGCCGTATTTCCGGGTCAGGTTGTTGATGTCTTTTTGCAGGAGCTTTCTCGAAAAGATTTGGGGTGGTTTTGTCTTGACGGTGTCAAGAATATCTTTTGCTTTAAAGAGTTTGTTCCCGGAAACACCCACATGTGAGATCCGGAACTGCTCCCCTTCAGTGAGGGGGAAGTGGATCTCCATGGTCTTCATATGATTGTGGAAGATCGTCTTCGGTTCTCCCACGGCAACATTGATATATCCGTGGTTGAGGTAGAAGTCACGAAGACGTTCGATGTCCTGCTCTGTCTGGCTCTTCTTGTAGACACCGGAGTCGGTCCACCAGGATGTCAGCCAGAAATAGGGCTTTGTCTTGATTTTTTTCTGAAGGGTCGAGGCGGAGAAGGCCTTGTTGCCGGAAAAGGTGACCTTGGTAATGTGGGTCAGGGTTCCTTCGGAGATGAGGAAGAGAAGCTCGATCTTATTGTTGGACATTTGCCGGGTCAGGGGGACAACCGAGGCATTATAGTATCCGGACTTCTTATAGAGAGCTTCGATGCGGAGAACGTTTTCGTGAACTTCGTATCCGTCGTAGAAGGAAGCGGGAAGAATTGTCACCTTTTTCCTGAGATCGGAGTCTGACTGGTTCTCGTTGCCAATAAAGCTGATCTTTTCAACGGTTGGTCGCTCTGTGACCTTGAAGGTCAGGGCGACTCCTCCTTCGAAGCCTTTGCCATAGACATTGATACGGTCGAAATAGCCTGTCTGGTACAGGGCTTTAATATCACTGGAAAGTGAGGACTGGGAAAAGGGAGATCCCACCTTCGTATGGATCTTCTGGCGGATGGTCGAGGAATCGATCTTTTTGTTTCCCTTGATATCGATGTGGGTTACCAATACAGGTAAAAGGGAGTCTGAAGATCCGCCGGAAGCTGCATAGGAGGGTGTGAGCTGGAGTGTGATGAAAAACAAAGCAGAAAGAATTGTTAACAATGAAGAAGATTGCCGCTGGGAAGACCCTGAGGGAATCCCGTAGCTCTTGCTTGGGGGCACACGGGGGCGAAATAGTGAAAAAATAGGGAAAGAGGACTTACAAGAAGAGTGCGACATTATGACTCAAGGTAAGAGAGGGGGAAGACCAGGCTTTCCCTTCGGTCTTTTCCTGATCGCTGACATCCTGTTTTCAAGGAATATCCTGGTTTGATGGCGAAAATCCCGAATGATCTTTAAAAGACGTGATTGTCATGCAACTGTCCAAAGATGAAAAAACCCTCGAAACTATATCATGGACGGGAGTGTTTTCCAAGACAAAGAGGAGAAAAGTTGAAAATGATTCCTGTTTTTCACGCTCACGGTCATTCTCGCGAGAGCCCCCATGATTTTCTTGTTGACACATGAGGGTCAGAACCTATATAGTCAACCGCTGTGCCGAGGTAGCTCAGTCGGTAGAGCAGAGGCCTGAAAAGCCTCGTGTCGGCGGTTCGATTCCGCCCCTCGGCACCACTCTTCCTTCCTCTTGCGATCATTCTCCTGCAAAGTCTTGCAAAGTTTTTCAATCCTAGAAAAATGTAAATCCAATTACTACAGGAACATAGGTCATTGTTCCCAAGCCTCCCTGGGAGGTATTCAGCACAGGACCCATGATTTGGGCATAGCGGATCTCTCCGTAAACGGGGCCAACATTGACCCCTAACGCGCCATCCCAGGTGACACTGTTCCCTCCGGTCCCCGCCGCCTGGGTATTGTTGTATCCCGCATCGACCGCCGCATACAAATAAAAGAGCCCGGTGAACTTCAGGAAGTCGTATTCAACACCCAGTGTTACTGGGAACGCTGTCATCAGCGGAGTTCCTGTGAAGTGGAGATAGTTCGCCTGTCCTCTGAGGTCAAAGGTATCTGTGAGGTGAAAGGTGGCAAGAACTCCGGCACCAAAGCCCCCGCCGCTGTATGCTCCCGCGTCTTGAGAGAGCGTTGACTGTCCAGAAAGAGCGCCGATACCCATCCCCTGAACCGATAAACTCAGGGGAAGAACGGCCGCGCGCGACTCTCCTTTGAGAAAAAAGAGCGAAAGTGTTGAAATGAGGATCACGGAACAAAGATGTCTGAGTCCAATACGGAGTGTTCTGTCCGGCTTTATCATGATTCTCCTCAGTCTTTGGAGGGTGAACGGGAATCCTGAGTGACGTCCTTGTCCTTCTTCGGGTCATTATAGGACAAAAACACCAGATGACCAAGGATAAGTTGGAATTGGCTCAGAGAACATGAGAATATTGGAGGCGGCGGGAGAGTTGGATGCAGTCCTGTTCCCCTGTTTTCTCCTTATTTATTGAAGGGATTAAGAGGATCGTTCATGAAGCAAGACTGTCTCCCCTCCGCCTCTCTCTGGGAAAGAATTTTTGCCTCTCTATACGATCCTCTTCTTCGGCCGCTTGAGAACCGACGGTTCTCCCCCCTTCGAAAGAAGCTCCTTCAGGGAGTGCAGGGAACGATCCTCGATATTGGCTCCGGAACGGGGGCCAACCTTCCCTTTCTTTCTCGTCCCGGAGTCCGGACTGTGTTTCTGGAGATTTCCTGGGCCATGATTCAGAAGGGGGTCGCCAAGGGGATGGGGAAGGCGGGATCTGTGGTCCGGGGATCTGGAACCGCCCTGCCCTTTGCCGATCACAGCTTCGACAGTTGCATCTCCACGTTGGTTCTATGCTCTGTGGATGACCCCGGGGCCGCTTTTTCTGAAATCCGCAGGGTCCTCCGTCCCGGGGGAATGTTTTTGATGATGGAGCACGTTCTCTCCGAAGATCCTCCGGTGGCAGCTTTCCAGAAGATGGTGACACCGGTCTGGAAGCGCGTCGCCGGAGGCTGCCACCTCGATCGTAAAACCGACGCAATGGCCTCCCAAATCTTTCAAAAGCAAGAGGAATGGACAGAAATTTTCTCAGGAATTCCTGTTCGCTTGGGCGTATACCTCAAGCCCCGGACGAAACACTCCCCGGATCCGCGACCCCTTTCTTTTTCCTGACCCGCCCTTCCCGCTCGAGGATGTTTCGCGTTTCTTCGAGAACTCTTCCATAGAGCCCGACTGCCCGATCATACTCGGGGAAGCGGTGAGGCAGTCGAAGGGCCAGCCAGCGATACAGAGTGATGCGTGCCAGAGATTCCTCCCCTTCCTGGCGTCCCCGGATCGTCTGTATTTCGGGCGTGAGCACAACAGGTTCCCGCCCTGCCCCTCCCCCCGATATCGTTCCAACCCAGCGCCAGAATTCATATTCTGTGATCCGGTTTTCCGGGGCAAAAAGAAGAAGCCATCGCTCGGAGAGCGGGAGTAGAGGCGCGAGGCGTTCGATGCGTGAGGCCTTTTGTCGAAGCTCGGGCCCGATGCCGGAGCGGAGATGGGCGTCCGAGAGGATAGAGGCATGCAGACGTGAGAGGAGAACCTCAAGATTTGAGCTCCCCGTGACTTCGGAGGCGGACAAGAGAATGGGGTAGTCCGGGACAAAAGGAAAGGGCCCGTTAAGAGGAAGAGATGGGTTGGAAAATTGCCGGGCGACAATTTGATGGGTTCGCCGGTCCATCCCCGCAATGATGCCCTGTTCGTGAAGGCCAAAACGGCCGGCACGACCTCCGATCTGGCGAACCTCTTCCGGTTCGAGGATACGGTCCATCCGGCCATCGAATTTTGCGGCCGTGGAGAACACGACATATTCCGCCGGAATGTTGAGCCCCATGCCCACGGCATCAGTGGCCACCATGACCGTTGCCTCTCCGGTTCGGAAGCGGCGGGACTCTGCACGACGAAGTTCAGGGGGCATTGCTCCGTAAATCGTGGAGACGGGACGTCCCCGTTCCCGGAGGTAGCGGGCCAGGGAGAGGACATCGAGACGGGTGAAGGCCACTACAATGCTTCCGTCGGGAACCCGGTCGAGGGAGATTGGAGCGGGGGCCACACTCAAGGGTGTCTTGCGTCGCGTGTAGTGGACATTAATCTCGACCCCGGCATATTCTGCAAGGCGGCGCAGAGCTCCCTCCACATGAGGAGTCCCGCAGAGCATAATCTCCTCCGAGGGAGATCCCAAAAGACCCCGGACCCAGGCAGGTCCCCGCTCGCGGTCTGCCATCATCTGTACTTCGTCGATGACCACGCAGGGAGCTTCCTCTGTCGTCGACCCCATCTCGACTGTGGCGGAGAGGTGGCGGGACTCCTCCCTGTGGATTCGTTCCTCTCCTGTATGAAGGGTGGTGGGAATCCCCTGTGATTCAAAACGTTCGTGGATCTCCTGGGCCAGAAGCCTGAGGGGAGCAAGATACCGGCCTCCCCGGGCCTCGAGGTGGGCCAGGGCCTCATGGGTCTTTCCCGAATTGGTGGGCCCGAGCCAGGCGGTCCATCGACGCTGGACCCGCCGGGCGTCAGGCCAGAGGTCCTTCGCAAGAGGCGGAAGGATCCGACGAACAGCGATGATTTCCTGCTCGCGCCTCTCGATGTTTTCTGGAGAGCGTCTCGGACGTCTCTTGTGCTTCGCCATGGTTACTCCGGGGACCCGCTTCCCTAATTTCTGGAAAGATTATTCCGCAAGAAATAAGGGAGGGGGAGCCCTTTAGAGGTAGCCTCCCTCCCCTGACTTCTTTTCGCTACGCAACGCTCCGGCTTTCTGGGAATCGATCTGGCGAAGAGTATGGCCCAGCCAATCGTGAAAGGATCGGACCGTTTGCAGATTGGCGACCATGCCACACTGGATGGTCCGAACGACTTTCTGTTCGGCAAACTCGACGGGTTTTCCGGCAGGATTTGCCTCAGAGATCTCCCGGATCTCATAATCCGGAGGGGCCAGTCGCTCCAGAAAGAACTCAAGAAGAACATCTCCCGAGGGAAGAAGGCCCCCATAGATTCCTGAAACCGGTTTGTGTTCGAAGCCTTCGGGGTAATGCCATTCAAACCTGAGACGCTTGGACATTGTGGATCCTTTCATTAGATGAGGGTTAGGGGATGTTCTCTGAAAGCGCCCGGGAGAGAAGAAGAGCCATATGAGCCACTTCGATCTCTTTGCCCAAACCGTCCCTGAGCTTGATCTGGCAGGCGGGACAGCCCGTGGTTACGGTGGTGGCACCGCTTTCCTTTACGGCGCTTCTCTTGCGCTCGAAGACCCTCCCGGAGAGATCCGGATTCTTGATCAGATAGGATCCGGCTCCTCCAGCGCAGCGATCAGAATCGGCCATCGGCCGGAAGCGTTCTCCGAAAAGTGATGTGATCAGGCGGTGGGGAGCCTCTGTAATGCCTGCGGCCCGGAGATGGCAGGATTCGTGGTAGGTCAATACTCCCGGAAACGGATGTTTCTCGAGATTTTCTTCAATCTCCATGCGGACGTTCTCCATCTCCTCCGAAAGCATATACTCTGAGATATGCACCACCCGTTTGGCCAGCTCCTGAGCCTGGCGGTGCTGTGGAGAACCCTTCTCAAAATGTTCGGGCATGTCCCGGAGTGCTAGGGTGCAGGAGGCGCACCCGGTGACAACAACGGGATAGGGAGTGAGGGACTCAAGGTTTCTTTGGGCAGCATCGCGCACCAGTCCGGCATGGCCATAGGTCTCGATCGGAGTTCCCGAGCAGGTCTGGGTCGGGAGAACCAGGCGGCGGGAGGACCGGGAGAGGAGCTGAATCATGGAATCTCCGATTCCGTCGTCAAAAAACTGAGCCGCACAGCCATGAAAATAGGCCAGATCTCCGACTTTTCCCCCTTCGGAGGTGAGGGAGTGGTAACGGTCCCGAAGGGTTTTCCGGGCCAGTCGGGGAAGACGCAAGGATGCCGGTATTCTGGCCGTAGGGGCGATTTTCTTCATCAGAGGAATGCTGGCGCGTTCAAGAATCTTCCGGACGGAGGGCCGGTCCCAGAGATGCTGGCTTTTTCCAAACCAGGGAAGGATCCTGTCGAGAGAACCGGAAAGAAGTTTGCGGAAGAGCTTTTCCGAAACGGGATCCCCTCCCCTTCTTGCCCGGGCATCGAGGATGGCCCGGGAGACATCCACGCCTGCCGGACAGGTGGCCCGACAGGACTTGCAATTGAGGCATCCGTCGAGGATTGTGTCGGAAACGGCAGCAAGAGCGGGGTCGGCAAGAATCTGGTACCACCCACGGGCCCCCTGGGACTCCGTTCTGAGAACGTCAAAGGAGGGGCAGACGGTGTTGCATTTTCCGCAGGTGGCGCAGGGCCGGGCCACTCTGTCGAGATCGAGGTTTTCGAGAAAAGAGGTTTCCGAGATCTTGACTCCAGGGGCAAGAATTCCCTGCGGGTCAAAAAGGTGCTTGACCTCCCGGAAGATGTCGTAAATCTCCTGTCCATAGACAAGAGGGAGAAATTCTGCCCGGACCCGTCCCTCTCCGTGTTCTCCGCAGGGCACTCCGCCGAAGCGCTCGATGGCGGTGTGGTGGATCGTACGGCTGATGGAAAGAAGTCTCTCCATGGTTCCCGTCTCACGAACATCAAGCAGGGGATTGATGTGGGCATTTCCGTTGCCAATGTGGCCATAGACCGCCACGGCGACGGCCTCTTCCCGGAAATAGTCTCTGAGAAATCCCAGAAGTTCAGGGAGGCGCTCGACAGGAACGGCCACATCGTCGGCAAAGTTGATGGGACGGTGTACTCCGTCATAGCGGTAAAGGGTGGGAAAAAGAGCATGCCGGGCTCGCCACAGAGCCTTCTGGTGGTCGGGGTCGGTCGCCACCTGTGGGGCCACCGGAGAAGAAAAGCGCTTAAGGAGCGTGAGAGTTTGAAGGAGAAGCTCCTCCTGAGGCTCTGAGTCAAACTCGATCAGAAGAAGGGAGTCGGCATCCCGGGGAATACCGAAGCGATCGCGGCCAATCAGGTCAAGAGTGGCCCGATCCATCATCTCGAGAGCTGAAGGTCCCAGCGGAAGAATTTCTCCGACGGCAGCCCCCAGATCCGAAAGAGTCATGAAGTAAGCCAGAACCGTAATCCGTCGGCGGGGCAGCGGGAGGATCCGGAGCTTGGCGGACAGGGTGAAGCCCAGGGTCCCTTCAGAGCCAACCAGAAGCCGGACCGGATCAAATGTGCCTCCCTGCCCTTTCTGTCCCCGTTCATACTCCCTGGCCATATCGAAGAGGTTGTAGCCTGAAGAGTTCTTCGTAACCCGGGGGAGCCGGGGAAGAAGAGCCGGTAGCCAGCGGGGAAGTCTTCGCGCGACCTCCTGCATGGCCGGGTGGGAGAGTCGGGTCGCCACCTCCTCCCAGCTACGGTAGGGAACGGGACGGACAGCGGCCGCCCGGCCTTCCCGGTCCATAAAGGTAATCTCGTGGATGTTTTCTTTGGTGGCCCCGTATTTGAGGGCATGAGCTCCGGCGGCATTTGTCCCGATCATGCCGCCGATCTGGCAGGCCTGGGCCGAAGAGGGGTCGGGAGGAAAAAAGTACCCCTGACGAGCAAGAACATCGGTAAGTTCTTTTAAGATGACTCCGGGACCGGCTTCAACCCATCCTTCCTCGAGCCCCGACAGGTCGATCCTGTTCATACGGGTAAAGGCTACGGAGATTCCTGGACCGATAGCGGCACCGGTGAGGTTGGTTCCGGCCGAACGGGCGGTCAGTGGAACTCCATGGCTGGCAGCAAAAGAAAGCAAGCGCTCCAGATCGTCAGGAGACTCCGGCAGGACAACTGCCCCAGGGTCGATCCGGTGGATACCGGCATCATAGGAGTAGGCCTTCCGGTCCACCTCTTCCGAAAGGACCTTCTCTGCTCCAAGAAGCCTTTGAAGGTCAGAGAGGAGGGCTGAAGAAAGTGACGGGGAAGTCACGGATCAAAGACCTTCCGCATCCCCTCACCCATCGGGGTCTGGTCGACCTTCGATGGATCCGATCCTCCTTTATAGATGAAAGCCCCGCGGTTCTTTTCGTATCCCCATCCGTCAACCCCGGCCACCACCTGGCGCATGGCAAAAACCTGACCGGACAGGTTGTCGATCATATGCACGGCCATGGCTTCGGGGGTGGCAGGAAGGATCGGCGAGCCGTATTCGAGCTCCCCATGGTGGGCCAGGATGAAATGATGAAGCAGGCGGAGGAGACGCTCCGGGAATCCGGGACAACGTTTGGCCACCTGCGTGCACTTTTCCACGCCCAGAGCCATATGGCCCACAAGACGACCTTCATCGGTATAGGAAAAACCAGCAGCAGAGGAAATTTCCCAGCACTTCCCGATGTCGTGGAGAAAGAGTCCCAAAAGAAGGAGATCACGGTCTAATGCCAGGATGGGGGCGATGGCGTCTCCCATAGCCAGACACTCAAGAGTGTGCTCAAGGAGACCTCCCACCATGGCATGGTGATTTCTTTTGGCGGCAGGAGCCCGGGGAAAAAGCTCTTTCACCTCGTGATCGGAGACGATTGCCTGACCAAAGGCTCGCAGGTGAGGATCGGCGAGGGAGTCCATGTATGCATTGAGTCTCTCCATCCCTTTTCCGGATTCGACCCTGCTGCGGGGAATAAAGGACTCGATCTCTTCTCGGGTAGCTTTCAGAGGGTCGATGCGCGACAGCTTCAGCTGTGTCTCGTTGTTGTAGTTGATCAGCTGGCCTTCCGCCATGACGAGCTCACCCGTTCGGATTCCCCCTTCCACATGGGCAACATTTTCCCAGAGCCGGGCCTGAAGATCGACCGGAGGATCGTCTTTGCTCTCTCCGCGGAAGGTCAGAGTCAAGAAGAGTGACGGACCGTTTTTTCCCTCGTTGACCGTCTTCGTCTTGACGAGTGCCACACCTTTTTTTGATGCCATGGATGACTATCCTCTGGGGTTAGTGAAGAAAGCGGTCTTATGTTTATTCCCGATTATTATATCCGAAGGAAGTTCCGGTAATCGACCAAAGCCGCCAAGCGGCTTTGCCTCAGGCGAGGTGATCGTCCCGGGCTGAAATCAGGCGTTCGAAGTCCCTCTTCATGATATAGGTGGCAAGAGGTTCAGAAACTTCCTCGGGCATATCGAGAAATTGGAGCCCCAGAGAGAGAAGCGGGAGTCCTGCCTCAAAGCCGGCCGGTTCTATATGGACAATTTTAGCAGTCATCGCCGGCAGGGAGAATTGGCCGAAATCAATCCGGGGGAGCAGGACGACATGATCTTCATGGAAAAACGGCTGGGGAAGTCCTTTCTCATCTTTGGCATCAACGAGAAGGCGCAATCCTTTGGCTCCAAGATCGGCGAGACGGGCAAGCTCCTGATGGCCATTGCGCGTCGAAATCCTGATCGGGGGGAGGTCAGAAGGGAGTCCAACGCGCAAGGCTTCCCGTCTCTGACAGTGATAGGTTTCATGAGGGAACTCAAGCTGGAGTACCTGTCCTGAAGAAATTTCTGTCAGTTTTTGAATTCGAGCCCTGAATCCCGTTTCAATACCAGTGCTTTTTCCGTACAGAATGAGGGAGCGTCCTTGCACAAGATGGGCATTTCCCTCTTCCGGGTTGAGCGGGTCGAGGAGAAGAGAGTTGTGCTCCCGATCAACAGCAAGAACCATCGAGGTATAGACAAGGTGAATATGGGTCTCAAAAAAGATAAGGAGAGTCGTCTTTTCCCGAGCCATTGAACGAAGAAGCCGCTCTGTAAAAATCAGGGAGTTTTGCCGGTGCTCTCCACTCAGAAAAAGAGAGGGAATGCTCCTTGACTCAGACATAAATAATCCTCAATACTTCATTTCTAGTTGTTTCCCGAAATTCCTTTAAAAGTCATTATACCCTCTTCGAGGTCTTATCAGGTCAATATCGCGCAAAACTTCTCCTGAAAAATGAAGAGGGAATATTTTTGGGGAAATCGAGGACCCGCGGAGGAGAAGGGCCCCTTTCCAGATCTGGTTATGGTTGCGATCTAAAAAACTCATCGGCTATAATTTCAAGACGGTTTCGCGACGAACACCCTCTTTTGCGTGAGCGACGGACCGATAATTTTTGCAGACCTCACGTGACCAGGCCCTTTCCCTCCCTTGTCACAGCCCATATTTCGGATCTCTTTACCGATCCTTGAACAGGACCAGAATACTACAATGATTGTTATCCCTTCCTCTTTCTTTTCTCCTTGCCCCTTTCCGGGCCTTGATAAAGTCGCTCTGCCAACAGACGGGAGCGAACGATGACCGGCTCAGAACTTCCTCTTGAGAACACTGGCCGTCCCGTCCCCCTTCCCCCCAGGGATATTCCCAGCCTCTCTGGGTCCTTCGCCGATCAGGAGAGAGACAGCTGTGCGGTTGTCGCGGTTCTTTCCAAGGACGGCCGGGCCTCCCACCGGATCGTCCATGAAGCTCTCGAAGCCCTGCAGAAGATGGAACATCGTGCCGGACAGATCCGGAACGAGGGAGACGGGACGGGGATTCAGATGGATATCCCCAAACCTCTTTGGCGGCGCTGGCTTGTCAAGGAAGGCGTGGATCCTGGAGCCGTCGACAGCCCCCGCTTTGTCGCCGCCCATCTTTATCTGAGAGGCGATCATCCCGACAGCGAGGCCTCTACTCTTCGCCGACTTCTGGCCGACGAGGGATTCGAGGTTCTCATGGTGCGTCGAGGCCAAACCCTTCCCCGCCGGGTCACCCCCTTTTCCGACAACCACCCACATTTCTGGCAGGTGGCACTGCTTTGTCCGGAGGGTTCCGATCCCCTGCATGTCACCTTCTGGGCCCGCACCCGCCTCGAGCGAGATGGAGTTCTCCATGTCGCCTCGCTCTCCCCGGCCGTCGTCGTATACAAGGTCAAAGGGACAAGCTTTATCCTTTCGGACTATTTCCTGGACTTCCAGGACCCCCAGTGTGGTGCTTCCCTTGTACTGGGACACAGCCGCTACTCGACAAACACCCTTTCGGTGACGGAAAGAGTTCAGCCTTTTTCTGTTCTTGGCCACAACGGAGAAATCAATACAATCGACAAGCTGCGCCGGGAATCGGCCATGCTCGGGATTCCCCCGGTAGCCAGCGGAAGCGATTCCCAGGACCTCGACAGAACCGTCGAGGGTCTCATGGTCCAGTTCGGCTTTTCCCTGATCGAAGCGATGGAGATCCTCTTTCCTCCGGTGACCCACATCATCTCTTCCCTCGATCCGGAACGACGGGCCATGTACTTTCTTTACCGTCGATTCCTGGGGCCTCTGGCCCAGGGGCCGGCTGCCATCATCGCCCGTTACGGGAACGAAGCCGTTTTCTCGGTCGACGCCCTGGGTCTTCGCCCCCTCTGGCGCTTTGAGACCGCACGCACGCTCTTTTTCTCCTCCGAGCGCGGAATTGTTCGAGCCAATGACCTGGTCTCGGAGCCCCGTCCCTTTTCTCCCGGGGAAAAAATGGCCATCATTCTTTCCTCTGATGGGCCAAAAACCCTCGAATATCCGGAAATCCAAAAGACGCTCTTCGACCGTTTCAATGCCCGGGTGGCGCCGTCTATCAACCGTACACAGCACCAGACAAACGAAAAAGACGTCTCCGTCTCAGAACTTCTTTCTCTTCCCGAGCCACTTTCCCATGCGGGTCGGCGTCCCCAGACCCTCTGGAACCCCTTCGGGTTTTCTGCCGAGGACATCGAGCTCCTCTCGGGTATGGCTGCCCTCGGAGTCGACCCCGTCAGTTCTTTGGGGTTTGACGGCCCTCTGGCGCCCCTTTCGAACGAGCGACAGAACATCCCGGACTTTTTTAAAGAGAGCGTGGCGGTTGTTACGAATCCGGCAATCGATCGCGAGCGGGAATCCGAACACTTTTCTCCCCGGATTGTTCTGGGACCGCGGCCTTATTTTTCAGAGACGGTCCGGGTACCCAAGGGACTCGATATCTCCCTCCCGATTCTTCTGGGAGGCCATGTTTTCGGGAACCCCCTTCCCATCGACGAGTATCGGACGCTGGCCAAGAATCATGGAACCTATCTTCTTGAAGATCTCCCCCGCTATTTTCCCCGGGAGGCCATTCGCGTTCTGGACTCCACAATGGAGGATCACGAAGCTCTTCCCGATGCCCTGGCCCGCCTTGCCAGTGAGGCAGTCTCGGCAGCCCTTTCCGGAACAGAGATTCTGATTGTTGACGATAGCCGTTCTCTTCTTCCTGGAAGAATCTGGATCGAGCCGGCTCTGACAGTTGCCGCCATTGACCGGGCCCTGAGACGGGCCCCCGTCCCGGCCGGCTCGCCCAATCTGCGCCGGTTGCTCTCTCTGGTTGTTCACAGCGGCGCTCTCCGGAATCTTCATGACCTCATCTTCTACTTCTCCATGGGGGCCGATGCCATGTGCCCCTTCCTGATGCTTGAGTCGGTTATCGTTCCTGAAAAAGGAGCGGCCGCCTACTCTCTTGAGGAAGCCACAGCCCGCATTGACCGGACGGTCACCTCCATTCACAAGGGAATCGAAAAGATTATCTCCACCATGGGCATTCATGAGATGCGCGGATATGGCCGTCTCATGAGCTCGATCGGACTGTCGGTCGATCTGGCGGAGCTATTCACCACCCCGAACTTTTTTACCAGCGAAAAATCCGGTTTATCGTGGTCGAGACTTCAGGGCGAAGCGCGAGCCCGGGCCCCCTTTTTTCAGGAGCAGAAGACAGACAAGCCCGCCAGGGTCTTCCATCTCTATCCGAAGGTCTGGAAGCTGGCGCTCGATGTAGCGAACTCCAACGAACCCTACGAAAAGTATCAGGAGAAGCTTTCCGGAATTGAAACCGAAAACCCCATTTCAATCCGCCATCTTCTCGACCTTGTCCCCCATGGCTCTCCGCTGCCGACAGAGCAGGTCGATGTCTCGATTCTCAACCAGAACTACCCCTTCGTTATCAGCTCCATGAGCTTCGGCTCCCAGGGAGAGGTCGCCTATCGGGCCTATGCTGAAGCCTGCGAGCAGCTGGGAATCCTCTCCTTAAACGGAGAGGGCGGCGAAATAGGCGACATGATCGGCAAGTATCCGAAGAGCCGGGGGCAGCAGATTGCCTCGGGACGCTTCGGTGTCAATATCCGTCTTCTCAACTCTTCGGGACTCCTTGAGATCAAGATTGGTCAGGGAGCAAAGCCCGGCGAGGGAGGACACCTTCCCGGCCGCAAGGTGTCCCATAAAATTGCCCGAGCCCGGCGTGCCAATCAGGGAGTCGATCTTATCTCTCCCTCGAATAACCACGATCTTTACTCGATCGAGGACCTTGCCCAGCTTGTGGCGGAACTGAAAAGCGCCAATCCTCGCGCCAGGATTATCGTCAAAATCCCGGTCATCCCGGGCGTCGGAACGATCGGCATCGGAATTGCCAAGGCCGGGGCCGACATCATTACTGTCAGTGGCTATGATGGAGGGACAGGAGCCGCCCGGCTTCACGCTCTCAAGCATGTTGGACTTCCAGTGGAAATCGGTGTTTCCGAAGTGCATCGGGCCCTCCTGTCCGCGGGACTTCGGGATCAGGTGGAGGTGTGGGGGGACGGCGGTCTCAAATCCTCCATTGACGTTGTCAAACTCATGTGTCTGGGGGCCAACCGGGTGGGATTTGCCACCCTCCCGATGGTGGCGATCGGATGCACCATCTGCCGGGAATGCCAGACCGATACCTGCCACGTGGGCATCGCCACTCAGATCGAAAATGAAGAGGATGCCAGAAAGCATGGTCTAAAGCGCTTTGTTCCACGGGACTATGACTTTGCTGTTCGTCAGCTCGTGCACTTCTTCCGGGCGATGGGAGAGGATTTTAAAAAGATTCTGGCGGGGCTTGGTGTCTCCAATGCCCAATCCATCGTGGGTAATACCGGATATCTGGCTCAGATGCGCCATGCCGACAAGCTTGACCTGACATCACTTCTCAACCCCCTTCCCTATGGACTCGATGTCGAAGGAATCTGCGGTATCGGCGGCACTCCGGATGTGACCATGACGGAGAAGATCACCGAAGAGGTCCTGCGGGAGCTGAAAAAACATCCGATGACGGTTTCCTTGTCTGTCAATTCGGTCAACTCGCAGGACCGGAATATCGGGACCCATCTTTCAGGTGTTCTGACCCGGGAGTTTCCCTCCCATCCTCCCATTGATATACGTCTGGGGAGCGGTTCCATTGCCGGAAACGGCATGGGAGCCTTCCTTCGGGAGAACATGACCCTCCACGTTACGGGTGGAGCCCAGGACGGGGTGGGAAAGAGTGCCATCGGAGGGCGAATTGTTGTGATGAAGGCCCGGAATCAGGAGGGCGTCTTTGTCGATGGCTCCGTAGGAAAATCCTTGGGCTATGGTGCTCAGGGAGGGCTCTTTCTGGTACAGGGAAATTGCGATTCCAGAGCCTGCATCCGCCTCTCGGGAGCGGACGTCGTCATCGGCGGACGCATCACAGGTCCGGTCGACGACGGGGTAGGTCATCTGGGTCTCCGGGCCAACATGAAGGGATTTGCCTTCGAGTACATGACAAACGGGAAGGCCGTCGTGCTTGGCGATCCGGGTCCCTGGATCTGTGCTGGAATGACCGGAGGCTCGGTCTATCTTATGCCCCAGCCTGAGTTCGGTTTTGACCGGGAAGCGATCCGGAGACGTATTGCCAAGGGGGCCAAAGTTGTCCTCTCTGCCCTTCTTCCGGCCGATACGGAAGCGGTGGGACGTCTCCTCGGGGAATACGAAAATGAGCTTCGCCATTCGGGGCAAGCGGATGAGGCAGAATGGATCCGTTCGATCCGAACGTCCGATATGGCTAAACGCTTTGTCCGCATTGTTCCTGAGTCCCAGCAAATGGAGCAGGAGATCTCAACCGAATGATCTTTCCACCCCCCTCAGGAGAGAGCCATTGAGCCGATCGCAACCGGCCCCCCCTGCTGTCCTGGTCTCCAGCATGACCGGTTTTGCCGATGCCACTTTGCCATCGGGATACCGGATCCAGATCCGTTCCTGGAATCACCGATCCCTCGAAACAGTCTTCCGGATTCCCTCTGAATGGGAAGGCATCGAGCCCTCCATGAGAAAGCTCCTGACCCAGAAGCTTTCCCGGGGGCGCCTTGATGTAACGATCTCCCGGATAGACGGGTCCGGACGACGGCTGAACTCCTTTTTGGAGAAAGGAATCAAAGCCTACGGAAATCTGACACTTCTTTCCCAGCACCTTGGACTCAAGGATGACGTCCGGCTTGAGCATATCCTCTCCGTCCTCTCCACCGACGGCTTCCAGGAAACCCCAACTCTTGATGAAGCGGCCTCCCTCGATCATTTTTCCCGGACCCTTGATGCACTGATTCTCTCCCGGCAACGGGAAGGCGAATCCCTGCGAGTGATCCTTCTCGATCTCCTCTCCAAAATCCGGGAGATTTCGGATCAGATGGATGGTCGGCGAAAGTCCGCCAAGAAGGAAATCCGTCGACAGTTTCTTGACCGG
>JAJZCZ010000137.1 GCA_021828805.1 Nitrospirota bacterium | reverse complement strand
TCCGATCTCTCCCTCGTGCGTAGCTTTCAACGCATGAGGGAAAGGAGTGGGCCGAACGGCCCTTATTTTATTTCGGGTTGATCTTGTTTGCGGCCATGATGGCACGGATCATCGCCGTCCCACCTATGACAAAAGCCAGAAGCACCCCTCCGATGACGATATAGTCCATGGCATTCCAAGAGCCAGATCCACTTTGTCCAGTCATGCTGTCTCCTTTTAAATAAAAAGTATGTTGATAGGAAGGACCGTTTGAACTATCGCGCCTGGCCTTCCTTTTTGAGTCTGTCGAGGCTAAGGATGATGATACGGTCTTTTGCGATTCGTATCACTCCTGCCATCGCGAAGGCGCCCAACGATCGCGAGACCGTTTCCCGTGTGACCCCTGCAAGAGAGGCGAGTTCCTGGCGGGTGAAGCGGTCGGGAATGTAGGGAATCCCCTCTGCCATATCCCCTTCCTTTGCATAGATTTCAAGGAGGACCCGGGCGACTTTCTGGTAGGAGTCTCCATAGGCCATATGCATGAGCTTCGCATCGGTCTCCCTCAGTCTGCTCGAGAGCGTCGTCAGGAGGCGAAAAGCGATATCAGGCGATTCTCTCATGAGGTCAAGGAGAGGCGGGCCTGGAAGAGAGATGACAAGGGAGGGTTCAAGTGTCTCCACCGTCGCTGTTCTTCCCCTATTGTCCCATAGCGAGACCTCTCCAAAAAAGTCCCCGGGATAGAGAACCGCCAGGGTGATCTCCCGCCCCGCCGAGTCTTCTGCGCACACCTTGACAGATCCTGAGAGAAGGAGAAAAAGCTCAGACCCTTCCTCGTTGGCTTCGACAATACGGTGGCTGGAGCGGTGGCGACGGATCTTTGAAAAAGTCCCCAAGTGCGCTTTGTGCTCCTGGGAAAGCTCTCGCGTCAGTGGATGGGTATCGAGGGCTTCCGAGAGGGAAATCTCTAGAATGGTATCGTCATTTGTCGTCAATGGGAGTCTCGGGGCTGGCATTGTCCATCATAGAGAACGTGGTGTCCTTACTTGGGCGGTGAGGTGCTTCATCGTGTGCGGGGCTGACCGGAGGTACCCTCGGATTCCTTCTATGTGTATTTCAATCTCATGTGTCTTGAGTCTATCCTTCCGGAGCCCTTCAGGACAAGTGGCTGGATAACAATGGCGTCAAGATCAGCGCTTTCTCCCCGACATACATGCGACATGTTTTCAGAAAGAGACGACAGGTTCTTCCCGGAGGCGCTGCAGTCGTCCGATTTTTCATGAAATCTCAGCCGGGAGAGCATTGCTGGACAATCGTTTATTTACTTTGTCTTGACGAGTCAGGGAGTTTCTCTCCGGAATTCAGTGAAGGGAAGATGAGCGAACATTTTTTTCTTGATCTTCCCTTTAGACTTGTGTAAACTCCATCCCGGGAAACTCCATTCCATGCGGAAAGACGAAAAAGTCTTCGCTGATGGGGTGAAGGCTTCCCAATCGAGTGGGAGAACTCACGCTCCCTTTGAGGACAGCTTCCTGGAGTCTGTTGAAAGTCAATCTCGGGGTTCTCGTGCGGAGGGAAAATTTGATGGGGCGGAAACAAAGTCGATGGCTTTTGGGGTTGGGGTCTCTCACCCTGCTTCTTTTGGCCTCCTGTTCCACGGGTTCTGGGGCAGGCTCTTCCCTGTCACCCTCTGCCGCAAACGCTCAGAATGGTAGCCGTCTCCCCCTTCTTTCCCGTCTTTTCTTTCGTCACGACCCTCCGCGCATTGCACCGAATTCCTCTGCGACTCCTGTCGCTTCTGCACCGGCCACTGTGTCCGCGGTCCCGACACCTTCATCTCAGGACGAGCTCTTCAAAAACGTTCCGGACGATCCGAGTATTCAGATCTCTATCGATTTTTTTGAGTATGCCCAGCACCGTGAATTCAAAAAATGGCTGGAGCGATCCCATGAGTTTCTTCCTGCGATTCAAGCTGTTTTTCGCCAGGAGGGGTTGCCGGAGGACCTGGCCTATCTCGCACTCATTGAAAGCGGTTTCAACTCCAGAGCTTATTCCCACTCGGGCGCCGCAGGGCTGTGGCAATTCATGCGGGGGACAGGAGTCAAGTATGGTCTTCGCGTAAACTGGTGGATCGACCAGAGACGTGATCCCGTCCTGGCGACCCGCTCAGCAGCCTTGTACCTCAAGGACCTTCATGATGAGTTCGGCTCCTGGGCTCTGGCTCTGGCAGCCTATAATGCCGGAGAGGGGCGTGTTGCCAACGCGGTCGCGCGTACCGGGACCAAGAATTACTGGAAGATCCGTCAGACGCACGCCGTTTCCCGGGAAACCCGCAACTACGTTCCCAAGTTTATTGCAGCACTGCGGATTGCCAAGGATCCCGCCAAGTATGGATTTACCGACCTTGAGTATCACAGCCCCGTGGCTCTTCGCCAGGAGGTCCTTCACCACTCTGTCGAGATCCGGCGTCTTTCACGGGCGATGAACATGTCTGTTCCCGAATTTCTCGCCCTGAATCCCCAGTTTATTCGTTGGGCTACGCCCCCGAGGCTCACCGAGGTATCGGTCAATATTCCGGCGACCTTCCCCTCGGACCTCTCTTCCCGCCTCGCTGCTATTCCCGCGAGTGGAATTAACCCGGATGTTCCGGTCTATCGGGTCGAGTCAGGGGATTCTCTCTGGATCATTGCCCATCGTTTTCATACATCAGTCTCAGATCTTATGACGGCTAACAATCTCGAAAGCCGGCGGCTCAGACTGCATCAAAAACTTGTGATTCCCCGGGGGGAGCATCGCCGGAACTTCCGCCATACCGAACGTGTGGCCAGCAACTCGCACTCCCTCTCCGGGAAGGGCTCCCGAGCCTGGCTTGATCACCGGATTCGTCCGGGAGACTCCCTCTACCGCCTGGCACATCACTACCGTACATCAGTGCGTGAAATTATCGCCCTCAAGATCG
>JAJZCZ010000136.1 GCA_021828805.1 Nitrospirota bacterium | reverse complement strand
GGTTCGAGAGCATTCCCGAGAAGATCCTTAAAAAATGGAACAAGGTTCTTGAAGAGAGCGGAATTGAATTCGACAACCCCTCGGAAACGGTGGGGTTTCATCCTTAAATCCAAAGGGAGGGTCCATCGTAAACAACCCCGACCTGAAGGTCGGAGCTTTTCCCTAACCCGTCTTTCGACGGGCTGAGAACTCAGGCCGGTTTACAGCGACCTTTGCGATGTTTCGAGCGCCGACATAGTCCGCGAGGGCGGAATAGCCGCAGGCAATACAGGAGAACCGGTCCTGGGATTTCCGGTTCTTTTTGTCCACACAGCCGCATTCCGGACAGGTCCGGGACGTATTCCGGGGATCGACAACAAAAAGTTCGACGCCTTCCATCAGGGACTTGTAGGACACAAAGGAGCGGAGTTGACCGAAGGACCAGTTGTGCAACCTGTTTCGTTGGCTTTTTCGGGCCGTAACCTCTTTTCGGATGCCATTGAGGTCTTCGATGGCAATTCCGGATCGAGTGCGTTTGGCCTTGGAAACAAGTTGTTTGGATATGTTGTGGTTGACCCATGTCTGAAAACGATGTTGTTTTCCGGAGATCTTTTTCAATCTCCGTTTGCTGGCCTTCGTCTTTTTCTTCTGAAGGCGTTTTCTTCTTTCCTGATACCAGATCCTTTTGTTTTCGACAGAAGAGCCGGAGAAGACTTCCCCATCGGAATCGGTGGCGATGTTGACGAGTCCGAAATCCACCCCGAGAACCTTTTCCGAAAACTCCGGATCCTGCTCCGGAATGTCGCAAACAATATTGACGAACCATTTTTTGCTGTGCTTGCTGTAGACAAGATCGACTTCCCCTTTTCGGAAACGGAGATATTTCCGTTGATGCTCTCCGCAGACAAATGGGATTTTCATTCGACCGGAAAGAGTCCAAAGACTGATTTGGTCTCCCTCCTTGAAGGAAAAAATCCGGTCGTCATAGGGTTGCGCCGCCCACTTACGAAAAACATGGATGGTGGTTCGATCCGCCCGGTAAGAATCGGAAACCTTGGCAATGCACCGGACGACCATTTGAGAGGAAAGTTCGGAAGACTCCCTTGTTTCGTGGTATTTGGCTTTATGGAGAGAGAACTGATTGAAATTTTTCGTCTCGAAAGCAAATCGGGACAGATCGTTGCAAAGATTATTGCAAGACTCCAGCGTCTCAAAGAGGATCTTCGTCTGTTCTTCAGTCGGTTTCAGTTTGAGGTTGACCGCTATTTTCATAAGTTGTATTCTAAACTTGAATTTTAATTTTGTCAACCCGACAAGGAGAAAGCGCATTCCTCCCCGGCCTGAACGCCGGGGTCTCCAATGCGCGCAGAGGATGAAGCCCCGTCCGAAGATCCCGACCAGGGAGCGGAGACTTCGTCTCCGGGAATGTAACATGTCGTTGGGAAACAAGCTCGCGAAATTCTCTGGACTAAAGCCAGAGGAGACACGGTTCAGCGAAAGTCAGATGCTTGTTGGCGTTCGATCTGAACCGGCAATCTGGACGACTCACAGGAGGAGAATCGCCGCCCTTCGGGGCGGAACTTTCCCCCAACCTATCTGTAAAGAGCTGATATCGATTTGCCAGCTTTGATATAAAATCCCCCCCCGTAACTAAAAAAAGGAGACAATCCCAATGGTTCCCATCGCTTGTTCCACCACTGATCTTTTGTCGGAATTCGAAAAGTCTTGTCGGGCTCATGAGGAGTTCAGAAAGCGGCATCCCATTCTGTCCGGGATCGTCGATGCCTGGAAGAATTTCCGGGAGCCTGGCCCTTTGTGGTGGCTTCGGTATCGGTTGGTTCCCCGACATCGGTATCATATTGTCCGAACCCGTCTGAGCCCGGGGTATCACGATCCTTCTTCCCGCATTCTTTATGCCGTTTTCGGGGAGCTGGACGCATGGGTCCAGGAGGATTGGCATACGGACGGATATCTCGTTTCAGGGAGGATTGCTCTCCCCAAAGAGATTGTCGGAGAAAGAGCCGGCGCATCCTACGAAACCGGAGATCCCGCCACGGAAGAAGATATCGCTTACTACCTTTCGAGGAAGGACATGATCGACGATCTGAGGGAAGCCTATCTGTGGTGGATCAAGACGGGGCGAGACCCGGAGCGGTGGATCGAGACGCAATGTTGGGACGAAGCAGACCCGTGCAAGATTCCCGATAACGTTTACGAACGTCAGGAAGCTTTTGCGGAGGAATCCGCAGCGATGCTCGTCAAGGTGGTCGCCCACTACCGGAATCTTTCGAATTGATCCAATTCGGCCCCGTCGCAAAGGAAAGGATCCCCGCACTCCTTTCGATCGCGGAGAAGCAACTGGGGGATTCCTACATCAGGGTCGAGGATTTTACCGATCCCGACCGTCTTGTCTACGAAGCGGTCTCGGAGAAAAAAGCCATCGGATTCGTCACAGGAAAAACGCTTTCTTCGGAAGATTTCCGAACGAATCTTCCGAAAGTTTTTGAAGCTCTTTCTCGGCGAATCCACGCTTCCCGCATGATCGGCATCGTGGGATCCATCGCTGTTGACAGTCTCTATAGCGGCTCGGGCGTTGGCTACGGACTGATGGGAGTTCTCCTGGACGAACTGGACCGGAAATCGTACGAAACCGTCCTGATGCTCGGGTGGAAAAAAAGGGGGGCAAGCCGGCCGGAAATTGCTGGAATTGCTGCGAGATACGGGTTCGAGGCGGTTCGGGAATTTCCGGAGTACTGGAAAGAGGAAAGCCAAAAACTTGGCTATCGCTGTCCATCCTGCGGAGATCCTCCCTGTCTGTGCGATGCGGTTCTCCTCGTTCGGTGCAAGGTTTGCAAGGATTCGTGAACCCTTGCCTGCGTATTCCACTTTCCGAAGTCATAGGTTGACTTCTTGATTGTGATGTGATACAATATATTTGTGTTCGGCAAGAAATCTCGGGTCAGTAAACCTCAGAGTGAGGGGATCCCCCATGGCGAATGTCGAAAAAACGTCTGTCGTTTTCAAGGTCGTTGCCTCGTTCTTTCTCTCG
>JAJZCZ010000135.1 GCA_021828805.1 Nitrospirota bacterium | reverse complement strand
GGAGCTCGATGAAGGTCGGATGGACGATCTGCTCAAGGAGATCGGAATCTATGCCTCCCGCTTCCCGGAAGCGGAGCAATGTCGGACTTATTTTCAGAACAACCGGGAGCGAATGCGCTACCCGGAGTTCCGGGCCCGGGGGCTCTGTACCTCAAGTGGCGTCGTCGAGGCGGGTTGCAAGTCGATCGTCGGGGGCCGCCTCAAAAAGTCGGGCATGCATTGGAGCGTCGCCGGAGCCAACGCCATCCTGGCCCTGCGGTGCACGATCAAGAGCGGACGCTACGAGTCGTTCTGGGAACGTAAAGCCAGCCGATGGGCAGCCTGAATGGAAATATGCAACATAATGCAACAAAAACAATCGCTTAAGACGACAAGTCAAAGTCCTAAAATTTGTCGCTCACCCTTTCGCAACTCGAAATTTGACTTCTCCTAATTTTTTCTGCTCTTAACACAAGCCACTTAAAGTATTTTCTTCCCTGATCTCCTTTTCCAGGCTCGACCTTTCTCGACCTCTCTCCCTTTATTCCGGATTCATCGTGCCGTTACCTCAATCCCGCGATAGAACAGGGATCAAATAGGCAAGTCATTTTCTTGTAGTCGGGTAGGCGGGGCCTCTTTCGAGGCCCAACCCCCCTCGGAACCGCCCGAGCAAGTTTCCCTACAGGCGGCTCGGGCCACTCGAAGCCATGGTTGATGTCCCACAGCCAGTCTTCTCACCACGAGACGTCTGGCTTTAGGAGAGGATCGACCAGAATGCTTTCAGCGCATTCCGGGCTTTGGCGGCCAGTTTTCGGGCCGCCAGATAGGGATCCCACTCCGGATGGAACGGGCGGGCATGCTGTTTGATCTTCACATGCCGGGCGATGGGAACGGAGCTGGCCGAAAAGAGCGGCTCGCTCTCTTTCCCGGGAGGCATAAAGACCCAGTCGCGTTTTCCGAGAGTCCGGAAGTAGCGTCTTGTGGTCCAATCGCACCTCTTGTCGGGATGACGTCGTCGTGCCCAGTGCCAGACGTAGTGAAACAGTTGCGCATCGACCCATTTGTAGACCTGCGCGGCGACACAGTGCCTGTGAAACAAGGCCCATCCCCGCACGACCGGATTGAGGGTCGCGATGAGTTTTTCCTGGGGAGCCGCTTTGCATGATCGGACACTGTTCCGGACCTTAGTCAGAAAGGCCTGCGTATTCTTGCGCGCAGGGGTTATCAGGAGCTGCTTCCGATGACCATACTTTCTGAGATGTTGGCCCAGGAAATCGACCCCTTCCGTGATGTGGGTGATGGAGGTCTTCTCTTTCGAGAGTTCCAGACCCCTTTCTTTGAGAAAGGTTTCCACCACCGGTCGGACCTCGTTTTCGAGGAGCTCTTTCGAGTCTCCCGTAATCACGAAGTCATCGGCGAATCGAACCATGTGGACCCGGTTTCGAGGAAACAACGTTTTCAGTGTCCCTTCGAGCCCGTCCAGAGTCATGTTGCAGAGCGTCGCAGAGACGATCCCGCCCTGGGGGGTGCCGGCCTGGGTTGGAAAGAGGCGTCGACGGTCGATGACCCCTGATTTCAGCCACTGTGCCAGCATTCTTTTGTCGAGTGGAACATGACGCAGAAGCCAGTCATGGCTGATGTTGTCGAAACATCCGGTAATGTCCCCCTCAAGCACCCATTCCGGGGCCGAGCGGCGTGAAAGGTAAATGAAGCACGCCTCGATCGCATCCGCTGTGGAGCGGTAGGGACGGAACCCATAAGAGTTCAGGTCCGCTGTCTCCTCCGAGATTGGCAGGAGGGCCATGAGGTGAAGCGCCTGCATCGCCCGGTCTTTCATGGTGGGGATGCCCAGCGGCCGGAGCTTGCCGTTCTTTTTGGGAATGAAGACGCGGCGAAGCGGCAGGGCATGGTAGTGCCTGCGTTTCAACAACGTCAGGGCGTCCCTCTTTTGTTGCGGAGTCTTCCAGACGATACGGTCGACTCCCGGCGTGGACTTTCCGGGGTTCGTGGTGACACGCCGGACCGCCAGAGCTTTTGCGGCCAGCGAGCGGGTCAGGAGGTATTGGAGCGCTTTGACTTTGTTCATCCTCCCTTCCCGAAAGGCTTTTGCGATCCGATTCTGAAGCTTCCGGACCTTTCCTTCCAATGTCTTCCATTGGATCGAGTCCCAAGGGGGGAGAGGGCGATCCGAAGGTGCACACGTTCTTTGGGAACGCTCCATTGCTGTTCCTCCGTTTGGAAGTTCTTCATACCGTTTCGCAACGAATGACTTGTCCGAAGTGGGCTCTCTTTCGAGCCGGCGATAGTCCAAAAGATTCGGACGCGCCGTATCCCGCCCATTACAGGTGGGCCTTGGCTTTTTCGGACATCCTTTCTCCCCTGGGACGTCGTCCCCCCTTGCAGGGATCCTACCGGAGAAGGTTCGTTCCGGATCCCATGGGAGTTACCGCGTTCCGGCGCGATGACACGAGGCGGGAGGGGACCTCCTTTAGACCGCCGATCATGATGTCCCTGTGCTCCCAGTAGGTAGGAGAGCAACCGATCGGATCCCGTTTTGGGTCAGGTCTGTCAGCATCCTTTGACCTGTCGACGATTCACGGCCCTTCAGACGGAGGTTCACGTGTGTTTCCCCTTCGCCCCAGCCTGGTCCCCGGTCCGCCTGATGCTGGCAGGCCCGGATCTTCCCTCGCGGGTTGATCCGCCCCCGAAGGGGAGGGTACGTTGTCCCTGCCGCTTCAGACCCGACCGTTACCAGTCGCGCCTGGGCAGGTAGGCTACCCGTCAGGGAGGACGGGGTTCAGCTCATAAACCTAACTCCTTGTTTATGTTGAACAATCATCGCGACAGCTTTGCGCGTCGCACACTGACATTCGTCACTTCTCGAAATTTTTCCAAGGCATTTTTATCCCCTTGCAACATCGGAATGATTTTTTGCAGCGTTTATGTGGCTTCCGGAGCTCCGTAGTACTTTCTCACCCCTTGGGGGAAGAAGCTGATGACCCTGAGCTGATCCTCGGTCAGGGCGATCATGCCGGTAGGATCCTGGTCATG
>JAJZCZ010000134.1 GCA_021828805.1 Nitrospirota bacterium | reverse complement strand
CCTTGAGTGTCCAGTTTTTAGAAATTCCACAGATATCCCGAAGGAAATGGCGAAGAAAATCGACGCCGGCCACCGTCTGGGTGACCTCCGGGTGGAACTGGACCCCATAGATTCCTTTTTTCCGGTCTTCCATCGCCGCCACCGGGGTGGTCTCGGTACACCCGGTGACGGTGAAGCCGGGAGGAGGAACAATGATGTTGTCGCCGTGGCTCATCAGTACCGGGGAGGCGGGGCGAAAAAGATCCCAGAGAGGGGAGACTCCAGCGGCCGGAGTGAAGGGCTGGACTCCATATTCCCGGATCTTGGCCCGTTCGACCTTGCCGCCGGCCACATGGGCAAGGATTTGCATTCCGTAGCAGACTCCGAGAATGGGAAGGCCAAGGTCGAGCATCGCGCGGTCGAGAGAGGGGGCGCCCTGTTCGTAGACGGAGGAGGGCCCTCCTGAGAGGATCAGTGCAAGAGGCTTGCGTCGCCGGATCTCGGCGAGGGGGGTGGTCGCCGGGAGAATCTCCGAATAGATCTCCATCTCCCGGATCCGGCGGGCGATGTTTTGAGTCAGCTGGGATCCGAAGTCGAGGATAAGGACGGGGGAGGGGGTCACGGTCGTCAGTCTTTCTAGCGAGGAGAACAGAAGGTCACGTGTCGTCCCATTCGCGACGGTAGTTGGGAGCCTCTTTCGTGATGATCACGTCGTGGACGTGGCTCTCCCGGAGTCCTGCCGGAGAGATCTTCACGAACCGGCTGTTCTCCTGAAGCTCCTTGACGGTCCGGCAGCCGCAGTATCCCATTCCGGAGCGAAGGCCGCCCGAAAGCTGGTAGACCATGTCGGAGAGGCGTCCTTTGTGGGGGACCCGGCCCTCGATCCCTTCGGGAACCCATTTTCGGGAGCCGGAAGGCTGGTTGTAGCGGTCTCCGCCCCCACGCTCCATGGCACCTATCGACCCCATTCCCCGGTAAGTCTTATAGGAACGTCCCTGAAAGAGAACGGTTTCTCCGGGAGACTCCTCTGTACCGGCGAGCAGGGATCCGAGCATGACAGCGGAGGCTCCGGCGGCGAGGGCCTTGACGAGATCCCCCGAGAATTTGATGCCTCCGTCGGCGATCACGGGGACCCCCGCCTTCCGGGCGACCTGCCATACATCCGAGATGGCTGTAAGCTGCGGGACTCCCGCCCCCGCGACGATGCGGGTGGTGCAGATGGATCCGGGGCCGACGCCAACCTTGAGGAGATTGGCTCCCGCAGCAATCAGGGATTCTGCTGCTTCGGCGGTGGCGATATTCCCCGCCATTACGGGAATCGCGGGATAATTTTTCCGGATCTCCCGGATCATCTGCAGGACGCCGGCAGAATGGCCGTGAGCCGTGTCGATGACCAGCATGTCGACCTGGGCTTTGGCGAGGAGCCGGGCCCGTTCGAGGGCCGGTTCGCCGACGCCGATGGCCGCGGCGACGAGAAGCCGCCCCCGGGTGTCCTTGGCCGAATTGGGGTACTTGATCTTCTTTTCGATATCCTTGATGGTGATCAGACCGTCGAGCTCGTTCTTGTCGTTGACGACCGGGAGCTTCTCGATATGGTGCTCCTGGAAGAGCTTCTTGGCCACGTCAAGGGTCGTTCCCACAGGGGCGGTGATCAGGTTCTTCGACGTCATGACCTCAGAGACCTTCCGGGTGTGGATCGTCTCGAAGCGGAGATCCCGGTTGGTGACGATCCCCTTGAGCTTCTTGTCCTTGACCACGGGGATCCCCGAGATGCGGTAGGTCTGCATGATCTCAAGGGCACGCCCCACCGTCTCGTCAGGTCCGATGGTGATGGGGTCGGTGATCATTCCGGCTTCGGACTTCTTGACCTTGTCGACCTCATGGGCCTGGTCTTCGGGAGAGATCGCGCGGTGGATGACCCCCATGCCTCCCTCGCGGGCCAGGGCGATGGCGAGCCTTGCCTCCGTGACGGTGTCCATGGCCGCAGAAAGAACCGGAATGTTGAGTCGGATTCCATCCTGGAGAACGATGCTGGTATCGGTGTCCGCGGGAAGGAAGTCGGAAAAACGGGGAACGAGGATGACATCGTCGAAGGTCAACCCCATGGGAAGGTCGTGAGACAGCATAAATCCCCCTCTGTTCTGGTCGAATAATCTTTCTATTCTACTGGATTTCTCTCGAGAGATCAATGGAGGGGGGAAGAATGATGCTGTTTATTTATCGTTTTCCGATGACCGGTTGAGGGAGTTCATCCCGGGGATGTCGCTCAGGAGGCCCCGGAGCGCGAGGTCGACGAACTGTCGGGCGGTCCGTCCGGAACGGGATCCCCGGGCCCGGGAGTAGCCAAGTGCGGCGAGCAGGAACCGGACGGCAGGGTCCGGGGAGGTAGCGGCGGTCTCTTTTGTCTTTTCCTGCCAGTCGGCCAGGCGGGCAAGGAGTGCCGCCTCCTCGGCGTCCGGGGGGAGAAGACTGGCAAGACGGGCCTTGCGAAGGACGATTAACAGGTAGATCTCCACGCTGGGCTCGTCGAAGGAGAGGACGATGCCGAAGCGGTCCCGGATGGCGTGAGTATCGTCCGTCTGTTCTTCTTCATGGAGGGCGTCTCCCCGGGCCGCGCGGGATTCGGGAAGGAGGTTCCGGATATTCGTGGTGACGACGAGCCCCAGATTGTCGGGGGGCGCCATGGCTCCCCCGTCGAGAAAGGCCTTGAACTGTCTGAAGTTTGAGTCATTCGGAGAGAAGGTCAGGTCGTCAAGAAGCAGGAGATAAGGCTCCGAGCGCAGAGAAAGGATGTCAACGAGCGGGGCGATGAAGGAGATTCCCGTGACGTCGGCCTGGATGAGGCGGAGAGAGGGGCGGGCGGGGTCGCGGTTCCATTCGTTCCAGAGGGAGAGGACGAGGGAGGTCTTGCCTGTTCCCCGGTGGCCGTGAATCAGGGTTGAAAGCGGGGGAAGGCCCTGGAGAAGACCTCCAAGATTTTTTCGGAGGACTCCTGCAGCCGTTTCCTGCCCCCACAGCTCCTCCGGGAAGATGGCTCGCGGGTGGTGAATGGCATGGAGAAAGGGGGGAAGACCGGGAGGGGAGACGAGGCGGAAGGCTT
>JAJZCZ010000133.1 GCA_021828805.1 Nitrospirota bacterium | reverse complement strand
TTGGCGCTGTGTGAGAGGAGTGGAGAGGGGGACTATCCGGAGAAACAGGAGGGAAGGATGGGCTCTCCCCGCAAGGCGGCGGTCAGACCGACAAAGACGTTTCTCGAATTCTTTCTGAGCGTGTCGGTATAGCCCCGGATCCGAAGAAAGAGTTGGGCGCCCTCGAAGGTGCGGAATCGGTCCCTCGGGAGTCGGCAGACTCCGTCTTCGACGAGGTATCAGGGTGGAAAATGGAGGGACGTTCTTGCATCAAATCGCATCCTCGGGTGTCAGGGATTTTTTCGTACCCCTATCCTAGCGGAATGCGGTGACGATGTCCAGTCCCCCCGAACATCAAAAACCCTCGACGATTTTCAAGTGCCGGAGGGGGGCTGAGTGGCCCCCCCTTTTTGTCTTATTTATCAGCAGGTGATCTCATACAACATGTATAAAGATCCGGGTATTGAAAACCTATTGGCTCTTGACGGCCAGATCGTAGACCAACACCATGGATATTGGGTCAAGATTGAGGCTCGGCGCGTTGAGCCGACCGCTGAAATTCCTCATGGCATTCGTTATTCCTTGACGCTCCATGAGCCCTACGGGAAAAGAATCTTAGGGTATCTGAATTTTGTGGTTGATAACAACACAAAGTTCCACTCACATTCCGAATTCGCTGATCGAGGAGTGCCAATCGGTTTCTTCGTCAGGGGCCGGTTCATCGACAGAGTCAGAGTTGACGCCTGCCCGGTTGGTCACGATATCAGACCAGACTTCATCGAGAGAGATTTTCCCAAGTCTCGACAACCCCTCAAGAAAAGCCCGTGTTGAAAGGACATGCGTTTGGGTCAGACCGATTGCTGCTGAGAGAAATCG
The DNA here is from genome assembly GCA_021828805.1 of Nitrospirota bacterium. GTDB lineage: Bacteria > Nitrospirota > Leptospirillia > Leptospirillales > Leptospirillaceae > UBA4572. Next base: position 2,229 of record JAJZCZ010000133.1, on the reverse strand, counting down.
GCGGTCTTCGGAAAGAACGAGAATGATGTTCTCCTTGTGTGAATATGTCATCTCGCGGGCTAGGCCAAGGATCGCGGCTTCACCCCCGTTTCTGGGAGGATTCTCCGGCTTTAATCCGACAGCATTTTCCAGAATGGCTTTCTTCTCCGGGGGTGCACCTTGGTAAGTGTCCCATAGTTGCATTGCGGCAATGAGCGTTGTCCCAAGTTCTGTTTTTTCGACCTGAACCCGTGGGGCATTCTCCGAGATAAAACGTGCAATGACAGCCGCATCGGGATGCCTGTCGGCAAACCGAGTCACTTCGTGGGCCACCGCATCGGCGATGAGGATTCTGACCTCCGGCTTGAAGAGAAGCAGTAGATCCAAGTGGCCGCCTTTTGCCAAGGAAATGAGCGGACCAGCATCCGGGATCACGATATTGATCGCCATGGTCATCAGGAAAGGGCCTCTTCAATAACGGGCATAGCTTGATCAAGTTCTCCTCTGGTTTTTGTATCCAGAACGGCATCACCTCGATCGATCCCGTTTTCCCTCATGGCATCAATAAGTTCGCCGTACCATTCGAAACCGAGGAGATCCATAGCCTCTGCCCGGCTGATGGCCCCATCGGCGAACGCGCCCAGCACAAGGCGGATGCCCATTTTGGCATTGAACACCAAATGGGTTGGAAGACCTCGCGTTTCAATAAGTAACGATTCATTATCAGCAAGGTTGAAATGTTCTCCAAACCTGTTTTTGGCTTCCGTGGCAGGGATTGTTTTCATCCTTGGCGCGCAATGGAAACCTCGGCGTTTACGCCGGGGAGGAATGCGCCTTCTCCTTTGCGTTCGAGTGGATAACCGTATCCGTCGGCTCTTTGGAGGAGCCGGCAGTACTTGTGGGAGATGCCCTGAACGACTCCGGATCCGGTTTGTATGTTAAAGCTCCCGGAGGATCGGACGGCCACCCGTCCGACATGGGTTCCGGCCTTCTTGCCGGAGGGAACGACCGCCTGGACCAGATCCCCGGTGGCGAAACCGGAATGCCGTTTCTCACGGGTCAGATATCCCCTGGGAAACCCGAAGGAGTCGAGTCTTGTCCTCCGGTAGGATCCCCGGCCAGTTGCCGCGATCCGGAAAACAGGACTGTCCGCATTCAGGACATGATCGACGAGTCCTACGCACGCCGCATCGATGGCGTGGGTCTTCGGGAGGCCAAGCCGGATCCGGTTGAACTTGGTCCGGCCCCCGGATCCTTGCTCGATGGGAAGTCCGGTTGCTCGAAGCCGTTCGAACAGAACCCACCGGGTGGCGTTGACGGCCGCCGCCTCTTTCAGAGGGGCCCGGGCCCGGGAGAGGATCCGGTTCAGAACCTCCGGCTTCTTCGCCAGAAACGCCTCAACCGGACGATTTCCCTTCTTCTGGTTGCAGACCCGGCAGGCGAGAGTCAGGTTGGAGACCCGGTTCGATCCGCCCCGGCCTCGGGGGTGAATGTGATCGATCTCCAGGGGGACATTTTCTGCCCCGCAGTAGGCGCAGGTCCGGCCCCCTTTTTCGAGGAGGTACTCCCGGACCTCGTAGCCTGCCAAGGTTCCCTGCTGGTATTCCACTCCGGCGATTTCCGGGTTTTCGATCTGTTGTATATCGAACCGGACCAGCTCCTGACTTATTCCGGACACCGGAACGAGCCTCCGGAAGCGTTCGACCCAAGAGGCGGTGGAGTCCACCCGGTGTTGCAGGGAGGGTGGAAGCCATCCCTCGGGTCTCCTCCGGTTGTCGAAGCGGGGCTTGCGGTAGCGGAGCGTCGATCGTCGCCTCCTCCGAAAGGACCGGCGTTGGTCCAGGTTCTTTTTTATCTGCGTCCCCCGGTGATGGATCTCGGCCGCATGGAGGATGTGGACGGTCTTTTCTCCGTCCTTGTCCTCCTCCCGGACCACAACGAGGCCGGTGGTCTTCGACCCGGGATCGATCTTGATCCGGACGGGTTGCGTGTCTCCCCCGACCCGATTTTTCAGCCGGATGGTGAACGGGGCGAGACGATGGACCACGGCCCGACCTTCCCTCAGAAGCTCCCTGGCCCGGGCCGGGTGACAGGGCATCAGGGGCTTTTTCTTCCTGTCTAGCACAAAAACCTGCATTCGCCGTTCTCCTTAAAACTTACGTTGTTCTGGCCTTTCGGCCGTGACGCGCTTCTTTCGAAGCGGCTCCCCTCGGGAATGGTGGCAACCGGCTTCGGGCTTTCGCCCTTGCC
>JAJZCZ010000132.1 GCA_021828805.1 Nitrospirota bacterium | reverse complement strand
GGCGCAAAGGAGGGAGAGCGACGACCGGAAACGCGCCTCCAGTCGATGGTCATCGAGTTCGACCCGGGGAGCGGAAAATTCGTGTCGGGCTTTCATGCCATGGGGCCCCGGACGGTCCCGGCGGCTCTCTATTCTCCGGGGGAAAAGCTCTCCTGGGCGGAGGGCCCGGCGGCCACGCGGGAGGCGTCCGCGGCAAGTTCCGCCTCTCCGTTGTTGGAGACGGAGGTGTCCCCCCCTCATGTCGAGCCGGAAATCGCGACCGAGGCGCCTCTTCTTCCCAGTCTTGAGAGCCTCGAGGACTCTGTCTCTCCGGCGACGTCCTCTCTTTATGCCGACGACGAGATGAGCCTGTCCTGATGGGGCCCTTCGGTCGTAAAGGGGGAGCGGCGGCTCCCCCTTCCCAAAAACCCGGAAGCGTTTCCGAAAATACGGAAGCGACCCTCTCCTCCGATTCGGGCCCCGCCAGCCTCGAAGGGGGGCTCGCCCGGATCGTCTTTCGAAACGAGATGTACCGGGATCGCTACCGGACCCTGTCGACCGGGATGAAGGTCGGAGCGGGGGCTCTCCTGGGGTCCATCGTGTTGAATGCCGCCCTCGCGTGGGCCCTTGTCCACCGGGGCCCCGTGTATTTTGCGACCTCCGACGACGGGCGGATCCTTCCCCTGACCCCGCTGTCCCAGCCGGTTCTCTCGGATCGCCGGATCGTTCTCTTCGCGACCCGCGTCGCGGTGGGGGCCTATTCCTACGATTTCATGAATTGGCGGAAGACATTGCCGGCGCTTTCCCGGAGTTTTACAAAGCCGGGATTCGACTCCTTCGTCCTGTCCCTCAAGAGTTCCGGCAATCTGACCCAGGTCGTCAACAACCGGATGGTTGTGGACGCCGTCCCCACGGGGGCGGGGGTGGTGGTCGCCCAGGGGCAGATCCGGGGCGTCTATGAATGGAAGGTCCAGGTGCCGCTCCTGGTGTCCTTCCAGACAGCCACGGGGACGGTCTCGCAGCATCTTCTGGTGACGCTGCTCCTGGTTCGCCGCTCCGAGATCCGACATCCGGAAGGTCTGGCGGTCCAGCAGTTCCTCGCGGTGGAGAAAAACGTGTGAGTTCCGTGGTGTTTGCCCTCGATACCATCGTCGGGGAGATCCGGCGTCGGGGAGAGACCCCGCTTGTCCCCCATCCTCCGACCCCTCTGGACGTTCCGGGGTTCGTCCTCCTGGCCCCCGGGGACCGGTCGGTGGTCTACGCGCGGGAAGGCGACGGGTCGGAGCCGGTCTTCCGGGTCTTCTTCGACCGGATCGAGGCCTACTCCGACAAGGAGGAGGATGTCCGGGCCATGATCGACGTGGCGACGCGCCTGGGGTGGACGTCGGTGGATCTTTCGGGACGTCCGGCGTTTGTGCGGATGGCGGGTCTTGAGTGCGATGTCCGGAAATTTCCGGCGACGGGATATGTTCCGACCCCGCTCGAGGAGGAACATTCGGACCGGATCGCCCGGGCGGCGTTTCCGGAGCCCGGTTTTTAAGAGACAAATGAGAAGGAGAATGCGGTGAAGATGAAAAAATCCAAAAAATTCTTGATCCGGTATTCCTGGAGCCAGAAGGTTCTGTCGGTCGCCCTGTCGCTTCTTCTTCCTTTTGGGAGTCTGACGCCGGCCTTCGCGCTTCCCCGCGGGGGAGCGGTGACAAAAGGCGGAGCCTCTTTTTCCTATTCCACGAACAATCTCCTGATCAACCAGCACACCCCCGCCGCCTCCTTCTCCTGGACCTCCTTCAATGTGAAGTCGGGCCAGAGCGTTCAGTATGTGACCCCCGGTTCGTCCTCCGTCTCGATGAATTTCATCGGAGGGACGACCCCCTCCTCGATCGAGGGGGCCGTGACCTCGAACGGGATCCTCTATTTCATGAATCCCAACGGTCTGATCTTTGGCTCCGGGAGCGTCGTCTCCGCCGCCGGGGTGATGGCCTTTGGCTCCAACAAGCCGTGGGGGACCCCGACGGGATCGGTGTCGAACGGCGGGACGATGATGGCTCAACCGGGCGGGACGGTGGCCCTCGTCGGGACGAACGTCGCAAATACCGGGACGATTACGGTGCCTGGCGGCACGATCGTCCTCGCCTCCGGGGCCTCCGTTGTCCCGATGTCGTCCTCCCCCTCCTCCTCCATCTCCGCGGTGACGACGACGGGGGGCGGGTTCGCGACGGATGACGGCGTCCTGTCTGTCTCCGCCGCGGGTGAGAACGCGGGAAACATCATCGTTCAGAGCGGGATGAATTCCGGAACGACAACCCTGGGACCCACCGCCGTTCTCGACGCCTCGGCCCCGAACGGGGGAAACGGGGGAGACATTGTCGTCAACGGCCATACGGTGGTGCTTGACGAGACGGCTCCCCTGAACGTGTCGGCTCCTTATGGAAAATCCGGAACCGTGACGATCGATCCGGTTGTGACGGATATTGGGACCGCCGCCGGGATGGAAGGGGTCGATCAGTCACAAAGCGTCTATGTGAACTTCTCGTCCATTTGTATTGATCTCACGGCTAACATCGATCTGGGAGGATATAACTGGACTCCTCTCGGAACCAGCTCTACCTCGGCATTTACGGGCACTTTTAATGGAAACCACTATGCCGTTACGGGATACACGATTGGCACGTCAAGCTCCCCTTATACAGGACCCTATGCCGGATTTGTCGGCTACCTGGGGTCCACCGGGGTCATTGAGAATCTCGGCGTCGGTGGGTCGATCAATGTGGTGGGGCCGGCGGGAACGTCAGTCTATGCAGGAGGTTTGGCCGGGTACAGTGCTGGAAATATCACGGCGTCCTACAATACGGGAGCGGTCACCGCGACCGGAGGGACAGGAGGAGCTAGCCAAAATGGTGGGACCGTGTATGTCGGGGGAGTCGTCGGATCCAATGCCGGGACGATTACGGCGTCCTACAATACGGGAGATATTCTTGGTAATGGGGGGGCCGGGGGGGCCGGGATCAATGGCGCCAATGGAGTGACAAGTTCGGGTACGAATGGTGGAGCGGGGGTGGGGGATAGTGCGGGTCAAGATTGTCTTTTGAGTGGTTTCGTTTTTAATAACGTGTATGTCCGAACGATT
>JAJZCZ010000131.1 GCA_021828805.1 Nitrospirota bacterium | reverse complement strand
GGACCGCGATTTCGGGAACCCGCTCCCGTAGACCCATGCGATCTGGTCCCGGATTTCAAACCCGGCAATCCGAAGCGCCAGCGCGACCAGATCCACCGTCCGGGTTCCTCCGAACGACAGGAGATGTTGTGAGTACAACCATAAAATGGCGAGAAAAACAACCATATCCTGTCGTAAAAACCTATCAAAGGCTTCATCTACGATAAGGCACCGCATGAAAAAAACAACCATAAAATGGCAGATACCCAAAAAAACAAGCATATAGTGTCTGAAAGATCTCTTCCTGATAGAGACTTTTTCAAAGTAGCACAATGTGAATGCAAGCAAAACTTGGCCGACTGGTCACTTTATGCCTGTTTTTGGGGGACAGCCCCAGAAATTTTCCTCGGATATTTGGCGCATGTCTGGGGGGGGAGGTTCCGGGCAGAAAGAGCCTGGCGACAGTTCTGGAAATTGGCCCGGCCCGTTCCTCGGGTCTTGTCGACGGAAGATTCCCTTATTTGCGCGGGAGCAAAAAACAGGGGCGATTCCGGACTCCTCTCCCTCACCCCGGTCAGGTTCCCCGGAGCTTCCGGAGCGTGGCAAGGGTGTGTTCGATCCCGGCGATCGCCCGTCCCTTCCCGATCAGGCTGTCGATCCCTCCACTTCCCGTGTAGGGACGTCCGTTGAGGGTGAAGACGACCTTGCCGGCCTTTTCGTGGATCCTTACGAGGCGAATGTGCAGGGCGCCCCCGTAGAGCGTCATTGCGTGGGCGGTATCGAGTAGGATCGGCACGTCGTTGTAGACCATGAGCCCGATATGATGGCCGATCGGACAGGAGATGGGCACGATCCGGAAGTGCGGGAACCATTCCGAATTGGTCGCAATCCTTTTTTTCTTCCCGTCGATCCGCCAAGTCTCCGACACGATCAGGGGCCCGGAAAAGGACACATACTCGGCAATCTGCCCGGCGTGGGTATACGCCCCGAAAATCCGGGTCGACGTCTTTTCCGGCACATGACCCGCCGGATACTCGTCGAGCGGATGGGGGCGGATCGAGACCCCATCGAGGGTCCTCCAGAGCACCGCCGGCCCCCCTTTCGGTCCCGGCATCAGGTAGGTGATGACGCTGTCGCCCACGTCGAAGCTCCGACCGGCCAGCACCGAGAAGTTCCGGCAGGTCTCTTCCTTCAGCTCCTTCTTGACGAGAACGGCCCGGTGGCCGAAGATCACCCCCTGGTCCCCCACGGGAAGATGGGTCTCAAGCGGGGTGGCGTCGTAGAGAAGCCCTCCCGCTGGAATCAGCACCATCGGAGGGCCGACAGGTTTTCCGTCCCTGTCCTTTTTGTGCACGACCGTCGATCCCTTGATGACGAGGATCTCGAGGGTCCGGTTCTTCCCGTCCTTCATGGGAACCGCCTTCCATCCGGGAAGGAGCTTGGGATCGATGACCGGATCGTGAGGCAAAAGCTCCGCCCCCGGGATCAGAAGATGCTTGCACCCGAAAGACTCCGGGGCCAGGAAGGGATCGAAAGGAAGAGGATAGGAGGCGGCCCGGGCCGCTTCGCCTCCCCCGGAACACAGGATCCCTGCCACAAGAATCGCCAGAACGAACAAAGTCTTGACACTCATGGCTTCCGTTCCTGGTCGGAGAGGATCCCGTCTCATGGTCGCTTCGACGGCTTGACGGTTTCGTAGGAAATAATCCCTTCTCCCGTCATGCCGTCCTCCGCCGGCTGGAGGACCGTCAGAGTCGTCCCGCCGCTCGATGAGAGCGGGGTCGCGCTTCCGGACGGGACCGGAGACGGAGAACTGCCGGAAGAGGCTGTCGAGGCAGGGGCTTCGGAGGGCGTCACCACGTTGTCAAATCCCAGAACGGTTTGGACCTCCGGAACGATCTGGGTGGTCGTGACCCCGGAGGAGGTTGCGGCCGTGATCGTGAGGGCCGTGGCGTTGCCGGAGGCCTCCGTGATCGTGAGGGCCGTGGCGTTGCCGGAGGCCTCCGTGATCGTGAGGGCCGTGGCGTTGCCGGAGGCCTCCGTGATCGTGTAGTCCCCGGAGTAGGGGGAGACGAGGGTCACGTTCCCCGCGATGCCATACTGTCCGGCGCTGCTCGTCGAGGTGGCCGACGTGCTCCATGTTGCGCTTCCGCCGTCCCCGGCCAGGGTCTGGCCGTTCACGAATCCCGTGACCGTTCCGGAAAGGGACGGCACCGTGCCGCCGTAGGTCATGGTGGCGGAATTCGCCGTGGCCGTCAGATCCGCCTTCCCGATTGTCAGTGCCGTGGCGTTGTCGGAGGCTTGCGTGATCGTATAGTCCCCGGCGTAGGGGGAGCCGAGGGTCACATTCCCCGTGATGCCATACTGTCCGGCGCTGCTCGTCGAGGTGGCCGACGTGCTCCAAGTTGCGTTTCCGCCGTCCCCGGCCAGGGTCTGGCCGTTCACGAATCCCGTGACTGTTCCCGACAGTGTCGGCACCGTGCCGCCGTAGGTCATGGTGGAGGAATTCGCCGTCGCCGTGACCGGGAGAGGCATGATCGTCCCGGTACCGGCGAGCGTCATGGTCGGCAGGCTGTAGTTCGACCAGCTGAACCCGGAACCGGAGGTCGTGAAGTCGCCGGTTCCGAGCGTGGCCGAAACCGAGATTCCCGTCCCGGCGTTGGCCGTGGAATAGCTCCCGGTCGCCGCGGTGTAGGTCGCCCCCTGACCGTTCACGAACCCGGAGAGGGCGGCGGAGGAGTTCAAGGTCGTCAGGGTCGCCGCCGTCGTCCCGTCGTAGGTCTTCGTGGGATTAGAAAGGCTTCCGGTAAAACTCAGTGTTGCCGGAGTGATCGAATACACCCCGGAATTTTCATTATAGAATCCTATGCTTGATTGAGTGGTTGGTGCAGAGAGGGTAGAAACGAAGGGGGTATTAAGATAGACTCCTACATTGGGCCCCACGGAAGTTGAAAAATCCGTTGTCATGGGAGTCGTACCCTGAGTGCTTGCGGCAGCGAATCCTGGAGAGACAGTTGCTCCAGTATATTGCGAGGTTCCACTTTTTCCGTCAATGATTTCTAAAGGCATATCAGGAATCAAGACAGGTCCGGAAGTCATCATGAACCAAGGATCTGTTGTTATTGAATCCTGCCAATGG
>JAJZCZ010000034.1 GCA_021828805.1 Nitrospirota bacterium | reverse complement strand
GTAGCCAACCGAGGAGAGATCGCCGTTCGGGTAATTCGTGCCTGCCGCGACCTGGGCCTCTCCACAGTGGCAATCTACTCGACGGCCGACAAAAACGCCCTCCATGTTCAGATGGCCGACGAATCGGTGTGCGTAGGCCCCCCTGAGGGGCACGCCAGCTACCGCAATATCCCCAATATCATTAGTGCCGCCGAGATTTCACAAGCCGAGGCCATCCATCCGGGATACGGGTTTCTCTCGGAGAATGCTCATTTTGCCGAGATCTGCCATGCGGCGGGGATCACCTTCATCGGCCCCTCCCCCGAAACTATTTCCCTGATGGGAGACAAAGCCCGCGCCAAGGCACTCATGCGAGAGGCAGGGGTTCCGGTTGTTCCTGGCAGTATCGGGACCATTGCGACAGAGTCAGAAGGGCTTGATGTCGCCTCCGAGATTGGCTACCCCCTCATCATCAAAGCCTCGGGAGGCGGGGGAGGAAGAGGGATGCGCATTGTCACCTCTCCTGAAGATTTTTCGAACGCCTTCCAGACTGCCCAGACAGAAGCTCTCCAGGCCTTTGGAAACAAAGAGGTGTATATCGAACGCTTCTTTGTCAATCCCCGCCACATCGAAATCCAGGTTCTGGGAGACGCCGACGGAAACATATATACCCTCGGGGAACGGGACTGTTCGATTCAGCGACGCCACCAGAAACTCCTCGAAGAAGCCCCCTCCCCCTTCATCACGGCGGCTCTTCGCTCGGCGATGAGCCAGGCGGCGATTGCCGCCTCGAAGGCCGCCTCCTATGTCAATGCCGGGACGGTTGAGTTTCTCGTCGACCCGGACGAGAGATTCTTCTTTATCGAGATGAATACCCGTATCCAGGTTGAACATCCCGTCAGTGAGTCAATCTTTCGTTATGATCTCGTCAAGGCCCAGCTGCTGGTCGCACTCGGAGAGGCCATTCCCTCCCCTCCAGCGAAGCCGGAAGGGCATGCCATCGAATGCCGGATCAATGCCGAAGACCCATGGACCTTCACTCCCTCTCCGGGAACGATTACACGACTCCTTCTTCCAGGAGGCCCGGGAATCCGCATCGATACCGCGGCCTACCAGGGAGCGGTCATCCCTCCTCACTACGACAGTCTTGTGGCCAAGGTCATCGCCACCGGAAAAAACCGGGAAGAGGCCATTTCCCGGATGATCCGGGCTCTCCGTGAAATGGCTGTAGAAGGAATCAAAACGACAATCCCCTTTCATCTCGAGGTTCTTGCAGATCCGACCTTCCGGTCCGGCCGCTACTCAACATCCTTCGTCGAGCACTTCATGGAGCGCCGGGAGACTCTCATAAAACATCCGTCGAAGGATTCGGAGCCGGAGGACTGATCCTCCATGAACCTCCCCTTCCCCCGCATCCTTTATCTGGCCGGCACTCAGGATTTCGACTCTGTCGACTCATTTGAACACCACCTTCGCATACTCCTTGATGCCGGACTTCCCTGGTTTCAGCTCCGGGACAAACGGCTTGACGATCGTGCGCTCTTTTTTCTGGCCGAGCGGGTTCGAAGCTGGACAAAAAATAGCGGAGCACTGCTGACCATTAATGATCGCCCGGATCTCGCCGTCCTTTGTGGCGCCGATGGAGTGCATCTGGGGCAGGAGGATCTGTCGGCCCTGGATGCGGAGTCTTCCGAAAGCTTCAGGGCAAAATGGACGGGGCACCTGGGTATCTCGACCCATAACGCGCAGGAGGTTCTCCGGGCCCTGACGCATCATCCTGATTATCTGGGAGTTGGACCGGTCTTTGACTCTCCGACAAAGGTGACGGGAGTGGCCCCTCGGGGAGTAGCAGCTTTTTCCGAGACACAGGCTCTGACATCCCTCCCGCTTGTCGCCATTGGAGGAATCACTCTGGGCAACGCAGCCAATGTGCTGGCTGCCGGAGCGGGAACGGTGGCCGTCAGCTCCCTGCTCACCGGCAGAGACGCCCCGGAAAAGATCCTCAAAGACCTTTTGTCGCTGTAGACTTATATTAAGGAGCAAGTGTTGAGCGTAAGGTCTGCAGGAAAATGGATCGCTCTTATACTTGCGTCATTTCTCCTCTATGGGGTGATTCTCGAAGTTCAGGTTCACTTTTGGGGGAGGGTTCTCAACCCGCATGAGCATGTCTTTCTTGGTAGAGCGGGGTATTATGCAGACCCTTTCGCGTTTATGTGGTTTTTGAATTGGTGGAGCTATGCACTCTCCCACCACATCAACCCTCTTTATAGTGACTTTCTATGGCACCCAACAACACTTTCTACTCTTTGGGTCACATCAACGCCTTTTCTTTCTGTCCTAACAGGACCTCTCCAAAAAATCTATGGTCTTGTTTTTACCTACAATCTTCTGACGATCCTCTCTCCTATCCTGGCATCGACAACGGCTTTCATGCTTTGTTTTTATCTGACAAAAAGGGGGCTCCCGTCATTTATAGGAGGCTTTTTCTTCGGGTTTTCCCCTTATGAAATTTCACATCTTCTGGGGGGAGATCTCAACCTGTCATTTATCGCCATCCTCCCTCTTCTGGTTCTTTTGGCGATTGTCGATCTTGGGGCAAAAAGATCAAAAGAAATATTCTTTGTCCTTCTTTTGGGAGTTTTCCTTGCCGCTGAATTTCTTGTTTCGACAGAAACTTTCGCCATTCTTGTTCTTTTTTCATTCATTGCCCTGGCTTTGTTTCATTTTACCTATCGAAACACGCCGCTTCTTATCCTTCTTGTAAAAAGAATAACCACAGGACTTTGCCTCGCCCTTCTCCTATTGTCACCTTTAATACCTTCCCTCTTCCATGGAAGCGTCTTTGCTGGAGGAAAGGACTTGAATACCTTTGACTCAGGGAACGACCTCCTCTCCCTGATCATTCCTTCCCCATTGCACCTTGTTTCATATGACATTCCCCTTTCCTGGTACAAAAATGAAACCGGCCTGGGGTACTTGAGCCTCCCTGTTCTCATCATCCTCCTCATCTATGCCCGGTCTCAATGGAAGTTTCAACAAGGCCGATTCCTCACCACTCTGATGGGATTGTTCCTTCTCCTTTCTTTTGGGGCTACCTTTCATCTTTTTGGCCTTTGTCTCAGTCCTCTTCCCTGGACCTTCGCTGAACACCTTCCTCTTATTGCCTATGCCTTGCCCTTTCGCTTTACACTGTACTTCTGGCTAGTCTTTGCGGTGACTGCCTCCTTTTGGATCGCAAAATTAGATATGGGCACCCAAGATTCTGTCAGGAAACTTGTACTCATCGTCTTGGCCATTCTCTTCCTTTGGCCCAAACCTTTGTCTGAAAATCGAATTCCAGATCATCTCATTTTTACGAAGGGAAGTATCTGCAAAATCCTTCCTGCAAATCGGACCCTCCTCTACTTTCCTTGGGAAGACGGCCAGATCGATTATCAGCAGGTAGCCGCCCATATGTGTTTTAAAGCGGCTGAGGGCTACTACGGAGGGGTACCGACGCCCTTCAACAAATGGCCGCTAAACTATCTTTTTGTTCACCATAGATTTAAAGAAATGGATTCCGAGATCTTTCAGCGCTATCTTGCAAACTTTGACGTTGGCCTCGTCGTCGTCTCAAAGAACCTCAAGAATAGACCCGATCTTGAAGGTCTTCTTGATCGTTCGGGATTTCAAAGATCCCCAGATCCATCAGATGACACAACGGTTGAACTTTATGGACCGAAAAAAGACTTTGTCTATAGAAAGCTGACCAGGCTTGAGCAGGAAGAGATTTTCACCTATCGCGAAAGATCTCTAAGGAAAGCAGTGATCGCCTCAAACAGGGAAAAACTCAAACAGGTGGTCACAAGAATCGGCTTTTCTTCGGATCAGAGTTTTCAGGAGATCTACTCCTGGCTCCTTGACCATCAAATCCTCAAGTAGGCGGAATGTTCAATGCAATGTAACGGAGACTTTCGGCATATCATTGAAATACTGGCAGTCCTCTGTGCAACCGGTATTTATTACCGTGAGTCAAAACATCCTCGAGTGACATCAATGATGAGAACAAGACAATACTGGCTTGATCTCATCAATACGCCTTTGGGATGGTCGATGATGATGACGACCTTTTTGATTGTTGCTCTCCCCTCTTATATTTACTTTTATCGAAAAGACAAAAGATTAAACCTTGCGACTTTACAACAAGAAAAGACCTCTTCAACGGGAACAATTTTATTTTTTAAAACAGTTCTTGTTTTTGGGGTCTGTTTCTATTTAACTTACAAACAGTGAGAGAAGAAATCTGAAACAATTTTTCTATCGGGAATATAAAGAAAGGACTCTTACTTGCTGACGATCATCGTTCCAACCTTCAATGAGGGTAATAATCCGGTGACGTTGACCCATGCTGTCTGCGAAGCCATGCAGGAGGTCAGCGGGCATGACTTTGAGATCCTCTTTGTCGATGACAGTAGCGACGAAACTCCAGCTCTTTTGGAGCAACTCTCGCGAGAGAACTCAAAAGTCCGATACATCCACCGAGAGAATGAAAGGGGTCTTGGCTCGGCCGTCATTCGTGGATTTCAGGAGGCCCGAGGGGAATGGCTTGCCGTCATGGACTCAGACTTGCAGCACCCGCCATCCATTCTTCCGCAAATGTTGGCCCAAGCTGACGAGGGGATAGACCTCATTGCTCCCTCCCGCTTTATTCCCGGGGGAAGCGATGGAGGCCTTTTCCTTCACAGAAAACTTGTGTCGCTTGTTGCTCGAAAACTTTGCTGGATTCTTCTTCCCCGAACCCGACCTTTTTCGGACCCTACGGGAGGGCTATTTTTAATCAGGCGAAACGTTCTCTCGGGGTGGGGTTTCGACGGAGGATCCTGGAAGATCCTGATCGAAATCATCGTCCGGGGCCATTTTTTCAAAGTAGCTGAAGTTCCATATCATTTTCGAGCCCGAGACATGGGAACGTCGAAGATGAATGTCGCCGCCCAGATTGACTATATTTGCCATCTTCTTCGCCTGAGGAAACTCGGAAAGGAAGAGTCTATGCTTAAGTTTTCTCTGAAGAGAGTATCCCCCTTGTCAGGGCATGTGACGGGCTCCCCCTGACTTAACAGTTAGGGGTTATGACCCGTTCTCTGTTTTTTGGCAGTATCGGAGACAGATTATATCAACACTTCCGGGAGGAAGACCTTTTTAGAGGAGATTCACCCTTGGCTACCCCAACACCGTCCCGTTCCCGATGGCCCCTTGTTGCCGTGCTTCTTATCGTCGCCACTTTTGTCGGATATGTAACCCATGTTAAGAAGGGCGATGAAGCTCCAACTCCTTCCCCTGCACCTTCAGCCCCTCCCTCCACCGCCCCGGCGTCATCAACCGGAGCCACCCCCTCCCCCGCCGTTTCCGGGCCGGGAGTTTTCTACCCCTCTCAGGGACATGCCCATTGGGAGAGGCCTAAACTGAAAACCTTTGTCTACAACAGCACCCCTCCCACCTCGGGGCCCCACGAGGAGGTTTTTGCCGACGGCTACATCAACACCAAGCCGCTTTCCCGGGCAATCCAGGCGCACCTTCTTGAGCATGGAAGTGTCCTGATTCAGTACAACTGCAGCTGTCCTTCCCTTGTCAGCAAGCTCACGGACATTTCTCGCTCCTTCGACACCTATAATCCCCAGATGGCTATGGAGATGGGCAAAGCTGTCATCATTGCCCCCAACTCCTCCCTCCCCAAAAACAAGATTGCCCTGACCGCATGGACCCGTCTTCTCATGCTCGACCGGTACGACGAAAAAGCGATCAAGGGATTTATCACCGCATGGCTGGGGAACGACAAGAACAGTCGTCAGTGAGGACCTGAAGGGATTGCCGTGAGACGGTAGACCAGAAAGCCTCTCTGGTGTAAGATTTGTTTTAGTCAAAACAAACGGCCCTTGTCTCCGCCATTCACATTTCCCGGATATTCCCGAAGAGGTTCTTTCTCGCCATGTGGCTTGTCAGAATTGCGATGAAGCGGCCGTTTACGATCTTCGTGCTCTCGGCCGTCATTCTTATTGCAGGCATCCTCTCCTTCTTCAGGATGAGGCTTGACATCTTTCCGACGATCGACATTCCCGTCGTCAACGTTGTCTGGAATTACCCGGGTCTCTCCGCCCTCGATATGGAGGAGCGGATCGTCCTCATTGCCGAGCGGGCCTACTCCACCACGGTCAATGGCATCAGCCGGATCGAGTCGGAGTCGATCAACGGGACCGGCCTCATCAAGGTCTACTTTCATCAGGGACAGAGCATTGCCGGGGCCATCGCCCAGATCAACGCCGTCTCCGAAACACTCCTGCGGATAGCCCCTCCGGGAACCGTTCCTCCCAACATCATCCAGTACAACGCCAGCAACGTTCCCATCGCCGAGCTCGAGATCGGAAGCAAGACCGTCTCGGAGCAGAAACTTTACGACTATGGGCTTAACTTCATCCGGGTACGCCTGTTCACAATTCCCGGCCTCTCGACTCCGGCTCCCTTCGGGGGCAAGATGCGCCAGGTCATGGTCGACATCAACCCCGACAAGCTTTACGGATACGGTCTCTCCCCCAACGACGTCGTTCAGACCCTTACCTCGTCGAACATTATTGTTCCGGCGGGAACGGCCAAGATTGGAGACCAGGAAGTCGACATCATGATCAACGGGAGCCCTTCTACGCTAAAGGGGCTGGGGAAGATTCCCGTGCGCTCCTTTCAGGGACGGATCGTTCGTCTGAGGGACGTCGCGACCGTTCACGACGGCTATGCCGTTCAGGAGAACATCGTCCGGGTCAACGGGCACCGGTCAACTTACCTGGCCATCTACAAACATGCGGATGCTTCGACCCTTTCGGTCATCCAGCGGATTCGCAAGATCCTCCCCATGATCCAGAAATTCTCCCCGCCCGGGATCAATCTCAAACTTGTCTTCGACCAGTCGGTCTTTGTGAAGAACGCCCTGCTCGACGTCCTCAAGGAGGCAGGGATCGGAACGGTACTGGTCTCTCTCATGATCTATCTCTTTCTTCGGGACCTCCGCTCCTCTTTTATTGTCTTCCTGTCGATTCCGCTGTCGATTCTTTCCGCACTCTTTTTTTTAAGCCTCACAGGACAGTCTCTGAATATCATGACCCTGGGAGGGCTGGCACTCGCAATCGGAATGCTTGTCGACGATGCCACGGTGGCCATTGAAAATATCGAACGCAACCGCTCGCTGACGCCCGAGCCACTAAAGGCCGTCTGGGATGGCGCCAACCAGGTGGCGGTTCCGGCCTTCGTCGGAACCATGGCGATTATCATCGTCTTCTTCCCCGTCATCCTCCTCAAGGGGGTCTCCCAGTTTCTCTACACCCCCCTGGCCTATGCCGTCGTCTTTGCCATGCTTGCCTCTTATGTGCTCTCCCGGACGATGGTCGTGACCCTTTCCATGATGCTCCACCGGGAGGGTGCCTCCCGCCATGAAGAGCCGTCGCTCTTTCTCCGGGGATTCGAGACCTTGAAGGGACGATATGAAGGGATCCTTCGCTCGGCCGTAACGCACCCGGGGCGGACGATGGGCCTGTCTGGGGTCGTCATTGGAGCCTTTCTCCTGTTCCTCCCGTTTGTTGGCCTCGATTTTTTCCCGAAGACCGATGCCGGCCTTCTGGCCCTGCACATGAGAGCCCCGGTGGGGAGCCGCGTCGAGGTGACGGACCAGTACTCCAAAGAGGTGGAACAGACCATCCGCTCGATTATTCCTGCCGATGAAATTGATTCGATCGATATCAACATCGGACTCCCCGTCTACTACAATCTGGCCTTCTATCAGACCGACAGCATCGGGCCGGGCGATGGAGACTTCCTGATTTCCCTTAAAAACCATCACCACTCCGTATTCCTCTACGAAAAAGAAATTCGTCAGACGCTCGCCCAGAAGTTCCCTGAAATTTCCTTCTGGTTTAAACCGGCTGATATTATCAGCCAGGTTCTGGACTTCGGTCTCTCGGCCCCCATTGACATCCAGGTGGAGGGACGTGACCTGGAGGCTTCAGACCGGACGGCCCGACGTATCCGGGAGATTGTCAGGAATATTCCCGGCGCGGTCGACGTGGCCATCCCCCAGGTCCTTCATTATCCCGCCCTCTTCGTCAAAACAGACCGGGACAACGCTCTCCAGGTAGGCATGACCCAAAATGACGTGGCAACCAATCTTCTCGTCGCCCTGGCCTCAAGCTCGCTCATTGCTCCCAACTACTGGGTGAACCCGAAAAACACGGTGAACTACATCGTAGCGGTGCAGACTCCCACCGAAAAAATTGCCTCCCCCTCCGAGCTCGCCCACCTGCCCTTGCGGCCGGCACAGGCCTCCCTCTCCAGCATTTCGGCGGCCATGGCTCTTCCTGAACCGACCCCCACGATCCAATACCTTTCCAACGTTGCCGATCTCCGGATGGGCACAATCCCGGGATCAATCTCTCATTACACGGTCCAACGAGTAGAGGATGTTCTTGTCAACGTCCAGGGCCGCTCCCTCGGGTCGGTCTACCGGGATATCCGCAAGGCGCTGTCGGGATATACGCCGCCTTCCGGAACAATTTTGCGCTTCCGCGGCCAGAGTGCCGAGATGTTCGATTCCTTTCAACACTTCGGGCTGGGGTTGATCCTTGCCGCCCTTCTTGTCTACCTCCTGCTTGTCATGAACTTCCAGTCATTCCTCGACCCCTTCATCATCCTCATGAGCGTTCCGGCGGGACTTGCCGGAGTCGCCCTCGCCCTTTTTGCAACCCGTACGACCTTAAACGTCGAGTCGGCCATGGGGGCCATCATGGTCGTGGGTGTTGCCACCGCCAACAGCATCCTGGTCGTGACCTTTGCGAATGATCTTCGGAAAGAGGGGCTGTCGGCAATGGAAGCCGCTATCCGGGGAGGAGCCACACGACTCCGCCCCGTTCTTATGACGGCCTCCGCCATGATCCTGGGAATGCTGCCAATGGCTCTGGGGATGGGGAGCGGAGGAGAGCAGAACGCCCCCCTGGGGCGGGCGGTAATTGGTGGGCTGATGGTTGGAACCGTGTCGACGCTCTTTCTCGTTCCAACGCTCTATGGCATCATGCGCCGGACGATTCCGAACCGCTTCCGGTACGACGAGATCTTTAGAAAGGCGTTGGGCCACGACTGACCGTCAGGAAAGCTTCTCAGGCGTCGTTCACCATCTTGATCGTCGGATTGTCCCGAAGCTTTTTCATATTGCCGGCGACCCGGGCCAGATAACGATCGAATCCTTCTGGCGCAGGATCTCTCCATCGTGTATGGGCAATCAGAATCTTTTGGAACCAGGGGCGCTCAAGTGTCTCGGGAGCACTGCTTCCCCCCAATGGTCCAAGCCCCGCCGAAAGAGCTGAAACGACCGGACCCGCCCTTCGCTCCTCCTTCCCTGATAAAATCACATGTAATACTCCGGGGGACTCTCCGAAGATGAGGGTTCCAGCCCCGACGATACGAATCGTCTCACGGACAACAAAGGAACGGAGAGCGTCGGCCTCCTCGCCGCTTCGGTTGAGTATCCCATGCATCTCGGGAGCATCGAAGGAAAAGGAGAGAACACTGACCGGCCCCGGACTTCGATGGGCAATCTCAAAGAGCCTCTCCTTCATATGATCTGCGGAGAGGAGCCCTGACGGGTCAGGGGTTCCCGGGATAATCTCGGGAGAAGAGAGGGCATCCACCACAAGAAGCGCGGACGGAGATCCCTCTTCTCCCACGGGAACTACGAGTCGAGTCCGGGTCTCGCCTTCCCCTAAAGAGACTTTTTCAAAGCTCTTTTTAGGGACAATTTTTTCCTCCTCCTCTCCGAAGCTTCTCAGGAATCCCCCTTCATCATGGGAGACCTCATCGGAGAGTTTCCATTCTTTTGTCTGCTCATCCTGAAGATAAAGCTGGGCTCGGATCCGGACGCAGTTTTTCCCCTGTCCGATGTAGTTTTGCATCACCGTCAAGATTTCCGAGCGAGCCCTGATTGCATTCCGCCACTGGGAGCCCATGTTCTGGAAACGCTCCATAAGGCTTGCATCTGGTAGCCCGGCACGTTTTTTCCCGACAAGCCGAAGGCCGAAGAAGAGAAGGACAACAACCCCCAGAAGAACCAATACGACAAGAAGAACCAGCGGGCGGAGCAAGAAAGAAGAGGAGACGGGCGGTGGAGGAGTCTCCGGGGGAGAATTACGGGGAAGAGAGGAGACCACGGGAATACGGGAGAGGATCTTCCGAGCCTCGGCAATGGCCTCTCGGGGAGTCGCCGACTCTCCTGATGGAAGGGAGCGGGCACGGCCAATTTCTCCCTTAAGAACAGCGATCCTGTCTTCAATAAGAGCCTGCTCGCCTGAAGCACCTTTTCCCTGAGTACAAAGTGACCATACCTTCTCCCGCCGCTCGAGCTCATCGACCAGATAGAGCATCCGGTCATAGTTAAAGGAGGAGGCCTGCTGCATCCGGTTGAAAAAACGGTTGAGCCGACCGACGGCATGGCTGAGCGAGATTGAGGCGCGCGCAGGAGTCATGCCAGGAGGGCAGACAGCAAGCGCAGGGGATGTGTTAAGAAAAAGAAAAGAAAGACCCATGATGGCTGGAAACAGGACATTGAGAAATCGAGCGGTCATCGGGGTCTCCCGAAAGGCGGGGAGCGGGGCAATCCTGCTTGTCCGGACCCAGGGACTAAGGGGTAAAGAGGAAATGGATTGCCCGCAAAGAAGAATTTAACGGAGCGATTCCTGTGATCTAAGACTTTTTTCGCGCGATATAAACAAAGAAGGTCTTTCTCAGGATCGCAGGGCCAGCCCTTCCGAAAAAAGACGGAGATCGTCCGGCGTTCCCCGGTCGAGAAGGGTGATCCACTCCATCCCGGTTCGGTCGATAAAGTCTCTAAAGGTCTCGTTATCTTTGCAGTTTTGCCGATAGAAGGCAAGCAGTCGGCTTGTAAAGGGAGCGACCTGGTCCTTCAAGAGGCGGACCCCCGTGCGCTGGCTGATAGAGATCCCGTCGGGCCCTCCCCCTCCGATCAGAAGATCGAAGCCATCCTCTGCCCCGTTGTCGCCGTTTTTCCCCTGGACGCCGGAGAATCCGATGTCCGCAATACGCATCTGTCCGCAGTCGTTGGGGCATCCGGACAGATGAATGTAGGGAGGGGTATCGAGGTCCGGGAAGGAGTCCGCGAGCTTATGAGCCAGCTGCACTCCCAGCTCCTTGGTTTCGGCCAGGGCAAGGCGGCAGAAGCTCTTTCCCGTGCAGGAGACAACCCGGGAGGAGAATCCTGGTCCCAAGGTGATCCCGCTCCCCTCAAGGGACCGCTCAAAGGCGTCGAGAGAGGAAAGTGAAATCCCCGGAATGATGACGTTCTGCTGGGAAGTCAGTCGAATCTCCCCTCTCCCGAACTCTTCACTCATTCGGGCGAGGCGCTCAATGGTCTCTGGAGAGAGGATACCTCCGGGGACGGCGAGCCCGGCATAGAAGCGGCCATCCGCCTGAGGATGCACCCCAAGATGATCTCTCTCTTCCCGGCGAGCGATAGGACGAGGGAGGCGCTCTCCAAGGGGAGGAAGCGTCTCCCCCAGAATCTCCTCAAGTTGCGTGGCGAAGGAGTCAATTGTCCATCCGTGATCGAGAAAGAGAAACTTGAGCCGGGCCCTCTCCCGCTTTTCGCGAAGTTCGGATCGCTCCTTGAACAGGGTTGCGATGGCCAGAAGGGCTGGAACGACCTGTTCGGGAGAGATAAAACGCGGGAGAAGCAGGGAAAAATGAGGACGGGTGGAGAGGCCTCCTCCCACACGGAAGACATACCCTTCCCCCAGACTGGGGTGGGTATGGGGCAGGATCCCCACGTCGTTGATTTCGGGATAAGTGCAGCCACAGCTCCCGCTTGAGAATGTGATTTTGAACTTTCGGGGAAGGTTGTAAAAAAGAGGGTTCCCGTTCAATGCCTGCTCGACAGAAGCCAGGAGTTCACGATCAAGAGCTCTCTCAGAGGCGAGAAGATCAGAAACCGGGCAGGCCGTAATATTCCTCGTGTCGTCACCGCAGGCTCCACGGGTGCTCAGTCCCACGGCAGAAAGCGCCATAAAAAGAGGTCGGAGAGAGGAGGCCTCCACGTGATGAAACTGGACGTTCTGACGAACAGTGATATCCGCTGTTCCCCGGGCGTACTTCTCTGCAATCTTTCCCAGCGCGCGAAGCTGGGAGACACTCAGTCGGCCTCCAGGAATGCGGACGCGAACCATGAAGCGGTCCGTCGACTTCCCCCGGACCCCCTCCCCATCCCCCTGGGGATAGACCCCCCACCAGCGGGTACGGACGTCGATTTCCTCCCGGGAAAGGCTTCCGGCTCCCACATCGGCTCCCGAGAGAATCACTTCAAGGAGTTCCCAGGGATTCCCGGCGCCCTTGATCCGTTCATGCCGTTCCGCTTTGGATTCTCCTGTCGCCTTTTCCATGGCCCCTCCACTATTAATTATTAATTTAATAACTTTATAACATAATAAAGGAAAGACTGTCAAGACGGGAAAATAGTGCCATGGACCCTAAAAAAAAAGCTTCTCTTTCTTGACTTTTTGTTTGATTTTTTAGATATTGGTAGGATAAATAATGGGAACGGAGGATTATCACCATCATGAAATCAAGGAATTCGGGTGTCTGATCGCGTTATGAACAAAGACCGGACAGATTTCAGACCCCGGAGAGTGAATAGGCTAGCCGTTCTCCTGAAAGCTTCAATGCAGAGGATCTGGTCAAGCAGTCTTTTTCTTTCTCTTGGTGTTTTTCTGACGACTCTTACCTCCTGCGGCAACCCTCCCTCAAACTCCAACAACACAAACTTTCCTTATGGAATTGCAGTCTGCTCATCGTCCTGCAACACCTATGTGCAAACAGGAACGACTCCTACCATTTCGACACCTTTTGCGGCGGTAACAAGCTACGGGACACACCAGATTCTGATATTCACCGGATATACAAACTCCACCACAAATGACTGGCTCATCTCGAACAACTCGCTTTCTCCCACGACCGCTCTCTACAACTCTCTTCAGGGGCCGGATGGCCTTCTGATTTCATCTCAGTCCTTCACAACCTCAAATGGCTATGTATGCCCGGCGCCTGTTCTTTACGGTGCCGACGGCATCAGCAACCTTATCGGAATCTGGTGCGGCTTCAACCCCAATAACGGATCGAACCCTGGCCCCACCATCACGATCAACTCCGGTTCCTTTCAGTCTCCGGAAGGCATGGCCCTCGATTGGGTTAACAGCTCCGGAAAGACGCTCAGTGCGCCCATCCTCTTCGTGGCAAACCCCGGCTCGTCAGATATTCTGGCCTTTGATCTCTCGCAAGTTACGGGGGCGGGAACGCTCAGCCTTTCCCCCTCCGGTGGACTTCTCCCGGGTACACACGGAGGCCTTCCCTTTGGCCAGCCGGCCAACAATACCGGACTCAACGGACCGGCCTTTGTTGCCTTCTCGAACTCGAAAAATACCCTCTTCGTCTCGGATACGGGGAACAGCCAGGTCAATCTCTACGGCAACGGCTATTGCATCGGCGTTAACCAAGAGTCCACTCGTCCATCCAACTGCTCGAGCAGTCAGAATATCTCCCCTTCTGTCTGGTTTTCCGGAACGAACACCTACCTCTCCACCCCCTCCGGAATCGCCTATTATCAGGGAGGGCTCTATGTTGTTGACCCCGGAGCAGCTTCGGTCCTGATCTGGGATAACGTTATGAATACGGTGACCCCGGGAGGAAACATTGCCCCCACACGCCGTATCAACGGATCGAATACGAACGAGAACTACCCCTATGCGCTGGTTGTTGACGGGAACACCAATACCCCTCCGGGAAATACCTTCTTTGTGTCGCAGCTGGGGAGCGGGAGAATTCTGGGGTACAATAACGCAACGACGATTTCCGGAAACATCGCTCCAACATACATGATCGGGGTAACCAACCCATCGCTCTCCTCAGGCAACACGAGCGGCGGGGGCACCACGGGCTACCCTGGATTCCCGTAGGAGAGAGCTTGGCCAATGGAGGGGCACCCTCCTCTCTCACAACGACCACAGACAAGAATGAGGCGAGATGACGGTGACAGGACGCGACAGACGGATCACTCATAACGGAAATATGGTCCGGAGAGGCTTAAGAGGAGGAGTTCTGCTTCTTCTGTCCGGAAGCCTTCTTTTGGCAAACTGTTCCGGAAATTCAAATAGTTCCGGGCCAGCGGCCCCCCTTCCCACGGGACAGACGGGGTCGATCGCCGCAATCCCCGCCAATACGGGAAACTGCTATATTTCAGATATCAGTGCTTGCGGAACAACATACAAGGGCACCAATCCCATCACGGCCCTGGCGACACTTGTCTCTGGCACAAACCATTATCTTTACATTGGCGATTCGGCCGGAAAAATCGCCTACTCGACTGTGACATCGACGACTCCCCCCACTCCTACCGCCTGCACTACAACAGGAAGCACAAAAATCTTGGCACTCGCAGCCAGTGCATCGACACTGCTTTACGCCACCTCTGGGGGGCTCGAAACTTTTACGACGCCTCCTTGTACCACCGGACCGACCTCTATTTCTTCCACAATCACCAACACCTCCGGACTGACCTATAATGCGTCGGCCGGAGAATTTATCGGCGTGACCTCAAGCAACTACTACTTCACCTGCTCGACCACTTCCTGCACATCGCCCGTAGTCCTTCCCAACCTCCAGGATACCAGCCCCAACATCACCGCCATTGCCTCCGACCCGACCCAGTCCATTGTTTACATTCTCTCCATCGGAGTCTCGACCAACCGCATCTACTACTACTATGTGAGCGGTTCAACACTCACATACATCGGTAACTACACAGGCATTGAGCTCAACAACCCTTTTGGGATCAGCCTCTTCCAGGGCGCCAATCCCACCTCAAATTACTGTACAAGTGGAGCTTGCACCTTCCTCGACGTGACAAACACAGGCAACGACACGATTACCCAGTATGTTCTTACCTACTCGGGAAGCGGGGCTCAGACCTCCGTCTCGATCAACCAGTTCAATAATGCCTATTTTGACTGTGACATGATCAACTCCTCCGCGATTGGGGCCTTCCCGACATACGGATCAAGCAACCTTCTTCAACAGCCGAATGTCTTCGTAGGGGAACAGGGGACATCGTACGGTCCATGTTTGGGCCTCTCCTCCTCAACTCAGTACGGAAACAACGTAACTGCCTATACGGTTGTAGGAGAATAAGAACCCGTCAGATCTCCTGGCAACACGGAGGGACGCTCAATGGCCATGCGAACCCCGGGGGAGGTTGAGCGCCTTCTGGACCGATTCGAAGAGGAGCTCCTTCTCGCCAAAAAGCGTGCTCCCAATACCGTCACTGCCTACCTCTCCGACCTTCGAGCCTTCTCCCGCCATCTTGCCAACGAAGGGGTCTCCCTAATCAGCTTTGATGGGGAATCTCTGTCTCTATATATGGAGATTAGAGAGGATCTTTCCGTGCGTTCCCGGGCCCGATTTCTCTCCTCGATCCGGGCCTGGACGCACTTTCTCGAAGCCGCCGGAGTACGAAAGGATCCCAAGGAGACCCCTGTCGCTCCCCGCCTTCCCCGTACACTTCCCCGGATTCTCTCGCAGGAGGAGGTCGGGAGGCTGATCTACGCCCCGGATTCCAAGCGTCCGGAAGGGCTCCGCGATCGGGCGATCCTCTCCTTCTTTTATGCCTCCGGTCTCCGGGTCTCGGAGCTCGCTCACATCACAGCCGACCGGGTCGACGTGACGACAGGAG
This sequence comes from Nitrospirota bacterium, assembly GCA_021828805.1. GTDB lineage: Bacteria > Nitrospirota > Leptospirillia > Leptospirillales > Leptospirillaceae > UBA4572. The sequence continues at coordinate 3,108 of JAJZCZ010000034.1, read as the reverse complement.
CCCTGCGGGTCATGGGAAAGGGCGCCAAGGAACGTATCACCTTTCTCGACGACCGGACCCGCCACCTCCTTGAGGATTACCTCGCCATGGTCCGCCCTGCCTTTGCCAAAGACCGCCCGGAGCTCTTTCTTGCCAGAGACGGCACACCCCTGACCCGCCAGGCCCTCTGGACCCTCATCAAAAAGCACGGCAGAGCCGCAGGAATCACCTCCCCTCTCTCTCCCCACGTGCTTCGCCACTCCTTTGCAACCCATCTTCTTGAAAAAGGACTCGACATCCGGTCGATCCAGCTTCTCCTGGGGCATGAGGATATTCGGACGACCGAGATCTACACCCATGTTTCGCTCGCCCACCTTGAAAATACGCTCAAAAGCCATCACCCGAGAGGGGAGAGTCGCAAGAAGAAGACGGAGTCGGACGAGCCCAAAAGAGAGAAACAGAAGCATTCTCCGACGTAGAGACTTTGAAATGGGATTTGCAGGGGAGAGTTCACAGGGTAAAGACACATACGGAAGTAAGAAAATAGGGGAGTGTTACTCTTTTCTCTCGAGAACCATCATCACAAGTGAGTCGAGCATGGAAAAACCCCGGTCGTTGAGAACGAGACGATGGGAATTCGTACGAGTATGATCAACGACGTCAATTCGTACTAACTCTAAATAAAACATATCGTACGAATTATCAGGCAGTTTTTTCCTGAGCCATGTGGCAGAGACCCCTGTAGAGAGGCGAAGGTTCCCGTACAAGTACTCTATATCGTACGAGTCTTCCTCCAGTGCCTCCCCTTTTCCATACGAATTCTCTCCTGCCTCTATTAACCGTACGTAATCAGAGACTGACCGTACGTTTTCACGTCGTCGCCTCCCCATCCTCTGATGGGCCCCGGCTCCCAGCCCCAGATAATCGCCTCCCTGCCACACATGAAGATTGTGTCGGCAAACGCTCTCAGTGTCCCGTGAGAAATTTGATACCTCGTAGCGCTGCCACCCGAAAGACGAGAGCGCCTGGCATATGTCAACCCATCGCTCGGCAGCCCACTCCTCAAGATTTTCATGGGTTTCTCCCCGGTCTTTACGAAGAGACAGAACCGTCCGGGACTCGATGACCAGCGGATAGACAGAAAGATGGTCAAGACCTCCGTCAAGCAGCGCCCGGGCGGTGGAGAGGATATCCGTAGAACGACTTTCTTCTCCCACAATAAGATCCATTGAAATGGATGCCTCTGGAATATTCTTCCGAAGTCGTTTGAGCAGGGAAAGCGGGTCAACAAAGGCACTCCTTCTTCCCAGACTTTCAAGCTCCTCGGGGGATCCTCCTTCAATACCAAGAGACAGCCTCACCCCAGGAATTCTCCGGAGAAGGCTCAGCATCTCTGAATTGAGGTCCTCTGGACGGCTTTCAATTGTAACCTCGCCTCCGGAGGCCATTGGAAAGAAGGGCGTGAGAATCTCCAAAAGCCTCAGAAAAGCCTCCCGGGGAAGGGAAAGAGGCGATCCACCGCCGATATACAGAGAGACAGGAGAATCTGTATGAAAAAGACCGGCCACCTTCCGGGCCTCAACCGACAGGGCCTCAAGATATCGCGGAAGAATCGCGGTCGACACCGAAACAGGAATCGAGCAGTAGTCGCAGCGGTCCGGACAAAAGGGCACCTGAACATAGACCCCTGTTCCCGTTGGAATATCCTCTCCCACTCCTCGCAACTTCTTACTCCTAAATAAAACAGTACGAATAAACGCGATGCCGTTTCCACACAACACTCTCTTCAAATTTATACTTTACCTTACCCCGATAAGATCCTCTACCACTGCGATAGTCCCGCCCAAGTTGGAGGGGATTTCTCTGGTTATTCCAGAAGAAATAGTATTAGATTTTTATCTTATTTTTAAATTTAAAATATTAAATATAAAAGAAAAAAAATAAAAATATAAAAATAGAATTAAGATTTAGTTAATAAAAATTAAAACAAGGCAATTTATAGTGCTATATTTTTAATTTGAGGATGATTTTTCTCATTCGTATGCTAGTATGAAACCATGTGGACGGACAGATATCGTTTCCAATTTTCTGTTTCCGTACGATATTTTTGAGAGACTGGAGGGAGGATTGTGGAGTACGTCGAAAAAACCCGGGAATTTATTGCCGACTCAAAGGGAGAGATCAGACGCCTGGAAATGGAGATCGACAGGATTCGGGAAACGATTGTTCGCCTCGAGAGATACCTCGATGGTGCGCCCTCTCTGCAAGAAAAACGCCCTGAGAAATTCCGGGAAGACGAAAGGCCCCCCGCTCCTCCTGAGGCCGATAAAGACCCTCGTCCCTCTCCCATGCCTCTTTTCAGACCTTTCCTGGTCGGGAGTGAAAAGGAAGGGGAGAAGCCTGAGAGCTCCGGGAACGAAGCCCAACGGGAGGGAGGAGAGAAAAAAAGGCTTCGCCCTGTTGGAGAGGTGGCAGAAGAGATGCTAAAAGAGCGACAGGAGGGGATGAGCCTCGATGAGCTTTACAGGGTCATGGTGGAAAGGACGGATATTCCGTTTTCACGAGATCTCAAGAACGCCATTCGAGTCGCCCTTATCCGGCGCAAGCCGCAGATTGTCTCTCCACGGCGGGGATGGTTTTGCTGGGCAAGTCTCAGCACTGACAGCTGACCCACAGGACGTGAATCAGGCCCCCCTTTCCTTAGGCTTTTTCACCGTCAAATCCTTGATGACTGCTTAGGACATTCCCGCGAGGATCCGGCGGATCGTCCGGATTTCCGGAGGATAGCTCCAGAGGACGGGAAGGAGTCCGGAGAGATGGGTGAGGCCGACCTCCCGACTCCCCTCATAGAAGGCGACTGCCCGCAAGACCTTGAGAACCATCTTCCATCGCCGGTCCGATAGCGATATTCCCTCTCTCCCCAGTCGATAACGAAGCTCCCAGAGGGCCTCGAAGACTCCGGAGCCGATGGGAACCTCCGTTGCGATATGACGATGGAGCCTCCGAAACGCCTCCGGGGAAAATGGAGCTCGCGTCTCCTCTTGTCCACTGTCAGGTATGCTTTGCAGAAGATCAACAAAGGAGTCAAACTTCCGGACAGGCTCCACGAGACAGCGGAGCGCAAAAGAT
>JAJZCZ010000130.1 GCA_021828805.1 Nitrospirota bacterium | reverse complement strand
CCATCCTGGCCCAATTCCTTCGGGAGCAACCCCGGATCACCGCCAGTCTGGCCGTGGCCAATACCCACACAATTCTTCATGACATCAAGAGCTCGGAGATCGATCTGGGGCTTATCGAAGGAGAGCCGACCCGGACACAGGGGCTCTCCCTCGACCGGAAGTTTCTCGACCACGACCGCCTTGTCCTCATCGACTCCGTCCGCTCTCCGCTTCTTCCGGAGGGAGGACCCGTCTCCCTTGACCGCCTCCGGAAGGTCCCGTTTATCGGCCGGGAGCCCGGCTCCGGAACCCGGCAGATCATCGAGCGGGAACTTCTGGAAAAGGATCTCTCTCCGGACGCATTCGAAACAGTCATGACCGTGGACAACCCCGAGGCGATCAAGGAACTGGTGGCTCTGGGCGTCGGCGTGGCCTTCATTTCCTCCCTGTGCCTTCGCCCCCACGAATCCGGACAGGTTCGGATCATTGATGTGGAAGGATTTTCTCCCGTCAGGAATCTCTGGATCTTCGTCCCTCGAAAAAAGCTCTCCCCCGCGGCGGATCTCTTTCTCCAGCTCCTCGTAAAAGCCCCTCTCCCGACCAGAATTTAATCGCGATAGAGAAGCGTCACGATGGCCAGACTCTCCATCCCGGAAAGTGCCAGCAGCCGGACAATGGAGCGAGCCGTCCACCCCGTGACAAGAAGATCGTCAACAATGACAAGCCCGCTCTTGGGGAGTCCCGAAAGAGATCCGGGATCGACCCGGAAGTGCGGAGAGAAGAACGCCTCTCTCCTCTCCTGACGGGAGTGTCCTTTCTGGGTATGCCGTCCCGTTCGGACGACTCCCGCAAGACAGAGCGGCGTTTTTCCGTCCGAGAGGCGATGGGCAAGGATATCGGGGATGGACAGGTCCCGGCGAATAAGACGGGTGCGATGGGGAGGAACAGGGAGAAGAAGAGAGACTCCCGGAGGGCAGAGCCCGGCGACCTCGCCCCGGTCGAGGAGAAGGTCCAGGGCATGGCGGTTACCAGAAAACTTTGCAACCCGGAAGAGCCGGCCGGGGGCGCCTGTGTCGGGAAAGAGGGAGCGGGTGGGAATACCCCCGCGGATGGAGAAGGCGATCGGAGCCCTCCATGCGGGGTCGTCGCGACACGGGATACAGAGCGTCCCCGACCCGGAGGGGTGGCGACAGGAAAGACAGAGTCGGGAGAAGAGGCCGGAAAGAAGAGCGATCCCGCCCGCGGAAAAACCGCCGGCCAGGAATCGGGTCATGTCAGTCCGGGACCGGCGAAGTATTCCTGATAGGCCGTCCGGTGAGACAGGGCCATGGCAGGGTCAGGCGACAGGGGAGCCCCCGATCCGGGAAGAACCTGGCCATCGGTGCGAAACACAGTGTTCCACTGGTGGCAGGAGGGGCATCGACCGGACCACTCCGGATAGAAGGTCCGGCAGTTGCGGCACCCATAGGGCAGGTCGAAGGGAAGCTCAAGAGAAAGGATCTTCCGGAAGCATTCGAGGGCGGAATCCATCTGACGCCGTCTTTCGTAGACCTCTCCCATCAGGCGATAGTATTCCCCGCCCCAGGAGGCCACGCCCTCGAGGGCTTCGAGAAGGGAAAGAGACTCCTCCTCCATGCCCAGACGATTATAGACCCGCGCCTTGTGGAAGGAGAGGGACGGGCTGTCGGGACGGCGGTCGAGAGCCCGGGAGTAGAGGGAGAGGATGGCGTCGGGGTTTCCTTTCTCGAGGTAGAACTCTTCGAGCCGGACGAGGTAGAGGGTCTCGGATGTGCGGTTCCAGCCATCCTGGAGGTTTTCGATTCCCTCCTTCTCTCTCCCTTCGGCGATTTGAGCCTCGGCCAGCCCAAGACGGGCCGGGGTGAAGGCGGGATCTATTTTAAGCGCTCCGCGAAAGGCCCTCCGGGCCCCCTCGGTATTTCCCTGGCGATGCAGAAGGGAGCCCACCTCGAAGCGGAGTCCCACGAGAATCGCCACCTCCCGTTCTCTTCTTTCGCCCTTTTCAAAGGAGCGGGCGAGGGCCGTCTGAACCGAGAGCGCCTCCTCCCACCGCTCCTGCCGCATGAGCAGCCTCCGGAAGCCCTCAAGAACTTCCCGGTTCCGCCCTTCTTTCTTGAAGTACTCCCGAAAGAGAGCGAGCGCATCCTCAATCCGGCCGGCACACTCGTAGTCTGTCGCCAGCGCCAGGATGAGACGGACGTCCTCTTCGTCAAAGACCCGGGCCCGCCGGTGAATCCGGATGGCTCCCGTATGATCTCCCGCCGACCGCTTCAGATCCCCCAGAAGAAGAAGCGCCTCCCGGTGATCGGGAAAAAGAGCCACGAGGCGCTCAAGCACGGAGAGCGCCTGGGGCATGTGGGAACGGTTGATCTCCGTCCAGGTTCTCTTCCAGAGCGCCTGAGCCCTCTCGGCCCGTTTCTCATCCCGGCTTTCCCGGAGGCTCTTCATCCACCCGAGAAGATCGGAGAGACCGTGAATAAGAAAGACAAGCCCCGCTCCCAGGGAAAATGCCAGCACGATGAGGGTGATCTGGGGAAGGAGAATAACCCGGTGAGGAAGAATCTGGAAGGAGACCTTCTGGTCATTCCACTCGGCAAGGTTGACAAGGGCCACGGCCAGAACCAGCATGACGAGGAGAAGCAGGCGGGTCATGGGGAAAGAGACCCCGTCTCTCTCATATCACGATTCTTGCCCGGATAGAGCGACAGCCGCTCCTCCGGAAGAATGCGACGGCTCTTCCCTGACGGATCAACGGCATAGATTGTCGCTTCAGAATAAAGATCCTCCAGGCGGTAGACCTCCCGTGTTCCCGGAAGGAACAGATCGATGACCACATCCCCGAGATCGAGAAGAGTCCATCGGCCTCCCCGTTCGGGAGAAAACCCCGTTCCCGGAGGAGAAATGGCCATATCGAGTCCCTCCAGGGCCGCCTGCATGTGGCGTTCATTTTCGGCATCCCCAAGAATCAGGCAATCGGCATAGCCGCAAAGCCCGGCAACATCAACCACCCAGACATCACCGATTTTTTTCTCGAGAAGAATTTCCGCAATACGCATTGCCCGGGCAAGCGTTTCCGGTCTCTCCTCCTTACGAACCTTCCGGTCCGTGGTCAACCCCACGATAGGACTCCTTGGCAAGATATCAAGACAA
>JAJZCZ010000129.1 GCA_021828805.1 Nitrospirota bacterium | reverse complement strand
TCAACGGCGGTGGCCAGGTTGTTGAGATAGGTCTGGGTGCAGGAGTTGTTATTGAGGCAGGGAATCGCCTGAAAGATTGCCTGCATAATCTGATTGGTGGTGGTACTCGACCCCCCGCTGACGAGGTTCATGACGCCTGAGAGAATCTGGGTGACGGTGGCCCCTTCGCCGCTGGCCCCTGTGATGGAGCTTGCTCCGGTTACGCTTGCCGAGGCGTTTGTATTTCCCATCGCCATATAGGCATTGGCAAGGGTGTTCGCAATGTCGGAGGTCTGGCAGTTGTTATTGGGGCAAAAAGGGGAGAGCAGTGAGATGGCCGCTGAGTAATTGCCATTGGCGATGTCGATGCCGGCCACTGAATTAGCCGCAGTGGCCGAGGTGGGCGAGCCCGACCCGTTTCCGAAGGTGTTTCCGCTGCCTCCACAAGAGGCCAGGGAGAGTCCGGATGCCAGAAGAAAAACAAGGGTAGTTAAAGATTTGAATCGATGATAAAAGCCGCTCATGGAGTCGATCCTTCGTGTGGGGTGTGGTGAGGATGTCCTTGTTGATGAGTCCGCGGATGGGCTATCATCTTGAAGGACAGTATGGCGTACCGAAAGTTGTCGCTCCTTCCCCTCGATCCATCAGCCATGGATGAATCTCTTATCGGAGAAAGTGCCGGAAAAATGAATCAATCATGAGAACTTTTTAAGAGATAAAAACCATCTTTTTTAAATGCAAACATTTTATCAGAATGCTTTCAAATTTCAAATAAAGGGGGTTGAGACCTTGGGAAATGATGGACGGGAAGGAGCCTATGCCCAGGCGGGTGTCTCCATCGACCGGGGAAACCGGTGGGTGGAGGCGATCAAGCCGCTTGCCCGAAAGACGGATCGTGCCGGTATCGTCTCGGGAATCGGAGGGTTTGGTGGAGTCTTTCGTCCGGATTTTGCCCGCTACAAGGACCCGGTGCTTGTCTCGGGAACTGACGGGGTTGGAACCAAGCTTCTTGTTGCGAGATGGGCGCAGCGGTTCGACGGGTTGGGAGTCGACCTTGTGGCCATGTGCGCCAATGACATCGCTGTGATGGGGGCTGACCCGCTTTTTTTTCTCGACTATTTTGCCACAGGCCGGCTTGATATTGAGGAATCTCTCCCCGTAATGGAGGGGGTGGTCAAGGGCTGCCAGCAGGCCAACATGGCCCTCCTCGGGGGTGAAACCGCTGAGATGCCGGGTCTCTATGCTCCGGGAGATTTTGATCTGGCCGGATTCTGCGTGGGGATTGCCGACCGCGATAAAATTATTGACGGAAAAACGGTTCGCCCGGGAGATGTCGTCTATGGTGTCGCGTCCTCAGGGATCCACTCCAACGGATTTTCCCTGGCTCGCCGGGTTCTTCTTGACGGAGAGAAAGTGGATCCCCGATCATCTGTTCCCTTTGAGCCGGAAACAACCTGGGGCGATCTCCTGGTCACCCCCACCCGGATCTACGTCTCCCTGATAGCCGGAATACGAGACGTCCTGTCTGTGGGGGCTTTTGTCCACGTTACCGGTGGAGGTCTGACCGAGAATATCCCCCGGATTCTTCCTGAGGGAACGTCGGTTCGCATAGGAAACGGATCATGGCCCGTTCCGCAGGTTTTCTCCTATATTCAGGACAAAGGATCGATCGATCTCGAAGAAATGCTCCGTGTCTTCAACATGGGGGTGGGTCTTGTCGTGATCGTTCCCGGGAGAGAGGAAACAGCTCTGACTTCTTATCTTGCCTCAAAAAAAGAGAAATTCTGGAAGATCGGCGAGGTTGTTGAAGGAAGGGGTGAGGTGCTCTATGCCGGATGAGACCCGGTTGCGTCTGGCGATCTTTGCCTCGGGGCGCGGATCCAATGCCCTTTCCATTATCCGGGCCTCAAAGGAGGGCCGTCTTCCCCGGGTCGAGCCGGTGATGGTCATCTGCGACAAGGCCGGGGCTCCTGTTGTTGATCGTGCACGGGAAGAGGGGATTTCTGCGTTTGAAATCCTTCCCCGGGACTTTTCCTCTAAGGAAGAGTATGAGCGGGCGATCCTCAACCATCTGCGGGAAAAAGCAGTTGATGCCGTCGCTCTGGCCGGTTATATGCGTCTGGTGGGTCCGGTTCTGATCGGGGCCTTTCCCGACCGTATCCTCAATATTCATCCCTCCCTTTTGCCGGCCTTTCCAGGGCTTGCCGCTCAAAAACAGGCGATCGACTATGGAGTGAAGATCACCGGAGTGACGGTTCACTTTGTGGACCTTCTGATGGACCATGGACCGGTTGTTTTGCAGAAGAGCCTTCCTGTCCTTCCGGAGGACACCGAAGAGACCCTTTCCCGTAGGCTTCTCTCCGTCGAGCACGAGGCCTATCTTGAGGCCCTCGATGCCCTTTCCCGGGGGCGGCTCAAAATCGAGGGACGCCGGGTCCGCTGGCTCTCCGATTGATGTTCAGTCTGACCTTGTGATAGTCTTTTTCTTGTCTTTCCTGCCTTACCTGTTTTTCTTCCGTCTTCTTTGGGGGGTTAGCTCAGTTGGGAGAGCGTCAGGATCGCACCCTGAAGGCCACGAGTTCGACTCTCGTACCCTCCACCAATACCAAATCAAAGCGGTTCTTTAATATGGGTTGAACCATGTCGTGAGACTTTTCTCCCGTTATGCCTTTCAAGTCCCCCAAACGTTTTCTGCATAGTCTTCTCTTAAAATACAAATCTTTAAGAAGGCGTTGTTTCCAGAAAAATCATGGAGAATGGAGACTGAGGAGAGCGTCGTAGCACATCAGAGAGCTTGAGAGCCTCCCACGAATAAATCGCAGAGATCATGAAGATGCCGGCTGAAACTCCCAAGATGGCTTATTTCAGAGGTTACGGTGGGAAGTAAACTTAGAAACAAATCCAATACCCTGTCGAGTGAACTCTTTGCGCGACAACAGGACTGGGCTGCATGGCTAGAGGGTAATCACGGTACATCGTCTGGAGTGTGGTTACAGATGGCAAAAAAAGATGCTGGTGGCTCATCGGTTTCATATGATGAAGCCATTGAAATTGCGCTCTGTTACGGATGGATAGACGGACAAAAGAAGGCACATAGCGAGCAGTACTGGCTACAAAAATTCACGCCGCGTTCGTCGAAGAGCCTTTGGTCAAAAATCAATAAAGAAAAGGCCCTTGTCTTAATC
>JAJZCZ010000128.1 GCA_021828805.1 Nitrospirota bacterium | reverse complement strand
GCTTGTTCCTACAATTGCCAGCGGACGGATCCCCCTCTCCTCCATGGCCGCAAGGACCCCAAGATGCGCCACGCCGCGGGCGGCTCCTCCGGAAAGGACAAGAACGGGACGGTTGTCCTTGTTCATGAAAGCCTCCTCCTGTTGTCCGCCTCTGCTGGCTCAATTCTGTACGATGAGCTATTGGTGTTTTTCATTGAGGAGTGTCAAGGATATGAGTTTACATCATTCGATGACCAGGGAGGATGTTGTTGCCTCCGATCGCGAACACCTCTGGCATCCATTTGCTGATATGGGCCGATGGGAGCGGGAAGATCCTCCCGTCATCGAGTCGGGAGAGGGCGTCTGGCTCACCGATATGAGCGGCCACCGCATGCTCGACGGCACAGCCTCTCTCTGGGTAAATCTTCTGGGACATCGGAGACCCGAGCTCGACCGGGCCCTGCGTCACCAGAGCGGTCTTATTGCCCACTCCACCTTCCTGGGCTCAACTCATGAAGGAGCCGTTCTTCTCGGGGAAAAACTCCTCTCCCTCTCCCCGCCCGGCCTGACACGTGTCTTCTACTCCGACAACGGATCCACCGCGGTGGAGATTGCCATGAAGCTTGCCTTCCTGGCGACGAGGGTCCGGGCCAAAAAACAAGGGGATCCCCCCCCTTCCCGATTCTTTTCACTCGACAAAGGCTATCACGGGGATACTCTCGGGGCCGTGGGGGCGGGCGCGATCGATCGGTTTCATGCCCTTTTCGGCCCTCTTGTCCGCCCTTCTGTCACCACTGCGGCGCCCGATTGCGCCCAATGTCCTCTGGGACTTGTTCGTCCGGACTGCGACCTGGCCTGTGCGGAGCTTGCGGTCTCCCGGATCCGTGACTACCGTGACGAGCTTGTGGCAGTCATTGTCGAACCTCTGCTCCAGGCGGCGGGAGGCATGATCGTCTGGCCGAAGGGATTTCTCTCCCGGATTGCCGAGGCCGCCCGAAGCGAGGGGCTCCTTTTGATTGCTGATGAGGTGGCCACCGGCTTCGGCCGGACTGGGACCCTGTTTGCCTGCGAGCAGGAAGGAGTGATCCCCGACCTTCTGGTTGTGGGCAAGGCGTTAACCGGGGGCTACCTTCCTCTGGCGGCGACCCTTTGCACGGAGGCAATCTACGAAGCCGTCCGGGAAGATCCCGGTACCTTTTATCACGGCCACAGTTATACAGCGAACCCGCTGGCTTGCCGGGTCGCGCTGGCCACTTTAGAGGTCCTCGAACGGGAGGATCTTTTGTCAACCATCCCCGAGAAGCGGAGGAGAATTGAGGAGGAATGGCGTCCTCTCTTTGCCCATCCCTTCGTCGGAAATGTCAGGATGATTGGTCTTGTGGCGGCCTTCGACCTCTGTCCACCTCCTTCGACTTCGTCGGCTCCGGGGAGTATGGTGACACTCTCTGAATGGACCCGCCAGATCGGAGAGATGGCCCGGAAGCGGGGGCTTTTGATCCGGCCTCTGGGTCCCACTCTTTATCTGATTCCTCCGCTTTCGGCTACCGTAGAGGAGGTCGGCCTCATGGCCAGAATCCTTTGTGAGACGGTGAAGGCGGTACTTCCCGCCCCTTCTTCTCCCTGACCCCTGTTCCGGCAGGCGACCCTGCTCCTGTGGTATGATGTCCCGGTGAAAAAAGAGTGACTCATGTCATATTGCCGCCGTCCCCCGTTTTCCTGAAAGGATTCCTTGTGCGTTTTTTTTCCTCCCGTCTTCTCGCCCTTTTGCCACTCTCCCTTCTTCTCATTTGGGGGCTGACATTTCTTCCCCGGGCCCGGGCTTCGGAACAGGCCCTCGTCTTTACCGTGGTTGCCACCAAGGAGGGAGAGGCCGATCACTCCGTCCACCGGATCACCTATACGATTGCGGCCGATGCCATGCGCATCGACTCTCCCGGTCCGGACGGCAACCGGAGCTATATCTGGAACCTTTCCACACGGACTGTCGCAGCCCTGGATAACGACAAGAAAACCTACCACGCCGACAGCCTTGACAAGATCATGGGGTTTGTCGACTTCTCCCAGCTCCTGGGACAATACGCCGGCAACAACCCGAAAGACCGGATAATCGAAGGGACAACGTCCCGGATGGTGGCAGGAGTTTCCTGCACCGACCGGACGATTCTCCATCGTTTCAAGGGGAGAGTTGTTGGCATGGTCAACGGAGACCAGAAGATTGTTCTGTGTCAGGCGAAAACCTTTCCGGGCAGCGATCTCTATGGAGCCTTTCAGCAGGCTCTCGCCCGCCTCGCAGCAAAAAATTCTCCGAAGTCCGCCTCTCCGCTTCCCGGGATCTCCCCCCTCTCCCTGGAAACAGTGAGAACGACAGACTACTCCAAGGGTTTTCTCGTGAAAATTCTCTCTACCCTTCACCTCTATGACAGCTCACGCATTCCGGTGAGAACCCGGGAGAGAGAGGCGGTTGAGTCGCTCTCCGTCATGCCCGCGCCTCCGGGAGCTTTTTCAATCCCCGCGTCCTACCGAAAGGAAGCTTCGCCGGGGAAATGATCTCTCACCGGCCGATTCTCCTGGGGAACCCAATGGCGGGACTGCCGAGGTCCCGCCGGAGGTTTCCCCTTCTTGAAAAGGCCTTTCTCGCGAGATTCCCCCAGGGACGCATCCTTCTCTCCTCTCCTTCCTCTACTGATCTTTTGGAGGCCGATCTTCTCGTTGTTTACGGAGGAGACGGAACCCTCGCACGCCTTCTCGCCCTCCCTCTTCCCCCGGACCTGCCTCTTCTTCTCCTTCCCGGAGGAACGGGAAATGTCCTCTCCCGCTCTCTGAATGTTCCCTTTGACCCGGGACGTCCCGGGGAGATCTTTCGCCGTCTCGGAGGCGCTCGTCCCTTATTTTTTTCTCCGGGAATGGCGGGCCGGGTGCGCTTTTGTCTGATGGCGGGCGCCGGATGGGACGGAGTCGCCGCCCGAAAGGTCTGGGGAAAGGAGCGGCTTGGCGCCCTTTCTTATTATCTGGCAGGAATTTCGGCCACTTTTTCCCGACACCTTCCATGGATAGATGTGAAGATTTTGGGAGAAGAGGGAGAAGAGATTGTCAGAGAAGATAATATCTGGGTGCTCGTCTCCCGCCTTCCCCCCTATTTTGGTCTCTTTCGGGTTCCGGGGGCCGGAAAAGCGGGGGGGACTCCGTTGATGGTCACCCTCGTCAGGCGTTCCGGGTTCCGGATTCCCGGCA
>JAJZCZ010000127.1:2458-3232 GCA_021828805.1 Nitrospirota bacterium | reverse complement strand
CTCCGCCCCCCCCGCCTCCCCCGATGCCTCCGTAGGCCCCTATGAGTCCACGGAGGGCGGACATGAAAAGAAAGGCCTGGAGAAGATTCGACAGAGGACCGGCCAGGGCGACGAAGACCATGTCCCGCCGGGGATGGCGAAGGTTCTCCGGGTTGACCGGGACCGGCTTGGCGTACCCGAAGAGAAATCCCGTATGAAGGAGGACCAGCATCAGGGGAAGGAGGATCGTCCCGAAGGGGTCGACGTGCGCCAGAGGGTTCAAGGTCAGGCGACCCGCGAAGCGGGCCGACGGATCCCCGAACCGGTTCGCCACGATCCCGTGAGCCAGCTCGTGAAAGGTCACGGCAAAGAGCAAGGGGATCCCCACCACAAGGATCTCCGTCCCGATTCCCGAAAGCCAGTCCATTCCCTCGGCCAGATGGATATGATTCAAAGATGACTCCTACTGACTGTCTGTGTCCAGACTGCCCCAATCCCGAGCAAGGGGAGAGGGCAAACGCAGCCGCTTGTCTGTCTCGGGGGAGAGCCAGGGATTCTTCTCCCCGGATCCTTCAACAATCGCACATGAGCACTATTTTTTCTTGAACTTCTCCCCAAAGCCGATCCTTCTCTTCAAGATACCCCTGTCCCGAGAGGATCCGGCGGGGAAGAGTGCGTCCCGATCCTCCCCAAAACAGAACCGATCCCAGGGATTCTCAAAGAACACAAGGAACCGACACAAAATCTTTGAGCAGAAAAGGAATCAGAACCCCATCCTTTCACAAAAGGCAGCGG
>JAJZCZ010000127.1:0-2448 GCA_021828805.1 Nitrospirota bacterium | reverse complement strand
TCTCCCTCCCGATTCCCGAAAGCCAGGCCATTCCTTCGGCCAGATGAAGATGTTCCAATGTCAGAGAGCTCCTCATTCTTATGTATTTGCACAGCCTGAACGAAGTTCGAAGAGGAGCATATATAGCCGCTTGCCTATCTCAGTCAAAAAGGAATCAGAACCCCATCCTTTCACAAAAGGCAGCGGGCGAAAAAACAGAGGCAAAGCTGGGAGGAGACCCAAGAAGCTTATGGTCTCCTGTCACGAGAAGTGACCCTGGCTGGGCTTTCAACAAGTGCCACAAATGATTGTCTTCCGTGTCAGGGGCGCTTTGGCACGAACTGTTGAGTTCACGGACAATTCCCAAAAAGGCGATCTCCTCAAGAAGCAGATCCACATCTTCCCCGGCGAGAGCGTGTCTTTGCCGTATCGGCGACCTCAGGAGAACGCTCCGATATTCGGATAAAAGCTCAACGGAGAGCAGATAGGGAAAGCGGCCCTCAATCATTCCCCTGACAACACGAGACACAGGAGAATCCGATCTTCGCACAAGGAATGACGCGACGACCACATTTGTGTCGATCAAAGCCATCATCGGCTGCGTGTCACTCGCGTCTCCTCCACGCCAAGCGCAAGAGCCTCCTCTTCAGAAAGATTTGATCGCTCCTGGGCCGTTCTCAGAAGATCCAGGGCATTTTTGCGGGTTTTTATCCCATAGGCCACAAGACTCTCCTCGACAATCTGGCCAATGGTTTTTTTCCGTTTCATGGACGTCTCTTTCAGTGCCATCCAGATCTCATCCGAAATTGTTATCGTTTGTCGAGACACATCCTCCTCCTCCGCAGAGATGATGAAATGATGCATTGATGACAAAGTAGCACATTCTGACTCTTTCCTTCAAATGCCGGCCCAGGGGCCGGGCAAACTGGGAAAATCCCTCTGTGGCACTTTGGGAGGAGCGATGGAGAGGGAGAATCTTTCCTTGGGCAATGTCAGGGGAGGGCGGGATCCCAGATCGCCGAGACCGGAACGGCGAATCGACGGTCCCCGAAAGGAAGCACCCGAGCCCCGTCGTAGAGGACTATCCCGAGCGCCATCGGACGGCTCGATGACCGATCGAGCTTTTCCAGGCCCCGGAAGTCCCGGGGAGTCACCGTCGCGGAGGCCTTGATTTCAATCCCCGCCAACTGCCCCCCGTCCGTCTCCAGGACGAGGTCAACTTCGTCCTGGTCCTTGTCCCGAAAGTGAAAAAGGCCGGCGATATTCTCTTCCCAAGAAGCCTGCTTGAGAATTTCGGAGACCGCGAACGTCTCGAGCAGGGGCCCGAAGCGGGAGCGATCGGCCTCGACTGTCTCCTCCGTCACCCCCGTCAGGGAGGCCTGGATCCCCGAATCCACCAAGTGGAGCTTGGCGGACTTGACCAGCCGGGACGTCCGGTTGGAATGCCAGGAGGGAAGGCGATGCAGAAGAAAAAGCCGTTCGAACACCGAAACGTACTTGCGGGTCGTCTTGTCGTCAAGCCCGATCTCCCCTCCCCAACGGGTGAAATTCGGGATCTGGCCGGACTGGAGAGCCAGAAGGCGGAACAGGGGAAGAAGCAGATCGCGCCGTTCCACACCGGCAATCTCCCGTACATCCCTGACAAAAAGCGACTCCACGTAGTCTCTGGCCCATGGCCGTCTCCGCTTTGGCTCCCTCCTCAGCATTTCCGGATACCCCCCCGACAGGACCACTCTCACGAGATCCCTCCCCACGATCGGGGAGGAGCACTTCGGAGGAAGCCCGGCCAGGATCCGTTTCAGGAATCCTGGCCGCTCCCCGCGCACCTCTGCCTGGGACAGGGGAAGGAGCGGCACGATCTCCATCCGTCCCGCAAGGCTTTCCGAGACAGTCGGGAGAGTCAGGAGATCGGCAGAACCGGTAAGGATGAATCGGCCCGGAGACCGGCCCTCGTCCACCGCCATCTTGAGGGATGGGAGAAGCTCGGGAGCCCGCTGGATTTCGTCGATGACCGCCCGCCCCATGTCCCGGACAAAGCCGGAGGGATCGGAACGGGCCGATGACAGGAGTGTCTCGTCGTCTAATGTGAAGTACGGCCGATCGGGCCCCGAATAGCGGCGGACAAGGGTGCTTTTCCCCGCCTGACGGGGCCCGACAACCATGATAACAGGAGTGTCCTCAAGGGCCGATTCGATCTGCCTGGCGGCAAATCTGGGAAACAGCGCAGAAGAAAAGTCGGACATTTTTATCCAGTCCGGAAAGAATAGTCGTCCAATCCGGATTTAAAACGCGTCCAATCCGGAATATTTCTTTCTATGTCATTCATTGTACTTAAATTTTCGTTTGAATCAACAGGCCAGGATATTTTTTTGCTCGCAGTTCTTCCAGCACTTTGTCGGTCAGCTTCCACGCATCGCCCTTGATCCGGATAACCAGTTCCGTCCAGATTCTCTCGAAAGCCCGTATAGC
>JAJZCZ010000126.1 GCA_021828805.1 Nitrospirota bacterium | reverse complement strand
CATCCCCACATGGATCGTGACGGGAGGGGCAGGATTTATCGGCTCAAATCTCGTCCACAGGATTCGCCGTGAAAACCGGGCCAGGGTTGTGACCTTCGATCTTCTCACCTATGCGGGCAACCGCGCCAACCTCGACGCCCTGTCGGGGGATCCGGACCATCTCTTCGTTCAGGGCGACATCCGGGATCCCCGGGCGGTGGCTGACCTCTTTGCGACCCATCGCCCCTCGGGCATCCTCCATCTGGCGGCCGAGAGCCATGTGGACCGCTCCATCGAGAGCCCCGGAGAATTTGTGGCAACAAATGTCCAGGGGACATTTGTTCTCCTCGACGGGGCCCTTCGCTACTGGGAAAAAGAGGGACGACCGGAGGGCTTTCGCTTTCTTCACGTCTCCACCGATGAGGTCTATGGCTCGCTCGCCCTCTCCGATCCCCCCTTTACCGAAACGACGCCCTACGCTCCCAACTCTCCCTACGCCGCCTCGAAGGCGGCTTCGGACCACTTCGTCCGGGCCTACCACCACACCTACGGGCTCCCCGTGGTGACGACCAACTGCTCGAACAACTACGGCCCCTGGCAATTCCCGGAGAAGCTGATTCCGACGGTCATTCTCGCGGCACTCGAAGGGCGGCCCATCCCTTTGTACGGAGACGGGGAGAATATCCGGGACTGGATCTACGTGGAAGATCACTGTGAAGGGGTCCTGGCGGCCTTCGACAGGGGATCCCCGGGAGAAACCTACGCCATTGGCGCCGGGAACCCCCGCACCAACCGGGAGCTTGTCCACGCCCTCTGCGACATCCTCGACCGGCTGGCGCCCCGTCCCCAGGGAAGTACCCGGGATCTCATCACTCACGTTCCGGACCGCCCAGGCCACGACCGTCGCTACGAAATCGATGCCGCCAAGGTTCGGGCAGAGCTTTGCTGGAAGCCTTCTCATACCTTTTTGGAGGCTCTGGAGAAAACTGTCCGCTGGTATCTTGAGAACAGATCCTGGTGGGAAGCACTCCGACGGCGATACGACGGATCCCGGCAAGGTACCGGGCGCAAGAATGAAAGGAGTGAGGGATGAGAGGGATTCTTCTGGCTGGAGGCTCGGGTACCCGCCTCTATCCGCTGACCCGGGCGGTGAGCAAGCAGCTCATGCCGGTCTATGACAAGCCGATGGTCTATTACCCCCTGACGACGCTCATGCTGGCAGGTATCCGGGAGATTCTTGTGATTTCGACTCCCGATGATACCCCGCTTTTTCAGCGTCTTCTGGGGGATGGCAGTCAATGGGGGCTTACGCTTTCCTATGCCGTTCAGGCCCGCCCCGAAGGGCTCGCGCAGGCCTTCATTGTGGGGTCGAAGTTCGTGCGGGAAGAGCCGGTTTGTCTCATTCTGGGGGATAATATCTTCTATGGCCACGGTCTTCCCGATGTTCTTCGGGAGACGGCGACGATGACCTCGGGAGCGCGGATCTTCGGTTACGGGATCCGGGATCCGGAGCGCTACGGCGTTCTCGCCTTCGACGCCTCCGGCCACCTTTCCGATATCGTGGAAAAACCCGCAAATCCGCCCTCCCGCTACGCCGTTCCCGGGATCTATTTCTACGATGGTACCGTTGTCGATCGGGCCCGTTCTCTCACTCCTTCGGCCCGGGGGGAACTCGAAATTACCGACCTCAACCGCCTCTACCTCCGGGAAGGGTTGCTTGGTGCCACTAAGCTCGGCCGGGGGGTTGCCTGGTTTGACACGGGAACCTACGAATCGCTCCTGGAGGCCGCGATCTTCATGGAGGTACTGGAGAAGAGGCAGGGGATCAAGGTGGCCTGCCCGGAGGAGATTGCCTTTCGCCTGGGATATATCGGGCGGGAGGAGGTTCTCCGGATGGCGTCTTCCTACAAGAACGATTATGGACGGTACCTCTGTGAGGTGGTGGAGTCGGGGGAGGATCAGTGGAAATAAAAGAGACATCTCTTCCGGGGGTTCTTCTGCTTCTTCCCAAGATCCACGGGGACAGCAGAGGCTTCTTTATGGAGAGCTTTCATGCCAAGACGTACGCCAGGTTGGGGCTCCCTCAGCTTTTTGTGCAGGACAACCACTCCCGCTCTGTCCGGGGGGTGACCCGGGGACTTCACTACCAGAAGCGACATGGTCAGGGGAAGCTTGTCCGGGTGGTGAAGGGGGCGGTCTTCGATGTGGCGGTCGATCTTCGCCGGAATTCCCCTACCTTTGGGAGATGGTTTGGAACCACTCTCTCGGAGGAAAGCCAGATGATGATGTATATTCCCGAAGGCTTCGCCCACGGCTTCCAGGTGACGAGCGAGTCGGCGGACTTTTTGTACAAGTGTACCGACTTCTACGATCCCGAAGATGAGGCCGGGATCCTCTGGAACGACCCGGAGATCGGAATCGTCTGGCCGGTTGCTGACGGGGCGCTCTCAAAAAAAGATGCGGAACTCCCTCTTCTGGCGGCCCTCTCCCGGGAAGACCTCCCCAAGATCGGCCATTAAACCTCTGACTCCCAATACAGACTTGGTCAAACCTCTGGCCTTAGCTTCCCTTGCATTTCTCCTGATCTAAGATCTCTTTAGAGTCTCTATCCTGTCTTGACGGTAATAGGGCCTTATTTTGTTTTCTGGAAAAAGTAGCCTTCTGTCATTGACAATTCTAGTGGGAACGCTGTAAACTCTAAAAGTTTTTTGCCTTCCGCTATCGTCCCCATCGTCTAGCCGGCCTAGGACATCGCCCTTTCACGGCGGTAACACGGGTTCGAATCCCGTTGGGGACGCCATGATTATCAGAGACTTAAAGAAGTCTCCTCTCTCTCCCGTTAATTTTTGGTTCCGGTTCCAAGTCATTGTCTTGTCCCCGCCTATCCCTGACCTTCCCGCTTTCCCCTTGAATCGCCTCTTCCGGGACCAGCTGTCTTTTTCAAATATCTCCAGTACTGGTTCTCTTTGGTAACGGATAGTCACCGAACCTAAAGTCGAATCTGTTTGCTTGTTTATACGCAATTATTTATTATTGCGTATAAGGAGAGCGCGATGAAAAAAATGTCCATGTCCCTTAGAAATCTTTATCAAGACTTGCTAGATCGTAAGATAGCCCAGGAAATGCAGTTCGGAGAATCCGTCAGCGGAATGGTTGACGGATCTTTTGTCACGAAGAACATTTCCGGAAATATGTATTGGTACTTTCAGTATCGCGAGAACAATGTTACCAAACAGCGGTATGTGGGGCCGGAGACCGAGAAGACA
>JAJZCZ010000033.1 GCA_021828805.1 Nitrospirota bacterium | reverse complement strand
CCATTG
Organism: Nitrospirota bacterium; assembly: GCA_021828805.1. Lineage (GTDB taxonomy): Bacteria > Nitrospirota > Leptospirillia > Leptospirillales > Leptospirillaceae > UBA4572. The sequence continues at coordinate 19,694 of JAJZCZ010000033.1, read as the reverse complement.
GCAGGATTCAATAACAACAGATCCTTGGTTCATGATGACTTCCGGACCTGTCTTGATTCCTGATATGCCTTTAGAAATCATTGACGGAAAAAGTGGAACCTCGCAATATACTGGAGCAACTTTCTCTCCAGGATTTGTTGTCACAAGCACTCAGGGTATATCTCCAATGACAACGGATTTTTCAACTTCCGTGGGGCCCAATGTAGGAGCCTATCTTAATACCCCATTCATTTCCACTCTCTCCGCACCTACCTCTCAAACAAGCATAGGATCCTATAATGAAAATTCCGGGGTGTATTCGATCACTCCGGCAACACTGACGGCCACGGCGAACTCCGCCTCCATGACCTACGGGGGCACGGTGCCGTCCCTTTCCGGAACGGTCACGGGATTCGTGAACGGACAGACCCTGGCCGGGGACGGCGGAAGCGCGACCTGGAGCACGTCCGCCTCCTCGTCGAGCAACGCCGGACAGTATGGCATCACGGGGGACGTGACCCTCGGCTCCCCCTACTCCGGGGACTACACGATCACGGCCGCCTCCGGAAACGGAACGGCCCTCACGATCACGGCCGCGACCTCCACAACGGGAGGAGGGTCCTCCGGATCTTCGGGAACGGGGTCCTCCGGCAGTTCGACTGCGGGAGGGATTACGACCTCCACCTTCACTCCCGTGCTCCAGACGGTCGACCTCTACCAAAAGCTTCCCTCCCTTCCGGGAAACTCTTCTCCCGGAAACTCCTCCAATAGCGGGAGTTCCTCCCCGTCTCCCTCCGGCAATTCGACGACGCTTTTGGTCACCCCAGACAGTTCCCTGACGGTGATTCAACCGTTTGAAGACGACACGACGGGAGACGGGATTCTCTCCGTCCAGGAACTGAAGCAATGAGTTTCAAGACTCTGCTCGTTCTGGCGATTCTTGTGGCAGGGATCCTGTGTTCCGGAGGAGGGGGAGCCGCCCGGGCCGCCTCCTGGCCTCTTCCCTTCGACCCCTTCCTGGCCCCGGAGTCCTTCGGGTGCAAGCATCTTCTGATCCCGGGGGCGGAGCTTTTGCCTCACGATCCGGTCATCGATCCCAAGCTCCTTCCCGGATGGAAGGAAATCCCCATGAAGGACGGAAAGAACAGGACGATTGAGAGCCTCGTCATCAAGGGCTCGACGGTCGTGCACAAAAAGGACAGGGACGGGAAGCCCACGGGCCCTCCGATGGTGCTGATTCCGGCGGGAGGGCTCGTCTACGACGCCACCCCGCGTGAGACCCATCTTTCCGTGGGGGACCCGGGGGTGATCTTTGGCCACCGGGCCGTTCTCGTCAAGAAGGAGCTGAAGGAAGAGACCTGCCGGAACTTCTCGGTGCTGGCGGGCCGGAGCTTTGTCGTGGGGGACAGCGTCATCACCTACCTGATGCCGGGACCGAAGGGAGGGCCGGCGGTGCTCTGGCGGACCCTCGACGGGGTCTCGATCCGCCCCCATCCGCTCGACGAGTATCCGGCCGGGCAGCTTCCTGAAAAGACGTCGACCCGGATTTTCGGGGCGTATACCCATGCCGGGCAGATTGCCGAGTATGCGTCCTTTTCCGGGCCCCTGATCGTGTCGGAGACCTGGCGGATCGACGGGAAAGAAAAGACGGTCGCGACCAATTCGGAATGGTTCCCGCACTTCCGGATCGTGCCCATCTCCTGTCCGATCGGCCACCACATCGGGCTCATGGTCTACAACGACGTGCCGATTCTTTTCGACACCGCCCACGCAATGACGCTCTACGGGGGCGCCCTGAAAATCCGTCTCGTGAAGGTCCACGAAAAGGCGGGCAAGGTCGTCTTCACCCTCAACGGACGCCCCTACACGGGAAGCGGAGGGATCGACAGCCTGATTGGGAAGGGACGGGCGATCGCCGGAATCGAAAACACCCTTGCCACGCTCCGGAAGCTTCGGGGCTCCTGATCGGGGTGAGGGAGAGGAGTCTGGAGGGGGGGTTCTGGGGGGTCCCCACAAAACAGGCATAAAGTGACCGGTCGGCCAAGTTTTGCCGTCGAAACGGCCATGCGCCGGTGAGAACTGGCCGGGATGACTTGGAACATGGTGGATCTAAAGAAACGGACAGTCACGCTCCCAGAAACAAAGAACGGAGAAAAGCGGATGGTTCCGCTCTCGACGGAAGCCGTCCGGGTCCTCGCCGGTCTTTCCCGGAGAATCGATGGGGAGGTTTGGGAAATGGAGCCGGATTCGATCACCCAAGCCTTTCTCCGGGCTCTTTCCCGGGCACGGAAAGCCTACGAGAAAGAATGCACAGAAAAGAAGGAAAAGCCGGACCCGGTCTACCTAGTTGATCTCACCTTTCACGACTTGAGCGCTTCACACCAGCCCGAGGGGCGGATTGGAGTAAGACAGAAACATGGGGGGAAAGGGCAAGAGCAAGAGACGTTGCCGAGAGTTTTCCGCCTGGGTAGAGTGAGAAGAGGAGGCATCGACAAGACCGATATGTCATTGGTGCGCTAAGCGCCCGCACTTGAGCATGGTCACGGGGTCGCGCTGGAGTCAATGGTGAGCGGACTTTTTTGAGTCCGGATCCCGCTTGAGAGACTGCCATAATAGACGCGCCCCACGGGATGCCTCCTCACCCTTATCATGGAGGATCAGATGGCAAATCTCAAGAATCGTCATCGGGGAAAAGTCTCAAAGAAGACCATGAAGAAACTGGGAGGGCCAGTTCCGGAGTTGGCAGTGATCGATCCTGACGTGGCGGGAATCGATATCGGGAGCCGAAGCCACTTCGTGGCGGTACCGGCGGACCGAAGCGAGACGCCGGTGCGGGAATTCGGAAGCTTCACCGCCAACGTCTATGAGATTGTGGACTGGTTGAAATCGTGCCGGATCCGGAAGGTGGCGATGGAGTCGACGGGAGTCTATTGGATCCCGGTGTACGACATCCTGGAGATGGCGGGTTTCGATGTGACGCTGGTGAACGCGCGGCATGTGAAGAACGTGTCGGGGCGGAAGTCGGATGTTTTGGACTGCCAGTGGATCCAGCAGCTTCACTCGTTCGGGCTTCTGACGGGCGCCTTCCGACCGAAGCGGGAGATCGTGGCGTTCCGGACGCTGGTGCGGACGCGGGACAATCTGGTGCGGGACCAGAGCCACCAGATCCAGCTGATCCAGAAGGCGTATACGGAGATGAACATGCCGCTTCAGAACGTGCTCTCGGACATCGGGGGGGCGAGCGGGATGGCAATCACGCGGGCGATCATCGCGGGAGAACGCGATCCGAAGAAGCTGGCAGCGTTGTGCGACGTTCGGGTGCAGGCGACGGCCGAGGAGGTGGCGGGAGCCTTTTTGGGAGAGTGGTTGCCGGAACAGATCATGGCGATGACGTGCGCCTTGGGGATCTATGATGCCTACACGACGCAGATCGCCGCCTGCGACCAGATGATCGAGGCGCAGTTGGCCAAGATGGAGCGGCACGAAGTCCCCGCAGAAACGAAGCGGGTCGTGGCCCGGCAGACGAGAAACGCGCCGAAATTCGACGTCCAGATCGCGCTCCACAAGATGCTGGGCGTGGATCTGACGCGCGTCGACGGAATTGGGATCTCCACCGCGCTGGTCATGGCCTCCGAAATCGGAGGCGACCTGTCGGCGTTTCCGAGCGGAAAGCACTTCGCCTCCTGGACGGGAGTGTCTCCGGGGACGCGGATCACGGGGGGGAAGGTGATCTCCGGGAAAGTGCCGACGAGCCACAACCGGGTGGGCCAGGCCCTTCGCCTGGCGGCGAGCTCGCTTAAACATAGCAACTCGGCCCTGGGGGCCTATTATCGTCGGATGTGTGCCAAGCTGGGAAAGAAGAGCGGGATCGTGGCCACGGCCCACAAGCTGGCCCGAATCGTCTATGCCCTCCTGACCAAGGGCCAGGCCTACGTGGATGCGGGGCAGGCGGCCTTCGAGGAGTCCCAGAAGAAGCGGGCGCGCAAAAGCCTCGAGAGACGGGCCATGAAGTTGGGTTTTACCCTCGTCCCGACCCCGGCGGTCTGACCGGACACTCAAAGAGGCGTCAATCAAGGAAGAGGCGTTTTGTAAGGCTCCGAACAGGAGGGGGGCGTCTTGTGGCGAGGGAAAAAAGGAACAAAAAGGGCCTTTCCCTCCATTTTTCAGTCAAGCAATCGCCGATCGTCTCCCGAGGCGGGAAATCTGCCCTTCCTCCTCGGTCAAACAAGGGGTTTTTTGTTGGGGAATTTTTTGAAATTATAAAAAATTATCATTTAAATACGATATCTTAATCCATGTTTCTTGAGAGACATGAAGCGACCTCACGCTTCTTTGCGAAAGGATTGAATCCCATGCAGGTGGTGGCATCACCGGACACAACACGTTGCAGATGCTGAAACGGTATAATCCAACACGACACGAATCGACTCATGCGTCTTTTCCGGGAGGAGCGGCCTCCCTCCTTGCCGGAGGTCGTTCCGGTCCCGCGCCCGTTTTGCGGTTATTCGCGGATTGAGAAAAGGCGCGGAACGAGGTACGATGAGGGTAAAATTGTTTTGGGGAGAAGGAGGTTCCGATGAAAACGGCCCGTCTCAAGGAATGGACCTACGAGGAGTTCATGGCGCTCCCCGAAGGAGGCCCCGTTCGCTACGAGATCATCGATGGAGACCTCTGCATGACCCCTGCCCCAAGTCCCCGGCATCAGGAAATTTCTGGAAATCTCTTCGAAATCATCCGACACTTTCTTCGCACCAATCCTCTCGGGAAGGTGTACGCCGCCCCTGTGGACGTGGTCTTCTCCCAGGAGCCGCCGCAGGTGGTCGAGCCGGACCTGGTCTTCGTCGCGACGGAGCATCTGTCCCTCATCACGGAAAAGAACCTCCAGGGGGTCCCGGACCTGCTCGTCGAGATCCTGTCCCCGACGACCTCCCTCCGGGACCGGCGGGAGAAGTTGGCCCTCTACGAGCGGTTCGGCGTTCCCGAGTACTGGATCGTGAATCCGGAGAGGCCCACCGTCCAAGTCTTCCGGCTGTCCGGCGAACGATATGGGGAGGCGTTGGAGTTCTGTCTCGGGGACCGGCTCGAGACGCCCCTTCTGCCGGGGCTGTCGATTCCCCTGTCCGAGGTTTTTCCCGCATGAAGGTTCCCCTCGACAAAGTTCCCGCCAGCATTTTTCTGCTCTCTCCCGACCGGATCATCCGCGACATCAACCGCCGGGGTCTTCTCATGTTCGGCTACGAGACGGCGGAGGAGCTCGTCGGCCAGTCCACACGAATCCTCTACCCGGACGAAAAGGAATTTCTCCGGGTCCAGCCCATTTTTGCGAAAGACTTCGGAGACGCGCCGACCGTCCTGGAAGACGTTCCTGTGGTCCGGAAAAACGGCGAGAGGATTTGGGCCGACCTGTCCGCAAGCCGCGTCCGGGTGGAAGGGGAGGACCTGTTCGTCGTCACCGTCCTCGATGCGACTGAGAGACACCGACTCATCGAGGATCAACGGAAAGTCCGGAAGGATCTCGACAGCCAGATCCGCTTCTACAGAGCCCTCACGGACATCAACGCCCTCGTCCTCGAACCTGTTCCCGAAGAGACGCTCCTTACCGAGACCGTTCGCATCATGATCGGGCGCGCCGGTTTCACCGCGGTCGGCTTTTACTTTCCGAACGGTACGGCCCTGCGCCTCGGGACGCACCATATTACCGACCCCCAAACCAATCCGGACCGCCACCCTCTCTCCTTTTCGCTCGACCCGGCCTCGCCCGACAGAGAGGCCGCGACGGTCCGGTGTTTCAGGGAACGGATCCCGGTCTTCATCGACGATCTCGACGCCTACTACCACCGGATCGAAGGAGCCGAGTCCCGGGCGAGCGACTATCGGACCCTCTCCTTTCGCTCGTCCGGAGTCTGCCCGATCTTTCGGGGCGGACAGATCGCCGGCGTCTTCGCGGCCGCTTCCGACAGGACGAATTTCTTCACTCCCGGGATCCGGGATCTTCTCGTCGAAATCGCGCAGGTGCTGTCGACGACCCTCGACCACATCGACAACGAAAAAGCCCGCAGAAGCTCCGAAACCTACCTGAAGGCCCTCCTCGACAACGTTCTCGCCGGCGTCTTTCTGGTCACTCCCGGCCGGGTCATCCGCGACGTCAACCGCCGGGGTCTTCTCATGCTCGGCTACGAGACGGCGGAGGAGCTCGTCGGCCAGTCCAGCCGTCTCATCTACCCGGACGAAAAGGAATTTCTCCGGATCCAGCCCATTTTCGCGAAAGACTTGGGAGACGCGCCGACCGTTTCGGAAGACGTTCCCCTGGTCCGGAAAAACGGCGAGAGGATCTGGGCCGACTCGTCCGCCCACCGCGTCCGGGTGGGGGAGGAGGACCTGTTCGTCGTCACCGTCCACGATGCGACCGCAAGACACCGTCAGACCGAACGTCTTGCTCGCCTCTCGACCTTCAATGTCCTTCTGGCCCAAGCCTCCGAGATTTGGGCGACGGCCACCGACGAGTCCTCGTTCCTTCGGGACATCGCCGCGCTTGCCCTCGAGAAAACGGACGTGTGCCTGGTCTGGATCGGCACCCCCGGAGAAGACGAGACCTTCGAATTCCGGGCGGTGGCCGGCGACGAAGGCGTTCTGGCGGATTTCGGCCCCATCTCCTGCCGGGCCGACTCTCCCCGGGGGCTGGGTCCGGCCGCCCGGGCCTGGCGAACGAGAAATCCCCAATACAAAGGAGAGTTCTTTCGTGATGAGGAAGAGGAAAACGCCTCCTCCAGACCCATATGGGCCGCGGGCGCCCGACAGCATGGGATTCGGAGCGTGGCCGCTCTGCCCCTCTTCCGCGGAGAGTCCCTCTGGGGGATCATCACCTTCTATCACCACGAGAGAAATTTCTTCGACCCCGAAGTCCGATCGCTTCTCGAGGAGCTGGCCCGTTCCGTCTCCCGGGGGCTCGCCCGTATCGATCTTCTCCTCCGGGAGCAATCCCTGGCCCAGACGCAAAAGACTCTCCTCGACGCTCTCCCCGACGGCGTCTGGCTCAAGGACGGCAACGGGGCCTGGCGCATCGTAAATCCCGCCGGCCTTGCCCTTTTCGGGCTGTCCGGCCGGACCGACTGGATCGGAAAGACGGAGCGGGAGCTGGCCCGGATCAATCCTCCGTTCGCGGCGGCGCACCTCGGATGCCTGACCACCGACGAAGAGTCCTGGTCCCGAGGGTCGTCCACCGACGCGACCGAGCCGGTCGCCGCTCCCGACGGGGCGATCTACCTCATCGAAAGCCGGAAGATCCCCCTCTTCAACGAGGACGGGTCGCGGAAGAGCCTCGTGGTGATCGGCCGGGACGTGACCGAGCGGATCCGGTCCGAGGAGGTTCTCCGGCGATACCGCCACATCTTCGAGAACGCGAAGGAAGGGATCCTCCTGACGGACGAGGGCCGGAAGATCGTCGACGTCAACCCGGCCTTTACCGCCGCCACCGGATATACTCGGGACGAAGTGATTGGTCACAATCCGAACATGCTCCAGTCCGGACGACAGGATCGCCGCTTCTACGAGTCCATGTGGGCCTCGATCGACCGGGACGGCTTCTGGGAGGGCGAGATCTGGAACCGGAGAAAGTCCGGGGAGATCTACTGCGAATGGCTGGGAATTTCCACCCTGAAAAAAGAGGAAAAAGTCATCGGGTACATCGGCATCTTCTCCGACATCACGAAAAGAAAGGAAGCCGAGGAACGGATTGTGCATTTGGCGTTCCACGACGCCCTCACCGGACTCCCGAACCGCCGCTCCTTCCGGGAAAGGATCGGAGAGGTTCTCGAGAGGAGGTCCCGGGAGCCGGATCTCCGGTTCGCCGTCGGGATCCTCGACCTCGACGGGTTCAAGGAGGTCAACGACCGGATGGGTCACCCCGCCGGCGACGAACTTCTCGTCTTGGTATCCCGGAGGCTCGAGGGCATCATCCGCTCGACCGACACGCTCTCCCGCCTGGGAGGCGACGAGTTCGGACTCCTCCTCGTTGGCCCCGACCTCGAAGACGTCACCTTCGACCGGATCGTGTCGGCTCTGTCCGAGCCCTTCGAGATCGGCGGGGAGCGCGTGGAGATCTCCGGGAGCCTAGGCGTGACCTTCTCTCCTCCGGACAGGGGGGATGTCGATCCGCTTCTCTCCCATGCCGACCTCGCCCTCTACCGGGTCAAGACACGGGAAGGAAACGGCTGGACCCCCTTCCAGGAGGAGATGGAGGAGGCCCTCGAAAATCGCCATCGAATCAAGAACGAACTCGTCCGCGCCCTCTCGGAAAAGGAGCTCGTCCTCCACTACCAGCCCCAGGTCGACATGGTCTCCGGAGCCGTCGCCGGAGTCGAGGCGCTTGTCCGGTGGAATCATCCGGAACGGGGCCTCCTGTTCCCGGAGGCCTTCATCAATGTGGCGGAAAAAAGCGACCTGATCTCCTCCCTCGGACGCTATGTCCTCGAGGAGGCGCTGGCCCAGCAGGAGCGATGGAAGACCGGCGGCCTCGAGCTTCGGGTAAGCGTCAACATCGGGGCCCGGCACTTTCTGTCCGACAACTTTCTGGCCGATCTGGACGCCGCACTCTCCCGCCACTGCCGGAAAGGGATCTGCCCCGTGACGCTTGAGATCGAGGTCACGGAGACCGAAGCCCTCAAGGATCTTTCCAAGGCCCAGACGATCATCGAGAAATGCCGAGAGAGGGGGATCCTGGTCAGCCTCGACGACTTCGGAACCGGACAGGCCTCGCTCACTTCTCTCCAGAGGCTCTCCGTCGGCGAGATCAAGATCGACACGGGATTCGTCGGGAAGATCCAGGACAGCGACAAGGACCGGGCGATCGTGTCGAGCCTGGTGGTGGCGGGCCGCATGATGGGCATCGACGTCGTCGCCGAGGGGATCGAGACGGAGGAAGACGGGCTCCTGTTGATCGGGATGGGATGCCGGGTCGCCCAGGGGTACGCCATCGCCAAGCCGATGCCGGCAGAGGCCGTGCCGGCATGGATTGCCGACTGGACCCCCTTCGACTCCTGGAAAAGGGGGGCGACTCCGGGCGATCCGGCCCGAGGGATTTCCGGGGAGGGAAGAAAATGAATTCCTCGCCAAGCACGTCTCCGATCCTAAAGTCCTTTCTCCCCTCCGCCCCTTCCTGCTCGCGATTTCTTGTCGGACGCCTCCCTTTCCCGGCTACATTCCGAAACAAAACAGCATGAACCGGGCCGCCCGTACGGTTATTTTTTTTCTTCTGGCCGTCCCCTTTCTCTTCCTGATAGGAGAGGGATGGAATCTCGACTTCAGGGAGGCGCCCCGGCTCCAGAAAAAAATGGAGAGTCTGTCCCGAGTCCAGTTCGATCTCTTTTCGATCCAGAAGAATCTGGTGTTTCTTCTGTCCGAATCCGGAAGAGCCCAGGAATCCCCGCAACTCCGCGGATTCCTGGCCCAGATCGACGCCAGCCGCAGAGACATCGAAAGCCAGAAGTCGGCCCTTTCCCCCGGGCAGCGCCGGAAGGTGAGCGACTTCTCCCCTCTTCCCGAGCCGGGGGAGGAGAGGCGGGCCTTTTTCCTCCAGCTTTCCACCCTGCTGGACCGCTCCATCGGCCTTATGAAAAGCGTCGAGGGACTCAGGAAGAACTTGTCCCTGGAGGCAGCCCAGGCCGCCGGTCGCCTCAACCGGATTGCGCTGTGGCTCTCCTTGCTGTTTGCGAGCTCCCTCGGGATGACCGGGCTCTGGATTTTACAGAACCTTACCCTCCGGAAAGTCTCCGAGTTCAACACTCTGCTGACGAAGGTCAACCAGATCGTCGCCTCTGCCGAAAATGAATCCTCCCTCATCCAGTCCATCTGCGATCTTGCCGTCAAACACGGACATCTCTCCCTGGCCTGGATCGGGGTTCCCGACGAGAGCGGGGCCTTCCGCTTTCTCGGGATTTCCGGCGCCGTGGGGTACCTTGAGGGACTCCGGATTTCGCTCGACCCTTCCGACCCCTCCGGGCAGGGACCTGCGGCCGGTGCCTGGAGGAACGACTGTCCATACTACACACAGTCGCTGAAAGACGCGACCATTCCCCCCGAATGGAAGAAGCGAGCCCGGGCGTTCGGGCTTCATTCGGTCGCCGCCCTCCCAATCCGCCGGGGAGGGCGCGTCTTTGGAGTCCTGACGGTCTACCATCGGCGGCGGAACATGTTCGACGAAAAACTCCGGAACCTGCTCGAAGAGTTGGTCCTCGACATCTCTCGGGGCTTCGACCGCATGGACACACTGCGCCGCCAGACACTTCTTTCCGGGGCCCTGGCTTCCGTCGCGGAAGGCGTGTTCGTCCTGGGGGCCGAGAAGCGGATCGTCTACGTCAACCAAGCCTTCACCGACATGACGGGATACTCCCCCGACGAAATCATTGGTCGCGAAGCCACTCGCATCCTTTATTGCTGCACCGATCCCGGGACGAAGGGCCGGATCGTCGAAGCCCTCGACAGGAGAACAGGATTTCAGGGACAGATCATGTGCGAAAGAAAGAACGGTTCCCGCTTCTGGAATCTCCTGACCCTCAACCCGGTTCAGGATGGAAACGAAAGAGGCGTCCATTCCGTGTGCGTGATGCGCGACATCTCGGAGCTGCACGATTTGACCCAGAAGATGGACTTCCAGGCCCACCACGACGTCCTCACCGGGCTCCCCAACCGCAGGGCGCTCGAGGAGCATTTCTCCCGCGCCATTGCCCGGGCCGCCCGCAACGGATCTGCCCTTGCCGTTGGACTTTTTGATCTTGACGACTTCAAGCCTGTCAACGACACCTATGGTCACGAGGCCGGCGACACCCTTCTCAGGGAGCTGGCCGTACGCCTCTTGTTGAACCTCCGGGAAAACGACTTCCTGGCCCGTCTCGGGGGCGACGAGTTCGTCGTCGTGATCGAGGACCTCGACATCCGGCAGCCTCTCCAGAAGCTGGAACCGCTCCTCGAGCGCCTCCATCGCGCCGTAGAGCCCGCCTTCGGCCTCGCCCCCGACCGGACGGCTACTGTCGACCTCAGCATGGGGATTTCCCTTTATCCCGACGACGGAGAGACCGGCGACCTTCTTCTGAGGGAAGCCGATGCGGCCATGTTCCAGGTCAAACGCAAAAAGCACGAACGGGACAACTGGTGGCAACAAGGAAGTTCTTCGCCTTCGCAGGGCGCGCCGGAGATGGCGTTCGACCCCTCCGGACCGGAAGGGCGCGCCCTTCTGGTCCGGAGCCGCCCCTGGATCGAGTCGGTGATCGGGATCTTCCAGACCGAGTTCTTCAGGCTTCTGGCGGGAGATCGCGAACAGTCGGACATCCTGTCCGCGCTGGACGACGGCGAGAAGCAAGGTCTGGGAGCGGTCATGGCCCACCACCTGCTCTCCCTCTTCGACACCTCCGCCACGCGGGAGACGATCCGGGAGCAGGGAAGGCGTGTCGGAAAAACACACGCCCTCGTCGGGGTGCGCGGGCCTTTCCTGCTTCACACGAAAGGCCTTTTCGATCGCATCCTGATCGAAAACATGAACCGGTCCCTTCTTGCGGCCAGGGACCGCTACCGGATGCTCCTGATCGCCGAAGCGCGGATCAACGAGGACATCCAGGCACAACTCCGCATCAAGGACGACATTGCCGGCGCCTATTTCGATATCCTCTCCCATCCGTTGCCGAAGGACGGCGCCTCCTGGCCGATCGCAAGTGGGCGCGAACTCGCCATCCTGGGAGCCCTCCCGGGTATACTGTCGGTTCTGATTCTGACTCCGGGGACGGAGAACTCCTTCTCCGTCGGACCAGCCGCCGGAGAGCGGGGCAAGGACTTCGCCGAAGCGTTGCGGGTTCCCGGCGGGAAGGAGCCGCCGGACCCCGAATCCCTCCGGTTCCCGAAATCCTTCGCCCGGTCACTGGAAAAAGGGGGGCCTTTTTCCGCCTCCGCCGTCGACCGGGATCCCCGCTTCGTCTTCCTGTCCGAGGCGGCCCGGAAAACGGGGGGGCGCTCGGTTCTCGTCGTGCCCGTCAGAACGGCGTCGGGACAGTCCGTCGCCGCGGTCTGTCTGTGCGGATCCTATCCGAACCAGTTCGAATCCCTCTGGATGAAGCAGTTTTCCCACGGACTGGAAGAGCGCTGGAACCAGATATGGTCCCAGACGGTCCGCTGATTCCGGGAAAAAAGCAGAGGAGAGGCCGCCCATCGGTTCGGAGCATCCGGCAGAAAAAATCTGCCGGGCGGTCGTTTCTGAAACTTTCCAACGACACTCTCATCCTGCCGCGTACCACCGCCGCGATCAAAGAGGGAATCGTCATCGCAAAGGAGGAGGATGAGATGGGAGGTGAGATTCCAGAAGCACAAAAACGGCATGGATTAATCAAAGGAAAAACAGTAAGGATGGTCGGGCGACTCCGCATCATGCAATTTGTTGGCGAGGATGAATATGGAAAAGTCATTGAGAAATTAAGATTTGCGGTTTTTATCCCCGACGGGAGAATAATAACTTGCTCAATGGGATTGTTTTCTTCAGAACAAGAAGCGCTCAGTCTTGCCCGAAGTCCGGACAATGAAGACGTCTTTTAAATTTCTTATCGTTTTTCAGGAGAACACCCTCTCATGCTCTTTCACTCCCTCCCCTTTCCCGGAGCCCTTTTCCCCTCGGTCATCAATCCCCAGAAGGCGCTGGACGGCCTCGCTCGGGTGGCAAGCCCTCATATTCTCCTTTTTCATGAAACGCGGGGTCTGGTCCTTTTCTCTTCCGTCATCCGGGATCTCTGGCCCGGGGCCGATCTTGAGCGGAGCCTCGAGGATTTTCGCCTCTTTACCGAGGACGGCATCGTTCCGGCGGAGACGCATCATCTCTCAACCTTTTGGGAGAATCTTCCGAAAGAGAGGGGAGAATGTGCCGACATGTTCGTCATCAAGGCCGGCCGGTACCGCAAAGTCGTCATGCTGGGGTTCGTCTTTTTCAGATTTTCTTGGGGGAGCCTGATAATCGTCGTTCCGGGCGAAAATCCCCGGGAGCTGGGAGGCCGGATCGCCTCCTCCAGGAATTGGGCGAGCCCTTCTCTCGTCGACACGGTTTCGGCATGGATCGAAGATTCCGACCGGGAGGCCCTGACGGGAACATTCCTCGGGACCATGCCCGAAGAGATCCGGAAAATGGCGATCGTTGAACGTCATGCGGCGCCCCCCTCCGACCCCGACGATTCGCGTCCGGGATATCGGCTGACCTACAGGGTGCGAGGGGGGGAGTGGCAACGGGACGCGTCTCTCGAGGAGACTCCGCCTCCGGGGGAGGCAAAGGATGTGCGCATAAAGGGAAAGGTTGTCAATGGGGAGGTCGCGATCAGCTTCTCGGTCTACGTGGGGGGCCTCACCTCTCTGGGCTCTCTTTCCTTCCCCGTGGAGAAGGTTCCGGAGGGGGAACTGACATGGCTGAACCGCTTTCTGCACGATACGTCGGAAGCCCTGTGCGAGAGGGCGCGCCAGACTGTTCTTCCGGAGTTTTCCTACTGCCGCCACTGGGGGAGAGGAGGGTTCCGGCTGGAGGCCTTCCGGGAGATGATCCGGGAGGGGACGGTCGGCGACGACCGGTCCGTTCCCGTTCTCCCTCTCTGGTTCCCCGCCGACCGGGACCCTCTTCCCCTTATCAAAGCGCTCGACCCGGCCCGATATACGAGTGACCTCCTCTTTGTGGACCAGGGACTTCGTTCGGGGTGTCTTCTGCTGAGGAACGTTTCCATGGAAAAGGCCGCGTTCGTCCGAAACAAACTCCTCCGGGAAAAGACGATCGTGGCGATCGATCCTCCCGTCGCCTTGGGGGAATACCTCGACACCCTGTGAACGACTCCCCTCCCTGTCCGAGGGGCGGATTGAAGGGCGGGAGGGAGAACAGGAGAGGTTTGTGATCATTGTCTTTGATGGTCAACCTGGAGTTTTCCTTGGGGGATGATGATTGCCGGACTGATGGCATCATTCCGGCAGAGTCCTCTTTTTCATAGACAGGCACGGAGGCCCTGCAATGGCGGACCACAGAGTGACCGTCCGACTCGATCCCGAGCTTCACGAGTGGCTTCGGAAGAACGGAGGAGAGACCATGTCTTTTGTCGTGAGGAGCATTCTCGACGATGTGAGAGCCAGCCGACTTGTCAGAAAGGGCGAGTCGGGAACCCAGCCCGCTCCCGACCCGGAAAAGCGTCTTCAGGAGATCGATCGCTTCTCGGAGGCTCTCGGACGGAGATTTTCTGGAACGCCTTGCCCAGACCTGCGAAAGCCTGGACATCTCTCTCCGGCGAACCCTGGATGCCAACCGGCGGTCCGCCCGGCAACAAAAGTTCGTCCGGATCGGGGCCTTTGCCCTTGCAGGGATCGCTCTTCTTCTCCTGTCGTGGTCGCTGTTCGCGTCTCCGGTCGGGAGAGGTCTGGCCGCCCTCTCCAAATGACGGGTCAGCGATCGGATCCCTCGAGCCTCTCTCGCTGCCACTTTCAGGGAATCAGGGATTTGCGAAACGAGATTCGTTCGGATATTTCGCAAAAAACAAAGGATCGGTCCCGCGAACGATCTCAGGTCCCCGGAGGATCCTCATGAGACCGCTGATTAAGAAAACCATCATGATTATCGCGCTGATGCTCTCCCTCAACATCGGGATCGGCCTGTGGCTCCAGCATCAGATCACGGAATCCCTCGAGTCGGAGGCGGCTCTCCAGCATGTGGCGGTCGACCTCGCCCTGATGATGGCCTCGGAGAGCCGGATGGAGCGCTCCATGACCGAGCTCGGGGAAGACCCGAAGACGAATTTCCAGAAATCCTCGGCCCAGGTCCTCCAGATGAAAGCCCTCTCCCACGTGCAGATGGGCCGTCTCAGGTTCGATGCCGTAAAGGCCTGGGGGAGCATCGCCCCCCTCAAGAACCTGATCCGGGACCGGAACGAGGCCCACTCCACCTCCCTCCAGATCGTGAACCTCGTCAAGAACCATCACGAAGCCCTGGCTCCCATGCTCTGGACGCAGATCGCCCACCCGGCCTTCTCCCACTATGTCGCGGAGACGCGGGTCCTCTTTGCCACCATCTCCCGCCAGATCAACAAGCTCAACGCGAGCGTCTCCCATCGTCGCTCGATGCAGACCTGGGTGCAGATTCTGACCCTCATCGCCTGGGTCATTGCCCTTTTCTGGGACTTCCGGATGCTGTCGGCCATGGCCACCCGTCTCGAGAAAGCGGCCGCCACGGTCAACCTCGCCTCGAAACGCGACCTGACCCAATACTCCGGCGTCGACGGCGAGGATGAAGCCGGGGAGGTCGGACGGAGCATCGACCGCATGATCGGCGAGCTCTCGGGAGTTACCCGCGACCTCAATGCCAACGCCCAGTCCATCGCCCACGAAACCGACCATCTCTCCGCCGTTCTCGAGGCGGTCTCCAAGGGATTCGTGGAGGCGGTGGAGACCCTCAATATCGTTCAGGAAAAAGCCCGTGGTCTCGCCGAGGAGGCGGGCCAGCAAAGCTCTCTGGCCTCCGAAATGGGACAGGCCTCGAAAAAGGCCGTCGAAGAGGCCGACGCCGGATCCCGGACCGTCCAGAGCGTCCTCGAATCGGTCCGCTCCTCCTCCGAGGAGATCACGAGCCTGGCCAATCGGATCGCCGGACTCGAAGAGGCCAGCCAGAAGATCGGGACCATCGCGGGGTCCATCACCGCCATCGCCTCCCAGACCAACCTCCTGGCACTGAACGCCGCCATCGAGGCGGCCCGCGCCGGAGAGCAGGGCCGGGGATTTGCCGTCGTGGCCGACGAAGTCCGCAAGCTCGCCCAGACCACCACCCAGGCCACCGAAGAAATCAGCACCGCCATCGCGACCATCCAGGAATCCATCTCCGAGACGGTCACCGACATCCGCAAGGAAGCGGCCGCCCTGGCCGCCTGCGGATCCCAGGCCGTCTCGGCCGAGACGGCCATCGACACCCTGGCCGCCATGGTTCGAGCCACGGGAAAAGATGTCGGAAAGATCGTCAAAGAAACCGAGATCCAAAAACAGGGCTCCGACCGGATTCTCGATGCGGTCATCTCCCTGTCGACGATCATGGAGGCTCGCGGTCAGGATGTGGCCTCCGCCATTCCGGCGGTCGAACGCCTCCGAGGAATCGTGGAGACACTTTCGTCCCTGACGTCATCGTTCCGGGTCGACGAAAAAGGCCCGTAGAATCGACATCCAAAAATCTCCGCTTCGTCGTTCTGTCTCGAGGGAGTCTATTGCGAGGCTATAAAATAATGCTATACATTAATATTTTTTAATACTTGCTTTTTTTTTATGATTGCCTCTAGGCTCCTCTCGGCTCTGCCGGGGGACTCCCAAAGGGTGACAATTCCGGGAATCAAAGAATCATGCTGTGGGACTGTGCGGTATGTTTTTCGCAAGGGGGGGGAGACTCAATAACCAGGAGAGCGGTCATGGCAGCAATGTTCGGGCGGCAGGGAAACGGGGCGGAGCAGGAAGGGCGGAGCTCCTTGAGCAAGTGGAGCAATTCAGGTCGGGAACTGATGGATCCTCGAGTGTTGCTCCATATTCTCGATGCCATTCCCACTCTGGGAATTGCGGTCGCCTCTCCCGACATGGGGTCGGGGCGCGGAGGAAACACCATCTTCTACATGAATCAGGCCATGAAGCAGATTGTCTCCCAGATGGAATCGGAGATGAAGAAGTCCTTTGGCGTCGGTGCCTCCGAGGTCATGGGCGGGTCCATCCACCGGTTCACAAGGATCCCGACCGGATCCGGAGAATCCTCGAGGGACTCTCTCCCGAAGAGGTTCGAAAGAACCAGGTGATGGACATTGGAGGACTCTCTCTTCTGTCGACCACGGAACGGATCGCGGATCCGGCGACGGGAGAGCTGCTGGGGTACATGACCATCTTTCGGGACGTAACCAGCGACAAGCTTCTCGCTTCTTCTGTGGACATGCAGGAGCAGGCCTCGAACGACCTCTCCGCCGCCATGGACCGGCTGGACTCCGGGATTCGGGAGATCGTGACCACCACCGGACGGGTCTCGGAGGAGGCGCAGAAGACCCGCACCGAAGGGGAGGCGGGTCGAAAAACGCTCGAAGACCTCCTCTCCCAGGTTCGGGAGTCGGAGGAGGCCATGCGGGCCTTGGTCGATGTGGTGAACGGGCTCAACGCGCGCAGCCAGGAGATCGGGAAGGTGGTGGAGGTGATCGACGATATCGCGAGCCAGACCAACCTCCTGGCCCTGAATGCGGCCATCGAGGCGGCCCGGGCGGGAGAGCAGGGGCGGGGGTTCGCCGTAGTGGCCGACGAAGTGAGGAAGCTGGCCGAGAGGACCATCCGCGCCACCAAGGAGATCGGCTCGACGATCCGGGAGACGCAGAACGATACGACCCGAACGGTCACCCTGATCCATGGAACATTGGGGAAGGTCGAGGAGAGCCAGAAGAAGGCCGAGGTGGTGGGGACAGTCTTCGAATCCATCGTCGACCATGCCAGCGTCCTCTCCAACACCCTCTCATCCATTGCAGGGGTGACGGAGAATCAGTCCCGCAATGTCTCTTCCGTCAAGAAGCAGCTTGAAGGGCTGGTGGGAGGCCTCAAGGACATCATGAAAAAGGTGAAAAGCTCTTTCTGAGGCCGTAGTGTTCTGCCCTAGAAATCTCTCGATGGAGGGGCCATGTCTTCGGAGATCATCTTTGACTCCCCGAACCACAAAGTTCTGCTGGCAGGGTCGCGACGAGGCCAGGATCGAGGAAGAGCCGGGCGAACACCGGGATCGAAAACACCCTCGCCACGCCGGAAGCTCCGGGGCTCCTGATCGGGGTGAGGGGGATAATTCCGGAGGGGAGCTGAACCGGACTTGCCTTTCCTTCTGCTCAAATAAGGGAATCTTCTGTCAGCATGATCTGAGGAACGGGCCAAGGAAACAGGCATAATCGGTTTCCTTGGAACTCAGACCCACTAAGGAGGAGCGTCTCGATGACAAAATCTGACTTGATGATACGGTTGGCCCGCCAGTTTCCCGAAATCCGTCGGGAAGACGCCCGGGAGTTGATGGATCTCTTCCTTGAAGCCATGAAGGAGGGCTTGCGGTCAGGCGATACGGTCGAGCTCCGGGATTTCGGGGTTCTCCGGATCCGCACCCGGTCGGCATGGACGGGGCGCAATCCCAAAACCGGAGAGAAGGTCACGGTGGGGGCAAGGAAAATTGTCTATTTCAAACAGAGCCGGACCCTGAAAGGGCGGATCCTGTAAGAACTCCACAAAAGGGCCCTTACCACCATCCGGGGACTCGTGACGGAGACTCCGCCGCCTCCACCTCCGGGGAGATCCCGGGAACCCGAATGGTGCCCTTGGTCACCTCGAGGGGGAATCCCTGACTCTCCAGCTGCCGTGCCAAATTCTGCCGGTAAAGCCCGCCGTTCGGCCCTTCATTTTTCAGTCGGGTGAAGGATTGGATGAGGCGGTTCCATTCTTTTTGGGGAGCGGGAGGATTGAATCCTTCCCGCTCCCTGATGAAGTTTTCCATGACGTATCCGAGTGCCGCCTTGTAGACCCGCCATGTTCTTTTTGAGATTTCCCCGCATGATTTCCGGACGATGATGTCAATCGCCGCGTCTGCGAGTGATGCCATCGTTGCGGCTTCGGGGGGCAATTCGGGATGGTTTCTCGTATAACGCGAAACCATCCGTCCGGCGACCTTCGCATAATGCGCTTCGGTTTTCGCCGTTCGAGATTGCCCCCCTACGTTATCCCTAGAACCGCTTTCTATGAATAACTCCTTCCCATTTTCTCGGAATAACGCCTTTCCCGCGTCTTGAAATAACGCCTTCTCGTTCTCTCCGGAATCTTCCATTTCCGACCTCAGTGTTCATCCCAAAAATCTTTTTGCCGATGCCTATGGTCTTCAGGCGAGGGATCGCCTTCGGACCTTTTTTGTGTGGCTATTCAAATTTCCAGTTTTCCAAATTTCACATTTACCGCTTCCGGAAGGTTGGAGATTTGCGAGGATGGTTTTTTGCAGATTTTCGATTTCGCGTTTTTTTTCTCCGGAATATTTGGTCCTTCCCTTTCTTTTTCTTTTCCGGATGGGTCGTCCCTCTTGTCGAACGCGAACAAGGGGATTCCTTCTCCGTGGCGTTGATCCTGTTGGGAATGTCGGGAACGTTTCCCGGCATTCCTGATAAGTATTTTACACATTTTATATTTTTTACAAGTTTTGATTGATTTCTATTTTTGCCAAAAGTCGGAGGGCGCTTTTTTTGTCAAAAGAGGATGAAGGTTTTTTTTGCCAAGGGAGGATGGGGGGGATTCATGGGGCGGGAGGCAATAATTTTCTTGTTATTGGCATGATTGAATCATGAGACAATCATGAGTCGATCAAGAGACGTTTGATCGTGTTTTTTCTTTTCTGATGGATGCTTACAAGACATGCTTATTTTCTCTGATTTTCTGCCAATCCGTCTCGGTAACGTACTAAATTTTGGAGCCTCTTGCAAAGCTCCGGGGCTTTGTTGTGCATAGGTTTTTCATGATATATCGCGAGTGTGTATTCGCATCCAAAGTTGCCATTTTTTCGCATGAAAGTTGCCATCCAGCCGCAGCAAAATTGCCACCCCTGAGTTCCCTCTAACATTCCCCTGCCGTACCTGAAGCATAAATATGGATAATCGAGGCTTGTTCTCTGGTGACACACTCATCCACAGAAAGGAGCATCGATG
>JAJZCZ010000125.1 GCA_021828805.1 Nitrospirota bacterium | reverse complement strand
TTTCCGAGCCGGTGTAAAGGGCAGGTTTCAGATCGGAAAGCTGCTCCATCCAGAGACTGTAGACCTCCCGATGCCAGCCATAAAGAACAACCTTCTCTCCGTTTTCGACCAGGAGCCGGACAAACTGGGCGACATAAGGAGCTTTGGCAATCCCCGTCGCCTGGCGCATGAGCATGTTGAATTCTTCCGCCGCCCGGAACTTCTCGCCCCGGGCAAGGGGATTCAGGGACAGGATTGTCTTCGCCAGCTCCACGGCGGATCCCTTGATGCGTTCGAGAGCCTCCGGATCGGACGGAACCGATTCGACGATCCGTGAGAGGGGAGGGAGTTCCCTCCCGACATCCTTTTTGGTTCTCCGGAGCATGAGTCCTTCCCTCCGAAGCCAGGCCCCGAAGGCTTTCGGATCGACAAGTCTTTCGGTTTCCCGATTGTTTTTCGGGGGAGTGCACCATTCCCGGACAAATTCCTCGCGGCTTCCGAGGGATCCCGGAGAAAGAATCTCGAGGATGTTCCAGAACTCCGCCCCGTAGTTGTAGATCGGGGTTCCGGAAAGCCCCAGACGGTAGTCCGCCTTCGACGCCAGGAGGCTGGCCGCCGCATATTTGTCGGACTGCCGTCGTCGAAGCTCCTGGGCCTCGTCGAAGATGACGTACCGAACGTGTCCGGCCAGGAGATCGGCCCATCCATGGAGCTTGTGGTAGTTGGAGATGATCACGTCGGGGAAAGGAAGTTTTCCGCCTTTCGTCAGGTCGTAGGGCTTTCCGGACTTCAGGATATGGACGGAGAGATCCGGCGCGAACCGCTTGATCTCGCTCTCCCACTGAGCAGGAAGATGGGTCATCGTCACGACCAGAACCGGAAGACGGCGATCCCCCGCCATCCCTCCGATCGCGGAGACCGTTTTCCCCAGACCGAGTTCATCGGCCAGAAGATAGCCCCTTCGGACATCGAGAAGGGAAACGGCCACTTTCTGATACTCCCGGAGAGGCAGGGCCAGGTCGATCGAGGGAGGCTCGTATCTCCCTTCGTGAATGGCAAGGACGTGTGTCTCCGTCTCCTTGTGTTCCCGTGCCCCCTCGATGAGAATCTTCCTGTCTTTTCTGGACATCTCCATCGGATAGCGGTCCAGGAACCACAGGAGATCCCGACAGGTCTCCGGCGAGACCTGAATCGATATCTTTTCTCCGGCCCGCTGACTGACCCGGGCGAAGACCCGGCGGATCCGGGTCCGGACATGGGGTTCGCAGGAAGAGAGAATGAATTCCCGTCCGTTGTCGCTTGTTCTGAGAGAACCGAAGAGGGGGATCATTTCGATGACGCTCCTTGAAAGGGTCGTTCAGACCCGCATTTTCTTCCTTCTTGCCTTGAGGCAGGCGCGATAGGATTCCGTATATCTAAGGGAGATTTCTTCACCCGCTTTTTTCGCCTCGTCGGAAATGTCCCCGTTGTACTTTCCGTAATGCTGATCGACGATCCATCGTGGAGGGGAGACCGAAAATGCGATTCCGAGCGTCGACCTGTTTCCCTTGCGGTCTTCGAGGGAGAAAACGCGGTAGAGTCCCTCAATGCAGCGGTTATCGTAGGACCCGATGCAATGGTGCTGGACGTACCCTTCTTTCAGGAGCGCATGGCGGGACGACAGAGGGGAGCAGGTCACGCCGTCGATCTCCATGTCTCCGAGAAGGCTTTCCCAGGCGACATCCTCCCCCCTTGCCTCGACATACTGGATCGCCTGTCGTTCGTGCCAATTGTGAGTGGAACGTTCGATGGACCGCCACCCGGCATTCTTGTTCGGGAGTCCCGCCTCCGATCCCTCCTGGTTGAACCAGTCGGCAATGCTTTGGAGACGTACCTCGTTTCTGATCCATGTTCTGAGCGCCCTGAATCCATGAGTTCTCCAGATGCGCTCCGACTCGAGAACGAATGCGCGGAAAATCCGCCCGATCTGGTCTCGATTGTTGGGCGTCCGAAAAAAATGTCGCCGGAACCGGAGAAGATGTCGCCAGACATGGGAGGGAACGGTTGCCCCGATATTGGCATGGGCGAATATTTCGATGATGTCCGTGTCGACCCGCGACGGTCCGCCGCCTCCATTGATCCATTCCTCCACGACCGACATTTTTGCGTTGGCGATCCACCGCCACCCGGACGGGGTGGCGAAGGAACATGTCTTGTCGGAAAACGCCTTGCGGTCGGCCATGGTCGTCTTTCGTCCGTCCCTCACCCAGATTTTCCGCGAGAAGAGATCCGTCCTCGTCCAGTGCTCCGGACGGATCGAGGCCATGAGAGGCAGAAGATTCCGCGATTCGCGGGAGATGCGCCGGACTTCGTCGGCACGGAGGGCCAGCGCAAGATAGTCGGCAAGCGTCCCGTATCGATAGTTGAGAGCCCACGCCGCGCCGAGAAGATCTTTCTCCGCGATGTGCTCGTAGAAAGCCGCCCGAAGGGAGCGGGCTCCCGCCTCGCATCCTTTCGGGTCGAGAAACGCCCGATCTTCGCAAGAGATATCGGATCCTGGTTTTCGGCGGGGCAGATAGCTTCTCATGACGGCATCCCGGACAAGGGAAATCCTGTCGTTCAGGGGATGGCTCTTGTCGCTGTCGATTTCCGCATATCCGGCGGCATCCAGAGCTTTCGACAAGGACATGCGGACGAGATCCTTCCACCAGACGAGCGACCTCGTGAATTCGATGCGCCAGAGCGGAACATCAGGCCACCTTGACAGGTCCTGGTCTTCCGTCCAGAGATCCGTCCGGAGATCCCGGGTGAAAAGGGAAACTCTGCCGTCCGGGAAACGGTCGATCCTCCACAGGTTGCAGATAATCAGTCGCTTGAATCCCTCATCGGAGTCTTCCATCCGACAGATCCGGAAGATTCCCGAATCTTCTGCGTATTGTTTCGTGCGGCGATATATCGCATCGAGGCGGGGATCTTCGAAAAGCGGTTTTTTGTCTTTTGCCTCAAGTATCTCAAGCCCATTGGATGACGTTTGCATATGTCCCCTCACCGGCACGTTGCGATGTGCCCGTCCGGTCGATACTCCACGGTTGCCCCGGAAGCGAACTGGATATACTCGACTCCTTTGAAGCAGATCTCCTGCGCTCCCTTGATGTGGGCAAGAGACCTGTCGATCTGACCGCATGCCCCAAGAAACAACATCAATCCGACGACAATGATCTTTTTCACTTTTTCCTCCTTCAACCGCGATTTCCCATCTCCGTCTCAGGCAAACATCCGGCATGGATTCTAAACAGGATCCACGAGGGACGAGGGAACCAACAGTTCGCTCGTCTCCT
>JAJZCZ010000124.1 GCA_021828805.1 Nitrospirota bacterium | reverse complement strand
CTGGCAAAAGCCTTCAACGTCCCGAGCCAGGCCAGGATCGACTGTGCGGTGGCCACCGCCGGATGGATCCTTTCCGGGACTTCAAGCACCTGGGCCAACGCCAAGCCGGGGGAGATTTTCGCGCTTCTCACCACCTATCGCCACGGTCTCGGCAATCCCCTGATCTTCCTCGACGAGCTCGACAAGGCCCGGGAGAACCGGGAGTCCTCGCCCCTCCATACCCTCTACACCCTGCTTGAGCCCGAGGGGGCCCGGCAGTTCCGGGACGAGTTCTGTCCCATCCGGATCGATGCCTCCCGGCTTCTGTGGGTGGCGGCGGGGAATGATCTCTCCGGGATCCCCGACCCCATCCTGTCGCGCTTCCGGGTCTTTACCGTGCCCTCCCCCACCCCCGGGGAGAAGCGACAGATCGCCGCCCGGATCTGGGAGGAGCTGCGCACCTCCCCCTGGGGCTCCCACTTCGACCCCATTCTGCCCGGGGAGGTAGTGGAGCCCCTTCTGGATCTCGCCCCCCGGGAGATCCGGGCCCGGCTCCTCTCCGGAGCCGCCCGGGCGCTCAAACGCCAGGGGATCCCGGAACCCAACGACGAAGAGGGGCTTCGTCTCTCCGTCGACGATGTCCACCTGCAGGCCGGCCTCCCTCCCCGGAAAGGCATGGGATTCCGGGCCTGACTCTCACCCTTTCGGAAAGGAGCGTGTGATATGCGTTGGATCGGTGAACAGGGGGCCGCGGCCCCGGACCCACTCGTGATCGCCTCCGAGCTTCTCCCCTGGAGTCCGGTGGACTCCTGGATTGCCCGCTATCTTCAGCCCAATGGCGAAATTATCGCCTTCCGGCTGATCATCGTCTCCTACAGGCTGCCCTTTGAGAAGAGCCAGCGTCTGATGGAACGATTTCAGTCCCTCAGGGAAGCGGGACACCTGACCCTGCTCTCCTCCCCGGACGACCCGCTCATGCGCTATGAGGCCTCCCGGGCCTTCCGGGAGTCAGCCCGGGTGCATGCACCCCGGATCAGCTGGCGGCTCTTCCACCCTGAGGAGCTTCCTGTCTGACAGCCCCTCTCCCCCTCTCACACAAGGAGATGTCCCATGGAGAAAAACCCCCTTCTGTTGGCGGCCGAACAGCGGCTCGCCGAGATCAACGAGATCCGCAAGACCCTTCTCATCGAGAACCTCCACTACGGGGTGATCCCCGGTTCGAGCAAGCCGGTTCTCTTAAAACCCGGCGCCGAACTCTTCATGACCCTGTACGGTCTCACCCCCACCTTCCACGAGGAGATCGAAGGGGTGGGGCTCGACCGCCGGATCACCGTCACCGCCGAGATCAAAAACCCTCAGGGCCAGGGGGTGGGACACGGCTACGGCTTCGCCTCGACCCTGGAAGACAAGTTCAAGTGGAAAAAAGCCGGGAAGGAGGACTATGACGCGGCCCCGCCCGAGGAGCGGCGCCTTGTCCGGACCCGCCGGGAGACCCTCTATTTTGTCCGCCAGAACCCGGACAACGTCTTGAACACCGTCCTCAAGATGGCGAGAAAGCGGGCGATGATCGATGCGGTGCTCACGCACTTTGCCCTGTCAGGCTACTTTACCCAGGATCTCGAGGACGACGTGACCCCGGTTCCGACGATGGCCGCCGCGCTCCCGAACGAGAGCCCGAAAGAGACGGCGCCCCCGCTCCCCAATCCCCGCTTTCTCCAGGCGGTGAATCAATTGGCCCGCACCCATGGGCCGGATCGTCTTCGGGAGGCCGAGAAATCGGTCGGGATCCGCTTGGTCGATCTGGCCTCCCTGTCCCGGGAGGCGCAGGTCGCCGGGTATCAAGCCGTGGTCAAAACCCTCCAGGCCCTTCGGGAGAAAGAGAAGCAGGAACCTGACCCCTTCCGAAATCTGGAGAAGGTGTCCGCTTGACTCCCCCCTGGGTGCATGCAGTCACTGTCTCCTCCCGGCCCGGACACTCGGGCCGGGGGAGGGGTTTTTGCCCCCCTTTTCCTCTGGAGGATCCCCATGACCGACTACTACGCGACACTAGGCATTGCGAAGAATGCGACGGGTGAAGAAATCAAGAAAGCCTGGCGACGGGCCGCCCAGATGTATCACCCCGATGCGACCCATGACAGCACCACCGCCCGTCTCTTCCTGACGGTGAAGGAAGCCTATGAAACCCTGTCCGATCCCGCAAAAAGGGCGGTTTACGACAGGAAGCTCGAGGCCGAACGTCGCAACCGCGAAAAGGCCACGCCGGAGGCTTATTCGATTCAGGATATTCCCTGGATCCGCGAGGACTCCCTGATCCTGACCTACGTCAAAGACGATGGCCGGAGACTGGTGTTGAACACGAACGCCCTGCATGAGTACCTGAGCGACCTCCCTCTTCCCATTCGCCTGAGCGTCGCCAATCGCCTGGGCGAGTTGTTGGCCGCTGACTACATCTATAGGATCGTCGTCTCCGAGACGATGTTCGTGATGGTTGTCAAACAGACCTGGTTCGATGCCGGGAAGGTCCACAGCCTGCGCATTCCCTGGAACGAAGGGTTCTGGGAGCCGGATTATTCGGAGAAGAAGCCCAAACGGCACGTCTGGACGAATACCCACGTGGATCCGCGCATACCGTTCTCTCAGGAGGAGCCACAACAGACCGCCAGCGATGAACAGAGAAGAGGACGGACAGGAACGCCGCCTCCTCCGGTGGACGAAAAATTCCGCCAGGAAACGATCCGGACGACGCCCACGGTGTCCCGACCGACCAAAACGCTGGACGAGCACCAGCTCAATACCATTTTCGTTGTCTCAACAATTCTTAGCGTGTTGGTGTGGCGGACGGTGACCCACGTTCTCTCTCATCACTTCCCTCACCTGCCCAAGATTATGAGCGTCCCGGGTCTCCTGATCGAGGGGGCGAGTTTTGTGGCGTCCTGGATTGTCACCGTGTTTGTTGTAATAGTCGCGTATGCGTCCACGGCCGCATTGCAAGAGATGAAAAATTCCTAGGAGGACCCTCATGCGGAAGACACTGTCGAAATATGGGGGGGCGGTCGCGGCGTTGGGACTTCTTGCGGCCTGTTCTTCCGTCCCTTCCGCCTCTCCCTCACCGGAAGTCCGACTGAAGGCCTTCAGGCAGGCGGTGGAAAAATTCTCCGACCGGTTCGCCGCCTCCCAGGCCGTCGCCGATTTTGCTCGGCAATTCGGAAGACATCCGACCGTCGAGATCGCCCGCTCCCGGGGACTGTCCCTCGACGAGGAACGCCTGCTTGGCCGTCGTGTGATCCGTGCGCGTCTCGCTCATGCGGATCTACGTACGCTCTTCATCGGCC
>JAJZCZ010000123.1 GCA_021828805.1 Nitrospirota bacterium | reverse complement strand
ATTGGCGAGGAGGAGGCGTACCGCCTTCTCCAGAAGAAAAGCATGAATATGAGAAAATCGATGAGGGAGATTGCCGATGCCGTTCTTCTGGCCCACGACCTTAAGGTCGACTAGCCGGCGGGGGGGGCCTCCTCTCTCCTGTATGCCGGGAGTCTTGAATGGATAAAGGGTTGATGACGGCCGGAGCCGTTCTTTTGGGAGTCGGAGCCTTTCTGGGGATTCTTCTGATGGGGTTGGAGATGGGACGAAAGTCCTTTCCCCGGGAACTTGGATTCCTTCACCCTACCCTGGCCATGGCAGGACTGCTCATGCTGGTGGCCCGTTTTTTTATCACAGGCGGAGCCCACTGGCTTGATATCGGCCTGATCCTTCTTGTCCTGGCGGCCGTGGCAGGGCTTCTCTTGCTTGTCCGGGGATTTGGCGGAGGGAAAATGCTCCGTTCCGTGACACTGATTCACGGGGGCCTCGGACTTGCGGGTCTTGGCTTTGTTCTCTATGAAATCGCCCATCGGGCGTCGTGAGACAATCTCCCGGAAGGGAGGCAAGGATGATCTTCGATCAGGGAAAGGCCCGGCATTTTCCACGGGGGAGAGCGGTGGGTGCAGCCGGCCTGCGCTGGCTCCTCCTTGGGGCAGTGATCGGGGGAGCCCTGCTCGGAGGATCGCTCTCCACCGCGGGCTTCCCCGGAGTCGCTCCGGCCCGGGCAGCGAGGCTTTCGGATGTTTTTCCTGACCTCCAGGTCGATAAAGGAAGCCGGACGTATGACTACCCCCACGCCCAGTCCGCGGCCGACCGGCTCTTTTTGACCCTTCGCACGCTTTCCGGCTATACCTGCCGGACCCGGGATTTCTATTCCTTGAGGCGACTTCCCGCGGGGGCTGGCAGCGACGGTCTCCACCGCGGAGAGTCCGGACCCCGCCCGAACGAGTCCTTTGATCTTTCGATCCGGTATGCCCCTTTTTCCGTATCGGTTCACTTGCGCCACCCCCGCCGGGGAGCAACCGTTGTCTACCGCGCGGCCGACGGGGTTGCCGAGGTTCACCCCTTTGGATTTCTTCCTCTTACACTCTCACTGTCTCCCCGAAGCTCCCTTATTTCCTCCCGGTTCGGCCATACGGTCGACCATGCGGACTTCCTGAGTTACGACCGGCGGATTCTGCGGCCCGCCTGTCTCACGCACTCCTGTCTTCTTCTGGGGACGGGAAAATTCGACGGGAGACCGGTGTCCATTATCAACGTGGCCCCGGACCAGTTGGAGGCCCGCCCCGTCTTTGGCCGCATGTGGCTCCTGCTGGACCGGGAGACCTCGCTTCCGGCGTCGGTTGCCTCCGAGGGACCGGACGGACAGTTCTGGGAGAGGATCGATTATCAGAATTGCCTGGTCTTTTTAAGAAAGTCTTCCTCCCCGATGACAAGGTAAAAGTCTTTGGTGTAAGATGAGGCTTGGTGAAAGAATATGTTGGGAAAAATTCTTTCCCTCGTTAATCTTATGGGCTCTCAAGGGTTTCAGAAGACCCCCTTTCGGGTCTGGTTTCATCTTCCATAGAAAGCGTTCTTGTGCTCTTTCATTCTCGCCCCTTTCCCGGGGCGCTCTTCCCCTCGGTCATCTCTCCCCAGAAGGTTCTGGACGGCCTCTCCCATGTGGCCAGCCCTCATATCCTCCTCTTTCATGAAAAGCAGGGTCTGGTCCTCTTTTCTCCGGCCCTCCTTGAACTTTGGCCCGGGGCTGAGCTGGGGCGGAGTCTGGCGGACTTCCGGATGTTTACCGAAGATGGCATTGTCCCCCCGGAAAAGCATCACCTGGATGCGTTCTGGGCCTCCCGTCCGGCGGGACGGGGAGAGTGTGCCGACATGTTTGTCATCAAGGCCGGCCGGATCCGTCAGGTGTTCGTGCTTGGACTGGTTCTCTTCCAGTTCTCCTGGGGAACGCTGGCCATCATTGTGCCCGGGGAAAACTCCCGGGAGCTGGAACGAAAGATTGCCGGATACAAGGGATGGGCCACCCCGTTGCTCGTTGAGACCATGTCAGCGTGGGTCGAGGACTCCGACCGGGAATCTCTGACGGGCGCCTTCCTTGAGGCCATGCCCGGAGAATTCCGGCAAATAGCCATTGTCGAGCGACTTGTCGGCGGCGCCTCGGATGATTCTCGCCCCGGGTACCGTCTTGTCTACCGGGTGCGGGGAGGGGAGTGGCAAAGAGATGCGGTTTCCGTAGACGGGTCTCCTTCGGAGGCGGTCCCGGAGAAGCGCATGGGAGGGCGGGTCATCAATGGAGAGGTGGCGATCAGCTTCTCTGTCTATGTGGGAGGAATCCGTTCCCTGGGGACGCTGCTTCTTCCGGTGGCGAAGATGGCGGATACAGGGATGACGCGCCTTAATCTTTTCCTGCACAGCCTGTCGGGAACTCTTTGTGAAAAGGCCCGGAACACTGTCCTTCCGGAATTCTGCTACTGCCGGCACTGGGGGAGGGGGGGATTCCGGCTGGAGACGATCCGGGAGGTCGTGGCGGCGCTTCTGCTGGAGGAGAGCTCCCCCACCATCCCGGTCCTCCCTCTCTGGTTTCCGGCCGACCGGGACTCCCTGCCTCTTCTAAAGGCCCTCGATCAGGCCCGGTACACCACAGACATCCTTTTTGTGGACAAGGGGATACACTCGGGCTGTCTTCTTTTGCGCAATGTCACCATGGAAAAGGCGACATTCGTCCGGGAAAAAATTCTCCGGGAGAAAAACCTGGTGACGATCGATCCCCCGGTCCCCCTTGACGACTTCCTGCAGAGCCTCTAGAAACACCCCCTCTTACTTCTTCTTTTTCTTCCGGTTCATCTCTGTGTCCACACGAATCATTGTCTTCAGGTTGCCCCTGACATTGAAGTCCGCCGTGACATCCATCTCCCGGGGCGAGAGAAGTTCGACAAGATCCCGGAAGATCTGGTTGACGACCGCCTCGTGGGAGATGCGCCGGTCCCTGAAGCCATTGAGATAGAGTTTGAGGGAGCGAAGCTCCACGATGGTCCGGTCCGGAATGTAGTTGATTTCGATGGTTGCAAAGTCAGGATATCCCGAGCGGGGACAGAGGCAGGTAAACTCCGGGTAAGAGAGGTGGATGCGGTAGCTCTGGTGCGTCTCCGGGTTTGGCCAGCCTTCGAGAGTGTTGTCTTCGATCGCCTGTCCGCCGTAGTTTGCCGGGTCCCCGGAGGGGGCTTTTGTTTTTTTTGCGGGGGGCACGAGGTCCTCCTTCGTGTCAGAATAGGAAAGCGGGTGTGGGGTCCTGCCGGACAGGAGAAAAAACGTCCGTTCCCATTCTAGCACAGACCGAAGAGCTGGAAAGATTCGCGGGGTCTTGAGAATGGCTCTCGTTAAGTTGTCTGTA
>JAJZCZ010000122.1 GCA_021828805.1 Nitrospirota bacterium | reverse complement strand
CACCATGAATCCTGCGGCCAATGCACTCCCTGCCGGGATGGAACGGAGGATATCCATGAGGTCCTCCAGAAAATCGTCATGGGCGAGGGGGAAATTTCTCACCTCGAATTTATCAAGAGCCTGGGAGAGTACATGCGAACGGCCTCAATCTGCGGCCTCGGAACCTCAGCTCCCAATATTCCGGTCAGCTCCATCGAACACTTTGAGGAAGAATGGCGGGAACACATTCTGAACCATCGCTGCCAGACAGGTGTCTGCCCCATGACCCGCAAGAACATTGTCGACTTTCCGACCCGCAGATCCCGGGGGCTTGTGGCCGAACTGCCGACCTTTCACCCCCACGAAGGCTAACATCTCCGCATCTCTGCCGGATTCACCCGCCTTCAAAAAACAAAAGGGGGACGAGGCATCGCCTCCGTCCCCCTTTCTTGTCTTTAAGATTTTCCTGACTCAGTGATCGCTTCCCTGACTGACCTCCGCCAACTTGTCGAGAGGATTCTCATTCATCAGGAAGGGGGTATCATACCCTTGGGACGACGACGTGAAATGCATGACAAACTCGTTGGCACCCATCACGTAGTAAAGAGTCCCTCCCGTCTGTGATGCCAGAGAGACATTCGAGGCGGTCAAAATGTAGGGATAGGTTGTTGACCCGCTCGATAAACTGTTCATGGCCATGGGCACGACCGACGAAACCGAGGATGAGCTTATCTCATCCTCTCCGCTTCCTCCGCTTGTCACAGATAGAAACGGCGATGTGTTCGAGACCGATCCGCACAGGCTGTAGGTATACCCTCCGACAAGGGGACCCAGTCCATGAATCCGGAATCCGAATCCACTGGAACAGCTTGTCCCTTCTTCCGATGTTCCGCTGATTCCTCCCCAGTTTGGAGAGGTGTTCTGAGGAACGAGAACAGCATCAAATTTCACAAGGTTACCCGAACCATCCGGTCCGGCCGTGCGCAGGCTATACCCGGTTCCAGAGGGGAGAAAAGAGGAGGGAAGAAGCCCCACCTTTCCTCTAACACTGTAGGTAGTCCCCCCGCTGCTGACGGTCAACGTCATATAATTGCCATAAATTTGGCCGCTGACGGATCCGTCGCTTGATGAAATGGCGCCAGACGAGGAGACCGTCACTTTGGCGTCATCAAACGGAGACGGAGCGGACACAGACCCCGGAGGCGAGGCCGGATTGTTCTCACTGATGCCCGTATCGGCCAGAAGACCCTGAAGATGATAGATCCCTGATGAAATAACGGGAGAGGTGTTATCGGCGTAATCGCCAAGGTCAAGCTGGGGAGCCCACAGCTGGGAAGCCGAAATCGCCTGGAGAAGCTGCTGGATGCTCTGCTGACAATTGGGGAGTCCATTTGCGACAGAGCTCAGAGTTGACGTTGTGTTCGATGTCGACACGGCCGAGGTATTCTGAACGAGATTTTTTGCCATCTCGAAGGTATCGGAGTCTTCGGAGGGGAGAGTGCATCCGCTATCGACAACAGCCATGATTCCAGCAGCTGCAGCAATAATATCGCTTCGCTTGTTTGACAAAAGAGTGGCATAAGAAGAGGGTGTCAAGCTGGACAACTGGTTGCTGGCAGCAAGGATGGCCAAAGCAGCTGTTGTCACCTGGCTGATGGCAAGGTTCGGAATGCTATTGGTCGAAAGCGTCGATAGCGAAGAGAGGGTGCTGGCCGAACCGAGATAGCTTGAGAGAAGGGTTGTCCCACTCTGGGCATTGGCAAAGACAGGGGCACTGCTCGACGGAAAAGAAAGATTCAGCGTAAAATTCCCGGCGCTGTCTGCTGTCGTTTGTCCGAGCGTTACCGCTCCGCTCTGACCGAGAGGAGCATTAAGTGTCACTGTGATTGTCGCTCCCGAAATGGGATTATCAATCGCTTGACCCTTGATGGCTGTAACACCCCCGCCACCTCCACCGCCACCTCCGCCACAGGAGGCAATCGCCACCATCATTCCGACAAGGCTCCACCGTACAATCGTCATCTTTACGTTTTCCAACACCATTTTTTCACCTCGTCACATGTTGAGGGCTCAAAAGCATGAGGCATGCCTTCAAGCTTGTCCTCACTGTCTTTCATTCCTTAAAAACCACTCCACTGATATATTTACATATTATTACAATTATCAGTGGTTAATTCTATCCCCTGAAATATAGCAGATGTCTCGAGATTAAAATATTAAGACGGTCACATTCCGGCCGTGATTTCGGTCACTTGACGCCTCCGGTCATACGGAAGTGCAGGAATGGCCAAGATAGAGTATGATAGAGGGAGCTTAACGTTCCTGACGTCTCCTTATCGGACACGTGGAGGAACCCTCCTTATACCCAATGGAAAACTGTGAGCCCCCATACCATCCATTCCCGCCTTGCCCATTCTCTCGGAAATATTCTTGTTCTTGTCCAGGAGGCCGGGAAAAAAGTTCTTGAGGTCTACGCCGAAAAGTTTGAAGTCTTTCTGAAGTCGGATCTGTCCCCGCTGACCCTTGCTGACCAGCGATCCCACGAGACCCTCTTCGAAGGACTTCCCCGCATCCTCGATGTACCCGTCCTGAGCGAAGAGGGGAGAACGATCGACTTCTCCGAGAGATCTTCATGGAAGACCTTCTGGTCGGCGGACCCCCTCGACGGAACCAAGGAGTTCGTCCGGAGAAGCGGCGACTTTTGTGTGAGTGTCGGCCTTGTCCACGATCACTCTCCTCTTTTCGGGGTGATCTATATCCCTGTTGAAGACAAAATCTATTTTGGCTCCCGGGATCTGGGAAGCCATATGATTGTGGGAGAAAATGCCCGGGAGCTTTCCGGCCTCTCTGCATCCAGCATTCTTTCCCATTGCCAATCTCTTGATTCCGGGAAGAGCTCGCCAGACAGGGAATGGGTTCTGATCGGAAGCGTCTCTCACGGCGCAGAACTTCACCCTGGGATCGACAGGACACTGCGCGAAAAACACTCATTTAGCGTTCATTCAGTGGGCAGCGCCATTAAGTTCTGTCGCATTGCCGAGGGATCGGCAGACTTCTACCCAAGAGCCGGGACCACCATGGAATGGGATACAGCGGGAGGCCAGGCGATCGTGGAGGCAGCCGGAGGAGGCCTGCTCGCCATTCCATCCAAGCATCCTCTGCAGTACAACAAGAAATCCCTCGAAAACCCGGACTTTTTCTGTTTTGGAAAGAGGTTTGCCGAAGAATATCCGGAGTTGCTGTTGTCACAGAAGGGAAAGTAGGAAGTTTTTTGGGATAAGGAGTCGATGAGGTGCCGGTGAGCCAAGCAGGATCCGGGATCATCTGGAGCAAATAAACTGGTGCCGAAGGCGGGACTCGAACCCGCACGGGGTTGCCCCCACTAGACCCTGAACCTAGCGTGTCTACCATTCCACCACTTCGG
>JAJZCZ010000032.1 GCA_021828805.1 Nitrospirota bacterium | reverse complement strand
GCTCCCTCCTGGAGGAGATCCCCCACCAGAATGGCCACCGTCAGAAAGACCGTATAGACGAGCGTCGTTCCCATGATCAGGGGATAGTCCCTGTTCATGACCGACAGGACAAAGACCCGTCCCATTCCCGGGATTGCAAAAACAGTTTCAACAACAAAGGATCCCGTCAGGAACGCGGCCGCCAGGGGCCCCAGCAGGGAAAGGACTGCATTGAGAGAGGGCAGGACCAGATGGAACATGATCCTGCGCGGAGCGTCGAGCCCCTTTGCCACCGCTGTCCGGTAAAACGGGCTCTCCAATGTCTCTTCCATCGAGGCGGCAAAAACCCGGGCCAGGTAACCGGCCGGGGCAACCGCCAGCGCAATGACCGGAAGCGCCGCCGACCTCCATCCCTCCCAGAGAGCCACGGGAAAAATACCTCCCCGGAGAGCCAGAAGATCGATCAGAACCGCCGCCAGGAGAAAAGAAGGAAGTCCCACAAGGAGGGTCGTCGTCCAGCGAAGCGTTCGTGAGAGGAGCGGGGAGCCGATCCCGATAAGAAGCCCGCCGGCCAGACCCAGAAGAAGCGACACAAGAAGAGCGGCCGCACCCAGTGTAAGGGAGACGGGAAGCGTCTGGAGGAGGATCTCTGAGACAGGGATCCCGGCCGCCTTGTAAGAGACCCCGAGGTTTCCTTCCAAAGTCTGTCGGAGGGTCAGCAGATACTGGACCCACAGAGGCTGGTCCAGATGATAAATCTTCATGAGGTTGGCCATAACCTCCGGAGGCAGATGCCGTCCCTGGGCAAAGGGGTTGCCGGGAGCAAATCGTGTCAGAAGAAAGGTCAGGGTAAAAACCGCCCAGAGAAGAATCAGTGACGACGACAGCCGTCCAAGGATACGCCTCATCGCCCCACCCCGAACCGTTTTCCAAGCCGGTCCGCCAGAAGCTGGAAGCTCACAAGGGAAAGGACAATGAAGGCCGCCGGCCAGACAAGCATAAAGGAGGAGACAGGAAGCGCCTTCCATCCCTCATTCACCAGGACACCCCAGCTTGCCTGGGGGGGAGCCAGACCCAGCCCCAGAAAAGAGAGGGTCGACTCTCCCAGGATCCCCCCCGGGATCCGGAAGAGGACCATCACCGCCACTACCGGCATGACATTGGGAAGAAAGTGGCGAAGAACAAGGCGCACAGGAGAGACACCGGTCGCCCGGGCGGCATCCATAAAGATGGCCTCCCGCAGTCTCAGTGTTTCCGCCCGCAGAACCCGGGCGACCCCCATCCATCCGCCGATAGAAAGGGCCACGACGACAGCCAGAAGCCCGTGGCCAAAAAAGAGCATGAGCAGGGTTGCGATCAATATTTCCGGAAGGGCATACCAGATCTCAAGCGTCCTCATCATGACCGGATCCCAGGGGCGGCCCAGAAATCCCGACAGAATCCCCCAGATACCCCCGATCAGGGTGGACAGAAGACCGACCCCCAGACCAGCCGTGAGGGAAACAAGGCTTCCCGAGACAAGGCGGGACCAGAGATCCCGGCCGAGAAAGTCGCATCCGAGGGGGTGTCCCGGTGTAAGGGGGGGAGCCAGGACGAGCCGGGCATGCTGGGAGAGCGGATCAATCCCTGTCAGTTTCGAAGGCAGAAGGGCAAGAAGAACGAGGGAAAAAAGAAGAAGGAAGGGAAGCATCGCATACCAGAAAGACCTGTTGAAAATCTGGCCTTGTCGGTTCAATGCCCACTCCTCAAAAGGTCAAGACTCGCTCAGCTTCGAGCAGTCTCTTGGCGACTTCCCCTTCATCGATGCACTGGGAAAAGGGAGACCGGCCCCGTCCGAGAACGTCGGACTCAAGGTAGTAAAAGTGCGGCTCGCCATTCCAAGGGGTATTGACGCCCTCGCCATAAAAGATAACAAGCGTTCCTGGACGGGAGAGCAGGGGCCCGAGCATGTCGGGAAGGGGAGAGAGTCCGACGAGAAGGAGGGTCGACAAGGGAGTGGGAGCGCTCACTCGAGTCTCCGGAGAAAGGGGATGACGATCTCGGCCTCCGCAAGAAGACTGGAAATATCGTCCTGAGCAACGGGCACAACGTAGTCCGGGAAGGAACGGTCGAGGAAAAACGTATCGAGAGCGGTGCTTTCAGCACACACCTTAACACCCAGTTCCCGAAGAAGCGGAATGACCTCTGTAATTTCCCCGGGAAGCCCCAGGACAGCCGGATTCAGCGGCATCAACACTCTCACACCCTCGCCCACAAGAAGAAGAATGACTGGCCGGTGGGACACAGAAAACCCCAGAGCCATTCGAAGTCCTTCAAAGAAACGGAGATGGGTCGTTGGAGAGGCTGAATAGACAAAAAGAACATGTTTTGGAGTCACGAAGACGCCCCCTCAGTTCACAAAGGGGAGAAAGAGGTCAACGTTCCCGGCCAGATGACCCAGCTGAACCTGTGTCTCAAAGCGGGCTCCGGGGGGAAGATCGTCGGGGCCAAGTCCCCGGATCTCCGCGGTCGACTGGCACACTGCCACCTCAGCCCCCCGGGCGAGGAGCGGGGCGACAGGGGCGGATTCTCGTGCTTTCCCATAGGGAGGAACAAGACCCAGCACGGCATCATCCATCAGAAAAAGGGTGACACAACACCCTTCGGACAACAACGCATCGGCTAAGCGCAGAACGGACTGGTAAGGCGTCCATTCCGGACTTCTGAGGAGAAGAATCAGTGCACGTCGGGAGGGTGTCTCTGTCATGTCCCCTGTCGGACGGTTTGGGAGTGGCCCGTCCCGTCACTGCTCCCGAAGGAGTGCTTCGGAGCCAGCCCCTCAAAATGGCGAGCCAGCTTTCCGAGTCGCCCTAGAGTCTCCATCATCGCCTGGGGCATTGTCTCCGGAACCCCTTCAAACTGCTTTCCAGCGATCAGGGACCCTTCCCAGAGAAGAATCTGGTTGTAGGGAGAAAATGTCGAAAGCTCCCGGCAAAAGGCCTCTGATGAAAGCAGCTCCTTTGCCCGGGCCGGATCCTTGGACCGCACATCGAAGGTGCATCCCGGAATGGCAACAACATCCCCCACCTCTTCCTCAAGACGAGTCTTTGCTTCCGGCTTTGGCTCCCGAAAGCCGTCCTTCTGAAGGAGGACAAGACGGTCAGGGGAGGAAAGGCCTAATTCAACGACAAGGTTGAGGACGCTTACGGTGTGGTTTTCGGAGGTATGAAAGAAAATCTTAA
Source organism: Nitrospirota bacterium (assembly GCA_021828805.1). GTDB lineage: Bacteria > Nitrospirota > Leptospirillia > Leptospirillales > Leptospirillaceae > UBA4572. Next base: position 17,315 of record JAJZCZ010000032.1, on the reverse strand, counting down.
GAGGACGCCCCTCGTAGGAACCCGAGAGGTACGGGTAAGCCCAGATGGCGGATCGTCCCGCGTGGCCGGACAGAGTCGATGCCAGATCGGAAAAGGCCGCATAAATTTTTTGCCGATTCACAAATCCATGCACAAAAAAAGCAAGTCCGACAACACCAATAATACCGAAGAATGTCAAAGGGATATAGCTGATCATGAAAAAGCCTCGAGATCCGTCGCGGGAGAGGGGAAATCCCCCCTCCCCGCCGGAACAATTGGAAGGAGAACGTCAGGAATGAAGGATCATACCGCCGACACCCACAGCCCATCCGTGAGCATTGTCGGGGAAGGTGAGTCCGTAAAGGTCGAGATTTGTGCCACTCTTCATGCGGGACCAGGTATTTCCCCCATCCGTTGTCTTGAGGAAGATTCCCAGAACCCCCGTAACATATCCGACCTTGTCATTGACAAAAACAACCGAATGGAGATCGTTGGACTCTCTCTCCATGCCTGCCACACCCCAGGAAAGGGGAGGACGGCCGGGACCATTCTGAATGATCCAGCTTTGTCCGCCGTTGGCGGTGAACTCAATGATTCCGTGAGTGCCGACAACCCAGCCTTTATTTGCATCAATAAAGGTAACCCCGTAAAGATCTTTACGGACGGGATTATTTTGCTTCTTCCATGTCGCCCCACCGTCGACGGTCGTCAGGATCAGTCCCTCCTGTCCGACAGCCCACCCATGGGAGGGATCTCCCTTGAGAAAGGTCACCTTCATGATCCACTGCGCCGTATCCGTCGAAACCTTCGACCATGTCTCCCCACCGTTTGTGGTGTGAAGAAGCGTCCCGGCAAAGCCTGAAGCCCATCCGTTATCCTTGTCGAGAAAGGTCACGGAATAAAGATCGAAAGGGATACCGGCACTCTGGGCGGACCAGCTTTTGCCACCGTCGGTGGTTGCCAGAATGAGGCCATTATTTCCGACAGCCCATCCCCGATTGGAGCTGATAAAGTCAACGGAGTGAATCCAGTGCGTTGTTCCCGTACCAAGTGGAGCCCAGGTCTTCCCGGCATCGGTGGTGTGAATGATCACTCCGGAAGCCCCCGTCACCCACCCTTCTGTGGCGTTGAGAAAACACACCCCGTCAAAGGGAACTCCGACACCCAGGGAATCGGCAAACTGCCAGTTCTCCTCAGATGCCGCCAGTGCTGCCGGAATGGATTTTCCGACCGGGGCGAGCGTCAGAAGGCCCAAAAGTCCTCCGACAGCCAACGAAAGGACCCGCCGGGACACTCCTTTTCCCGAACCCGATTTTCCTCCCACATATGACTCCATAAACACCCTCCAAATCTTAATGTTTTATCGAATCGACTCTCGCCGGACACCCTCTGTCCCCTTCCTGCAGAAACGACTCTTCGTCATTTCGGGACAGGGAGAGACAGGGGTCACACCCGAACACTTCTCGCTAAACGATCCGAAAACAAAGGCGTCGGAAAGGAGGCGCAGAAGCTTCATGCCCGGCCAGTGGTGCAACGGGGCCTCCATGGTCATGATAAAATTTCGTCTGAAAATGAGCTTGATTGTATCGATATTTGACACTCAATGCAACGGGGCAATCGACCAATGATTCATTGCCTCGCACGGATCACTCTCCGGACCCCTTCGTCGGGCCACTCATCGATTTGACTTGAGTGTCCAGGAGATAGAGATGGGATCGCCCAAAAAGGACCAGGCGACGTCCATCGGTAAAAAATGTCTGAGGCCGCGGCCGGGCTCCCGGAGGAAGCAGATAGTGATGACCGGCGCTGGACAGAAGCTGCCGGAGTGCAAAATCTTTCCCCGGTTGACGCTTCAGATACGCATTGTCAATCATGGCCGGATTGATGGCGACAATCGACCACCGATTCCGATTCCAGGAAAATCGGCCCGGAGGGTAGAGGTAGGCGAGACGGTTTCCCCACCAGGAGGCCCCCACCGGCAAATCCTCAAGAGCCACCTTTTCGCACCCCTTGAGACGGGCATGTCTGCCTGGTTCAGGAACTCCACAGACAAAGGCCTGCCGTCCCATAAAGAGTCCCTTGCCGGACCCCATAGGAAGAATGCCCAGGGCACTGTCAAGCTGCTCCGGGGAGCGAACAGGAAGACCCGGGCGAGACTTCAGCCCCTCCGGCTCTGTGCGGGAGACAAGATAGTATCGGCATGAAAAGCAGGAGGACGAAACCTTTGAGAGGCTCCGGGGAGTCAGAAGAGGGGACGGTCCCCGGGAGAGGAGCGTCTCATCAGGGAGCGGGAGGTAGCCGGAGGGGTCCGACCACAGGATCCTGTCGTGCAGGACAAGATAGGGGCGCCCTGACTCAACCCGGCCGCTGTCATACCCAAGCCAGAGGATTCTCGATTTTGAATCAAAGTAAAGGCGACGGACGGGGGTGGTGTCTGAGTCGGGAAAATAGTCGACACGTCCTGTCAAAGTGGGAGTGGTACGTCCGTCTAGCGTTTTCTGCCCGATCTGGTAGCTCCGGATGAAGGGCGTTCCCCCCGACTCTTCTCCGGCGAGAAAAAGGTGCTGCATCCCCACCGTTGCCGTCCGCAGACGTTCTTGCCCGGCAAGGGCAGGAACACGGATCAGACGCCAGGACTCCATCCAGAGATCCTGGGCCCCCATCGGATGCTTGAGCTCAAGACGAAAGAGACGGAGGCGATCCCCTTTTTCCAGGAAGTAGTAGCGGCCATGCGAGCCGGTTCCGAATGTATCTGAAGACCGGATCTTCGCCCCGGAGGGAAGAGGGAGCGCGGTGAGGACGTGATGGTCCGACGACGGAAGCCCCCCCTGTCCTGGCACCAGGGATGCCGGAAAGATGACGGAGGCCAGAAGGCCCTGGCGGGCGCCCTTTGAAAGAGACGGGATCAGTCGGGAGAGGGACACGGCACATTCCAGGTCAAAGGGTTGGCGCTTAAGACAATCCCGAGAATGGCAAAATTTTTTCAGGTCACTATACCATACACATCCTTATTTGGGTATTCACGTTTTTTGATGGACACATGATGGCATACGCTGTCCCCGGCGACCGCTTTAAAAACAGGAGCTATTTTCTGAGTCCCGGATTCAACACGCCACCTTGGCCTGAGAGAGTACGGAGACTCCGTCCCTGCCCTCCCCCTTTCAGAAGACCCGCCCCAATGGTATTCTAGGCGTCATCAACGTTTCACAAGCTCCTCGCCACCGAAAGGATTCTCCCATGCCCGAGACCCTTCTTGCCCGCACTCCCGTTCCCTTTCTTGTCGGAGGCCGCTGGGAGACCGGAACCCTTCCTCCTCATGCGATCACAAGCTTTACCGAACACCTTCCCGCGCCGCTTTCCCCCGTGTCCGGACCTCCATCCATATGGAACGTTGCCCGACCCGGACCCCAACAGATACAGTCCGCCCTCGACACCCTGCCGAAGGGCCAGGCGATCCTCTCAACCCTGCCCCCCTACAGGCGTCGCGCTATCCTTGAAGAAACAGCACGGGGGCTTGAGGAGCACCGCTCTCTTCTCGCCCGCCTCATCACAGCTGAAGTTGGAAAACCCGCCTCAGCTGCGCTGTTTGAGGTCGACCGGGCGATTGCCACCTTTCGGGTCGCGGCCGACCTTACCACCACGACCGGCCATGCGTTGCTTCCCGGCCCTCTTGTCCCCCAGGGGGCCGGTATGATGGGATTTGTTGAAAGAATCTCCGCGGGTCCCGTCCTCGCCATCACTCCCTACAACTTTCCCTTGAACCTTCTGGCACACAAGGTCGCCCCCGCCATTGCCACCGGAAGTGCTCTCATCGTGAAGCCGGCTCCCCGCGGTATGACGACGGCCCTGGTTCTGGGGGCCATTCTCCTCTCGGCAGGACTCCCTCCGGAAGCTCTTTCCGTCCTTCCCTGCGACTTGCCCGACACGCAGCGCCTTATTGACCACCCGGCTCTTCCTGTCATTTCCTTTACCGGATCGGCAGCCGTTGGCTGGCAGATCCGCGACCGGGTCCCCCGGAAAAAAGTGCTTCTCGAGCTGGGAGGGGTCGCGGCAGTCATGATCCTCGAAGACGGCCTGACCCACGATCTTCCGGATCGCCTGATTGCTGGATCCTTCGCCTATTCCGGACAGGTCTGCATCTCGATCCAGAGGATCCTGGTGGCCCGCCCCCTCTTTGAACCTCTCTGTACCCTGCTCCGGGAAAAGTCCCTGGCTCTTGAGGCCGAAGGTCGCATCGGCCTCCCCGACTCCCCACGAACCCTTGTGGGTCCTCTTATTTCCCAATCCCACGCCGACAATGTCCGCCGCAAGATCGAGGAGGCCATTGTGTCAGGAGCGGAGCCCCTCACCCCCCTCCGCCAGGAAGGAGCACTTCTGTCTCCATTGTTTTTAAAACAAACAGGAGAGGATTGGCCAATCGAGCAGGAGGAGGTCTTCGGTCCGGTCGCCACAATCAACCCGTTTGATACGCCGAAGGAGGCGATCGACCGGATCAACCGGTCGCGGTACGGGATTCAGGCGGGAATTTTCACAAGGGAGATCGACCGGGCCTTCGGGTGGGCACGGGTGATAGAGGCAGGGGGCGTGCTCATCAATGAGATTCCAACATTTCGACTCGACCACTGGCCATACGGGGGAGTGAAGGAGTCGGGCATCGGATTTGAAGGGGTTGGATACGCGATGGAAGAAATGAGCCGGCCCCGGTTGCTGGCCCTCCGGCTTCCTTCAGGGAACTAGAACTTCTCCCGGCCCCTGAAGCCTACACTGCCAGGCCCGATCAGGGGGTCGTCGCGATGCGGAGATAGTCCGCCACCAGCGACGCTGTCCCGACGACAAGAGGAACCCTCTGATGGATATGCACAGGGGGAACGTCAAGGATGGGGCGATGGCCGTCAACGGCCTCTCCCCCGGCCGCCCGGGCAATCCACGCCATGGGAATCGCCTCATAAAGAAGGCGAAGCTTGCCTTCAGGGTGTCCTGTCCCCCTGGAGTCCTTGGGAAGATCCCCGGGATAGAGGTAGAGTCCTCCCTTAAGCAGGTTCCGGTGGAAATCCATAACGAGAGCTCCGACATAGCGGGCGGTGTAGGCAGTCCCGTCGAGAGAGCGCAGGTATCGCTGGTCACCCTCCCTCCAGCGGGAGGCGTTTCCGGCATTGAGACTCACAATTTTACTTCCTTTTTCCGGAAATCTGACAGGACCGGGGAGCGGCAGGAATTCACCCCGGGAGAGGTCAAGGGCAAACTGCCGGACCTCCTGGCCAAACGATACGACGAGAAGAGTCGACACACTGTAGAGAACATAGGCGGCCATCACGGGAGAAACCGCTGCCGCCAGAACATCGGTGGAGGGCTCCCCGGTCTTCCGGGACGAGGGCCTGAAGACACAGAAGATCGAGCCGACCGGGCCGGATACAGCGAGGTTCGACGATCCGTCCAGCGGATCCATCGCCACATGAAAAGAGCCGGATCCTCCCCCCAAAACCTCAGGATCCTCGCGTTCCTCCGATACCAGAAGGGCGACTGAAGCCGACCCCCGGAGCGTCCGGGTAAAGACATCCTGGGCGATCTCATCGAAGGTCTGGACCTCTTCACCCTGAACGTTGACTGCTCCCGAGGCTCCGGTCAGTCCCCCCAGAGGGCCACTGGCCAATAGCCCGGCCATTTCACGGGCACCGGCGGAAATGGCGAGAAGGATCTTTCTTGCGGCAACCCTTTCCTCTTCAGAAAGCCCTTTAGCCTCCCCCGCCATCCCTTCAAGGCTGAGCCGACTGTCCATTGTCACCCCTTCCCGACCGTTTCGTTTTTTGCCCCATTCTCGCCAGAGTCGTGCTCTTCCGCCCAGGAGTCGAGCTCCATGAGAAGATGCGCAACCTCTCTCGGCGCGAGAATGACATGAGGGCTGCGTCCCCGCTTGACGCTCTGGTCAATGTCCACAATCCTTTTCCGGGCCCGGGAAAAAACCAGAGGAGGATCAAGCAGGGACTTCTCCCCGCAACGAAGTTTCGCAAACTCCTCCCTGATGGCCCGGACATCTCGCTGAAAGTCTTTCTCCCGGGAGCACTCTTCACAATACCATCGCGGGAAGAGGTCTCCCGGAGAAGTAAGCCTGTCATAGGGGCGATCAAAGAAGTCATGACCAAGGGAGACCTTGTACAGGACAACATTCGTCCGCCCGCAAGAATCGCAATGGCCAGTTTCGTGTGAGGGTTCCATATCAGGATCCTTGGGTGCGCCCGGAGGAATCACCGGACTGCCCGGCCTCCGTCGGTGGTGACAAAAGTCCGGTCAGGTGGACAAAAGTGCGATCAAAAGTTGTCAGATAAAAGGAACGCCCGTCTTCGACCTTCCCATTCCGGGGAACATAACCCAGAAAATGCCTGTTGGTCCGATTCAGAAGAATCTTGGACCGGACGATTCGCAAGAGTTCACGAACCTCCCCCTCCCTCCCGGGATGCCGCTCCGTCAGAACCGGCAGGACCTCCGATTCCCATCGATCAAAGAGTTTTTCGAGGCGCGACATTTCCAGCCGGTGCTCTTCTTCAGGAGCAAAGCACCACTCGTCCCGACCGTCGTCCATTGTAATTGTCACAACCGGCACCTGAAGAACGAGCCGTCTGGCTCCTTCCGTCAGATCCGAAGCAAGATTCTCCACACACACCCCTTATCACATCACACTCTTTTTCGGAATACTCCGGTCCGAACCGGGAGTGTTCCGGCCCTTATTTTACTCCCCGAACCAGCCCGAGAGAAAGGCCAGGGTCGAGGCTCGAAGAGCCCGGAGGTCGTACCCGCCTTCTAAAAATGCGGCAGAGGGCCCTGCAGTTGCCCCCTTGAGCCAGGTGCCAATGCGCCGGTAGCTCTCTTCGGTAAGGGCCATATCCCCCAGCGGATCATCCCGGTGAGCGTCGAAACCGGCACTGACGAAAATGGCCCCGGGAGTAAACCTCTCGAACCGCGGAAAGACAACGTCCTCAAGGATCCGTTCATAGTCGTCATCGTCTGTCCCGGCGGGAAGAGGAATATCAAGGAACCCCTCCCCCGACGCCCCTTCACTGTTTTCCCGGCCTGACCCCGTTCCGGGGTAAAACGGAAAGCGGTGGGTGCTGACAAACAGGAGGCTGTCCTGTCCGGGAAGCCTTCGAAGAATATCCTCGGTGCCGTTTCCATGATGAACATCAAAGTCGAGGACGGCGATACGCTCAGAAGGATGGCTCGCCCTCCGGAGAGCACACAGAATGGCCAGGGGGTTCACCGCACAAAACCCCATTCCTCGCCCCGCATGGGCGTGATGGCCGGGAGGCCTCATCGCGAGAAATGTCCGGCGGGCGATTCCCCGGGGAGTCTCTGAAAGATCCCTGACCATGCCAAGGGTCTCCTTCAGCGCCACCACAGTCGCCCCGCCCACGCGCGTGTCCCCGTCGATCGCCCGGGAGGGGGAACCCGGCCCCATCTCCTCAAGAGAGTCGATATACCCCCGCTCGTGAACGGTCCGGGCCAGGGAGAGATCCGCCTCAGAAACCGGGTGGACATGGCGGGTCCTCCCCTCCGAAACAAGCCGTTCCCCCACTTCAAGCACCGCCGACAGGCGTCCCGGTGACTCGGGGTGGCCGGGGCCGCTCTCATGGGAAAGACCGGCGTAGCCGGGGAAAAACTCCGGAAGAAGCACGGCCACTAAAAAACCTCAACCGGGAAGGGCAGGCGTTCCCGGGCCTCGCCGGCATAGACCTTCAGACGTTCGGGGTCAACACGGCGCACCTCCGGGAGTGCCGGAGTCCGGGCAACTCCGTAGAGATGCCAACCCCGGATTTTTGCCCCCTGACGGGCCCAGCTCTCAACCTGTTTGAGAAGCGGCTCCCAGAATCTCCGGTCGGAAGCAAAGGAGCCGGGCATATCGGGCGCGCCAAAATCGAGCACCATGGTCTGAAGTGTTACCGGCAGGCTCATCACAATCTCTTCGAGGCCTTCCATCATGCGGGGGAAGGGAATCCGGGAACGCTCGATCCGGTCGAAGTACGGCTGAGACGCCGCATCGAGCTTGAGCCAGATTTCTCCGGAGCCTGATGACAAAAAGACCTCCTCCGTTTTCGCCCGAAGCTCTCTCCCGAAAAGCCCCGTACCATTTGTGATCAGGCGAAGAAGGGGGGACTCTCCATGCGCAAACTGCCGGGAGAGAAAATCTCTCGCCAGTGTCGCCGCCTCCATAAAAACCGGAGACATTGTCGGCTCTCCGTCACCGGAAAAGGCGATATCCCTCACCGCTCTCAGACTCTCCGGAAGATCGTCGAAAGGGGGTGAGGAGAAGAACTCTCCGGAGGAAATCGCCTCAAACAAAAGAGAGAGCTCTTCCCCGACGAGAGCGGGCAATTCCTTGAGAGGGGGAATCCGGGGAGAAAGAGGCCCCGTCCGGTCCACCTGGCAATAAATGCAATCGAAATTGCATCCCCGGTCAAGGTTTAAGTTGACGCCCACCGAGATCCCCCGGGCCCGGCGTGAAAAGACCGGATAAACGGAGACGAAGGTCCTGCCACGAAGAGAAAACTGGCGGCTGTGGTCAGCGACCAGCTCTCCGACTGTCGACATCACTGCCTCCACCGGGACATCCACACCGCCTTGTCCCGAAGGTGATGGAGAGCGGGAGAAAGACCCGGAAGCGTGTGGAAATGTTCTCCTTCTTGCGTCAGAAGCCTCACCGGAAGGGGCCCCTCCGGAACCTTGTCTCCGCCAAAGGCATGCAATGCTCCCACCGCAAGCTCCTCCATCCGGGCGACGGGAACGGGGGGCTCGGAGAGAAGACAGACAAGGGGACCATCGAAACCTTCCGGACGATAGGCGACTCCGGCTCCCCGGATATGACGTTCGAGATTCAGGTTGTCCTCCCGGGACCGTCCGACGACCACCCATTCCCCTTCCTCGAATCGAAAATGACGCCCGTAACGGAGAATCGCCGCCATGGCTTCCCGGCGAAGCTCGCTTCCTCCCCCGGACGCCCAGTCGATTTTCACAAAGTCTCCGACTCTGTCATTGAAATGGGTATCGGTGAGCAGGCACCCTCCCGCGGGCGAGGGAACGACAGAAAGTCCCAGACGCTTTGCCAGCTCCAGTTGGGGCTTCCGGGAGCGCCCGGCCCAGCCGAACAGTTTCTTCCTGTCGACCGTGCCATCCTTCTCCGGAAGGGTCTCGGGCAGAAGGCGGGCGGAGAGCGGTCTCAAAACAAGGCCGTCCATGCCGGAGTCGCCGTCAATGGAGACGATCGCACGCTTCTTCTGGGACATGGGACGCTGTCCCAGAACCTCTCCCGTCACCAGAAAGGAGGCCCCCACCTCCTCCATGAATGCCCGCCCCATGCGAAACATATGGATCCGGCAATCCACACAGGGATTCATGGCACTCCCGTATCCGTAGCGCGGATGGGCGAGCATCTCGAGAAAGGCATCTCCCTTCGGGCGGACGACAAGCGGAACCCCGATCTCCCGGGCCATCGTCTCCACCATGGTGTCGCATCCGAACGGACTCTCGAGATGGAGGGCCACAAGGTCGACCCCCATCCGTTTGAGCAGGAGGCCTGACAGGGAAGAGTCGAGGCCCCCCGAAAGAAGAAGCACGCCTTTAGACATGGCCCGCCGTATCCATGATCACCTCATGAATCTCCAGAACGTTAGGACCCGAAAACATCTCTCGTGGAGGACGTTCTCCGCTGTGGGCTTCCCGGAAAGAATCCGAACGGGTCCATGCTTCGAAGGCCTCCACCGATTCCCAGAAGGTCATGACGGAATAGTATTCGGAGTCCACCGGCCGGAGAATAAGGTTGCGGATAAATCCCGGAAACCCGTCAATCTTTCCTTTACGATTACGAAAACGCTCTTCAAAGTCTTTTTCGTATCCTGAAGCTACCCGGATCCTGTTCGCAACAACAATCATGGAAATATCCTTTCTCAAATTAGGAAGGTCACGCCTCTCTCTCGTGTTTATTCTAGCAGAGAGCGATCCCGGGAAAAATGAAACGTCCCGGCGGGAGAGGGCGTCAGGCGCGGCGACCCGGCATCGTTGGCAAATAGCTCACAGAAGGAGAGAGTTGCTTCGGTTGCGGGAAGAGCCGCATGAAGAGGGTCACCTCTTCGGGCATCTCTGTGGACACCGGAATATCAAGAGATCGAAGCTCTTCGACCGTCAGGGGATAATCATGGGTAAAATGACCCGTGGCGAGAAGCTCCGCCAGCCTTCTGGCCTTTTCTTCCGGGAGGCGCTTGGATAAAAGATGCGCAACACCCAGCGCAAGCTGCCGGATGGCCTTTTCTGCCACATCCGCCAGAATCAAGGTCCGGTCGTCGATCTCGTCGTGGCTTTTTCTTTCGAGAACGCGGAGAATCGAGGCCGCAGGATACTCCCCGATCTGGGGGTCGACCGGGCCGAGAACGGCGTTTTCATCCATCACAATCTGAGAGGCAGACAGGGCAATCAGTGTTCCCCCGCTCATGGCAAAGTGCGGAACAAAAACGGTCACCGGAGCCTTCCGGTTGGCCAGAGCATGGGCGATCTGCATGGCCGCAAGGACCAGTCCACCGGGAGAGTGGACAATCAGGTCAATGGGAGTGGCGGGATCGGTGAGCTTGATGGCCCGGAGAATCTCTTCTGAATCCTCGACATTAATGTAGCGAAGGACCGGAAATCCCAGGAGATTCATGGTTTCCTGACGATGAACAAGGGCAATGGCGCGGCTTCCCCGGGAGCGTTCGAGATTTCTGAGCGCCTGGGCCCGGGCATACTCGAGCATCCGTCTCGAAATAACCGGCTGGAGCATCAGGACGGCAAAAAACAGCCATAAAATGTTGCTCATCTGGACGATCTTCTCCTCACATACTTCCAGGATAACAGAGACACTGGACGATCGGGTTTGACATTCATCGTTTGGGCGGGGAAAATGACCTCCATGAATTCCTACCGAACACTCAAGAGAACGTTTCCGAAGGGTGCCGCAGGTCACTTGCTGGGACTTTGCCTCGCCCTCCTGCTCCTTCTCTTGTCTGCATCCCCCGCACGGGCCGGACAGGACAGCCCCTTTTCGTGGCAGAGCCTCTCATTTGACGGGGGGGTGGTCCCCATCCTCTCCGGTCCCATCAGCGGAACCATCGACGGGATCCCGGTACCATCCCAGTCCCTGGGCAACCTTGAAAACACCGGCCTCGACTTTCATCTCCGGTGGAGCTCCCAGATCTCACCCCACCTGGGTCTCAGGTTCTCCGTAGGGTATATGGCCTTTGCCCCCAATATGGGGTTTCACGGTCTCTCCGCCCTTCCGCTGACGGCCGGAGCCACCATTCCCCTTGTCGATCCCCGCCATGCCACAGGAGGACTCATCCCCTACCTGGCCGCCGACATCGGACCCTCCTTCAACACTCTCTCGGCAAACTCGGGAAATGCCGGCTCCGTCTCCCTGACAGTCGACGCCGGAGTGGGGGCCCTCTACCCCCTCTCCCCGTCATTTTCTCTCTATGCAGAAGTCCTGCCCACCCTCATCCAGGGACCCGTCTCATCCCAGAACGTCACCACCGGCACCAGTGTCTCCTCCGGGTCGATGTGGACACTTCCGGTCATGCTGGGTGTGACCTACAACTACGGCATCCCCTCCAAACAGTAATCTTCTTCCGACCCCATCCGGACCATATCTTCGATCAGGACCACCCCTCGCCAGCAAACTCAGACTGGGCCAGCCGCTTCTGACCATACTCGGTGAGCCGTCTCCCGGAGGGCGTCCGGGCAATCAACCCCTCCTTGAGAAGATAGGGCTCCACCACATCGATGATCGTATCGACCTCAATCTGCAAGGTGGCGGCCAGGGCGTCAACCCCCACAGGGCCTCCTCCATAGACCGTTCCGATCGTTGAGAGGACCTTGCGGTCGACCCGGTTGAGACCCAGATCGTCAATGCCTTCAATACGGAGCGCCTCGATCGCAAGGGCCCGTGTAACCCCCCCCCGGGCTCGAACCTGGGCGTAGTCACGGACACGCCGCAACAGTCGGTTGGCAATTCTCGGGGTTCCCCGGGACCGGCACCCGATCTCAAGCGCCGCTTCCTCCGGCAAAGGGAAGTTCAGGACGGTGGAGGAGCGCAGAAGAATCCTGACGAGCTCGTCAGGGCGATAGAAATCGAGGTCCTGGAAAATACCGAATCTGTCGCGGAGAGGGGCGGAGAGCAGACCGGCCCGTGTGGTGGCGCCCACGAGGGTAAAGGGGGGAAGCTGGTGGCGGAAGGTTCGTGCCGACGGCCCCCGGTCAAAGATCACGTCGACGGTAAAATCTTCCATCGCCCCATAGAGAATCTCTTCCACTACCCGGGGAAGGCGGTGAATTTCGTCGATAAAAAGGACGGTTTTGGGAGCAAGACGGGACAGGATGCCCACAAGGTCGCCGCCCTTTTCCAGAACAGGACCGGAGGTTGTCAGAAAGGGCACATCCATTGCCCCGGCAATCAGGCTGGCCAAGGTGGTCTTACCAAGCCCGGGAGGTCCATGAAGAAGGATATGGTCGAGACACTCCTCGCGGGCTGTCGCAGCCTCGATGCTGATTTTGAGCCCTTCGATGACAGCCTCCTGGCCGACATACTCATCGAAGGTCCGGGGCCGGATCCCCGGGCCGGAGTCCGGAGCGGGGAGATCGGGAAGGTCGAGCGGACCCGGGGCGGGATCAGTCCACTCCGTGTCGGTAAACTTCATGGAAAAGTTCCTCCTCGGTGCGAGCAGACGGGTTTCGGGACAGGGCGCGTCGGATCATCGCGTCGGCCTCTGACGGAGAGTGGCCAAACTGGGCCACAAGAACCTCTCGGACGGCCGCAACGGGACCACGGGGTGCCGAGGCTCCTTCCGGCACGCCTCCTCCGGAGGGAGAACCCTCGGGAAAGGGGGCTCCCGGAAGCAGCGAAGGGATCCTGTCCCGGAGCTCGGCGACGAGCTTCTTGGCCGTTGCCTCCCCCACCCCCTTGAGTTTGCGAAGGCGTCCCACGTCACCCGCGGCCACTGCCTCCCAGAAGCTTGCCGGCGGGAGAGAGATCATCCGGATGGCCTTGGTCGGCCCCAAACCGCCGATACGCCGAATCTCGTGGAAGAGCTCCTCTTCCGCCGCATCGAGAAATCCGACAAGAAGGGGTGTTTCCTGATGCTCTCCCCAGAGCAAAAATGTCCGGAGAGAGAACTCCTTCTCCCGGGAGGGGATCTGCGACATGGCATAGGGGGAGAGAAGCACACGGTAGCCCACAGAACCCGCCCGGAGAATCACCCAATCCGGACCGGTCTCCTCAATTGTTCCGAAAAGGCGGGCAATCATGGACGGTCAAGTCTCCCAAAGCCGAGAAAGGCCAGCCCCAGGGCATCACCTTCGTGTGTTGTCCCGATCTCAAGACCCGGACCGAACCAGAAGGAGAGGGAATGGATGAGAGCGGCCTTTCCCGCCGCCCCCGTTCCAGTCACCCGATGTTTGAGTTCCTTGGGAGGAATCAGAAGAAAAGAGAGACGGTTCCGGTAAGCAAGAAGCGCGACGGCTCCGATGACAGGGCCCAAGAGATGGCCCACTCCTGGAGCATTTCGCCGGGAGAAGTGGTCTTCAACCGCCAGCGCCGAAACACCGTGGCGGACGATCGCCTCTTCAAGCTCCCCGCAAATCACCCCGATTCTGTCATGCAGATGTCCTCCGGGAGCGGTCTTGATCGTTCCTCCGTCATCAAAGGACAGGCGTTGAAAGCTCTCCCCGGAGACAACAGCCCACCCGGTTCGTGCCAGCCCCGGGTCGATCCCCATGACCGCAATCCGGCGAACCCCGCGTGATGAGGGAGAGGGGACCATTGGCCCCCTCTCCTTTGCGACACCGCCTTTAGGGGGAGACAGAGACATAGCTGTGCCGGCCGTCATGAAGAATCGTCAGCAATACTTCCGTGTCGGCCGGAATCTTCCGGGCGACTCCGACAAACTCCCGCACAGAACGAACCGGCTTGCGATCGACCTCAACGATCAGGTCTCCCCGGCGAAGTCCGGCGGCCTCCACCGCCGATCCAGGCTGAACGGCCTGAACGATGACACCGTGGACATTCTCCGGGATCGACAACTGTTGTCGGATATCCCCGTTAATATCGAGAACGCGGAGTCCCCGGAGAACATTCTTGAAGTTCCCGGCGCTGCCCTCATGAGGACGCTGGTTCATGGCGAGCTTTTTGGGAAGCTCTCCCACCCTCACGTCAATGCTCCGGAGCTTGCCCTCCCTGACGAGAGTCAGCGTGGCCGTCTTGCCAGGCGGGATCCTGGCAACATGCATCCGAAGATCATTCGCATCCTCAATAGAGGTTCCATTTAACGCTGTGATCACATCACCCCGCTTGAGATGGGAGACCTCGGCCGGGCTTCCTGGAAGGACATCGCTCACCAGAACTCCGGAATTCTTCTTCAGACCGAACTGCTTGGCGATCACCGGCGTCACGTTCTGGATGGAAATTCCCAGCCAGCCCCGCACAACCTTCCCCTTGGTCAGAAGATCCTGGACGACCTGGCGAACCATGGTGACAGGAATGGCGAACCCGATGCCCTCATACCCGCCGTTGGTGGTATAGATGGCCGTGTTCATCCCTACGACTTCCCCTCTCAGGTTGACGAGAGGACCGCCCGAGTTTCCCGGGTTGATGGCGGCATCGGTCTGGATAAAGTTTTCGTACTGCTCAATCCCCATATTGCTTCGTTTGAGAGCAGAAACAATGCCCATGGTGACCGACTGGGTTAATCCGAACGGAGATCCCATTGCCAGGACAATTGTTCCCACGTCCACATTTTTGGAGTCGCCCCACGTGACAGTGGGAAGGGGTGTTCTGGCATTGATCTTGATGACGGCGATATCGGTCATGGGATCCGTGCCCACCACCTTTGCCTGGTAGGACTTGTGGTTGTTCAGAAGAACGGTGACCTTGGTGGCGTTCTTGACCACGTGATTATTGGTCACGATCGTCCCGTCGGAGCTGATGATAAATCCCGACCCCAGACTTCTCTCGACATGCTTCTGGGGAGCCTGGTTCCCGTTTCCGAAGGGAGGGGTCCCGAAAAACCTCTTGAAGAAGGGATCATCAAACATGGGCGGAAGATGCGGCTGGCTTGACACCAGGGCCGTCGTCGAAATATTCACAACAGCAGGAAGGATCGCCTTCGAGACCGCTTCAAAACTCTTCTGAAGGGCCAACCCGGCAGCAACTTCCTTCTCCGGAACCGGCGAGGCGGATTCTTCGGCGGCCGCAGGACCGGAAAAAACACTGGTCAGCGAGAGAAGCAGGCCGGAGAGGAGAAAGGAAAGAGAGAGAATGCGAAGCGACATTCTTGAGGATCCAACAATCCCAGATTGAGCCATAGAAAAACACCTCGTTCTGAATGGGAACATTGTGAATAGTCCGAACAGAAGGGTCCCGGAGGAGCCCTTATCCGGCCAGGGTCTTGTTGATGACGTCGATGATTTCCTGCTTTTTGAATGGTTTCGGGATGAGATCAACGGCCCCGGCAGACAACGCCTCAACCCAAAGATGCTCGTCTCCGAATGCCGAAAGGAGGACAACAGGAATCCGGGAATTATCCTCCCGGATATACTTCAGAAGATCCATTCCCCCTTTTTCCGGCATCCGGATATCAGAGAGAACAAGATCCACAGGATTTTTTTTAATAAGATCGAGAGCAGAGACGACCGAAGAGGCCGTCCAGACGGTAAAATTGTTCCGGCGCAGTATTTCGGCCAGAAGATCGAGAGCCACCTCATCATCCTCGACAACGAGGATTGACTTCTTTTCCGGTTCCTCGTCCGAAACAAGGCGCATTGTGTATTTTCTGCCAGAATTTGAGGTCATAGTTCACAGTAGCAGATCACCGCGCCCGGGTTCAAGAGCGCTCCGGGCCTTCCAAAATTACAAACGCCCCCCTCGCACCCGGACCTGTTGTGTATCGGCTCCATAGGGAAGCAGCACAACAAGATGTCCTCCCGGAAGGTCCCCGAGGCGGATCTCACCCCCGAGGTCATCAACAATCTTCCGGCATACAGCAAGCCCCAGCCCCGTCCCTCGCTTTTTTGTCGTGAAAAACGGATCGAAGATCCGGCTGTGGAGGGCCTCCGGAATCCCCGGTCCCGAATCTCTCACATGAACCGTAATCCCTCGCTCCCCCGCCTCCAGCCGAATGGCAATGGTGCCCCCCCGTCCGATGGCATCGAGAGCATTTTCCAGCAGATTGATAAAAAGTCCCTGGAGCGCATGGGGGTCGGCCATGACGCTCGGAAGCTCTCCCTCCGGGAGAAGGGAGACCCTGACCTCTGCCGCCCGGAGCCTCGGCTCGGCCAGCGCCACCACCTCCTCGACAAGAAGAAGAATGTCCACAGACTCACGGGCCGGCTCCGAGCTCCGGAAGATAGCCAGGAGGGTTTTAAGAACCTTGATCATCCGGTCGGCCTGACTGGAAATGATCTGAAGGGGGCGTTTTACACCATCCGGAAGACCTGGCTCCTCCTGAAGAAGTTCGAGATGTCCGGAGATCGAATGCAGAGGATTCCCAAGCTCATGGGCCACGACCGCCAGTCCCTCCCCGACGGCGGCCCGCCGTTCGAGCTCCGTCAAGCGGCGCTGAAGGAAATACATCTCCTCGTTTGTCATGGCCAGATCTCTGTTTTTCTCCTCAAGCTCCCGGGTCTTGTCGGCAACTTTATCCTTGAGTCCCTCATTGAGATCCCGGATCTCCGCAAGAAGACGGTCCCGCTCCCGGGACTGCTCCCGCAGCATGGAGACCATCCGGTTAAAGGATTCTCCCGCACTTCGGACCTCCACGGACCCTCCCACACCGAGGTCCTTGTCCAGAGAGCCCATTCCGACGTCTCTCATCGACTCTCCCAACTGGTTGAGCGGATCGATGAGCCATCGCTTTAGCACCAGACTCAGAACTGTCACCAGTGCCAGGAATCCCGCCAGAAGGATGAGGGCCATCCGCATTTTTTCATCCTTCACGAGACGGTTGGCCTCATAGGTTGAAAGCCGGACCCCCACCGTTCCCAAAATCATCCCCTTATGGACAAACGGAACCACGACATAGACGCCACGGCCCTTGCCGGAACGCACAGAGACCCAGGGAAGATGCTTGTCCACAACGAGACGGTGCGCCTTCTGCTCCGCTGCTGTCATCGCTGATCCGGAGGTCGACACCCTTTGAGGGAGACCTTCCTGGCGGGAAAGGAGGTCAACCCGGGTGACATTGTGACGGATCGCCAGCACCGCTGCCATTTCTTTACGAATGGCCACCAGCTCACCAACCTGGGCGACCCTGTTTCCGACCGACGGGGGC
>JAJZCZ010000121.1 GCA_021828805.1 Nitrospirota bacterium | reverse complement strand
AGGCCAACTTCGACGTGAACTGGGCCCACGGCCCCTGGCACCTGACGGTGAACGAACGTTTCACCGGCGACATGGCCGTGACCGATACCGGGACGGGGACCGCTGCCGCCTACCAGATGACCTCTCCGGCCTACTGGGTCACCAACTTCATGGGGACCTACGACCTGCCGAAGACCACCTGGTATAAGAAAGCATCGCTCTTCTTCGATGCCTACAACCTTCTCAACACGAACTACTACAACCCGGCGGGGCTGACAGCTGGAGCGAACAATCTCGAAACCCTCTTCGTCTACCCTGGAGAGCCCATCAACGTCTTCGGAGGGGTTTCCGTCTCCTTCTAGGACCTGGCAATCAAGAAGGGGGAGGGCTCAACAGTCCTCCCCCTTTTTCTTTTTACAAAAAATTAACCTTGTCTTAACCAAGGGGTCACACCCGGATGGGATCATGGTCGGAGTGACGATATACCACAAAAATTGTTCCAGGAGGAATTCCATGAATGGATTGTCATATCTGATGCGAGGCGGACCGATCATGTATGTCCTTCTCCCGATGTCGGGAGTGGCGATGGCGGTTATCCTTGAGAGATACCTCTATCTTCGCCGTGAGAAAACGGGAACCTTCTCCATCCTCGGCCTTCTCCGCAAGGGAGCACTCGGTGAAAACGAGATGCCGGAGATCCGGAAACTTCTCGAAAAGGCCAACCAGCAGCACCTGATCATAGGAAAAATCCTGTCCCTGTTCTTGAACCGCAAGCTCTCCGAAGGAGATCTCGAGCACCTGGTCGAGGCGGAAGCCCTTCTGGAAGAGAAGCGCCTCAAGGAGCGGATGTGGATCCTCGACACCACCGTGACCATGGCTCCTCTTCTGGGTCTTCTCGGAACGATCATGGGCATCATCGGCTCCTTTCACGTCATGTCGGTTTCGGGTCTTGGAAAGCCCACCCAGATCACCGGCGGGGTGGCTGAAGCCCTGATCGCAACCGCAACGGGCCTTGTCATTGCCATCGTCTCGCTTGGCTTCTACAACCATCTCAATACGACAATCCGCGAGATCAGAAACGCCATCGAGTCCTCCGCCCGGCTTCTTTTCCACCTCCAGGACCGCTTGAGTAATGTATCAGCGAGCCACTCCGTATCTACCGGCGCCAATCCTGTAGGGGAGGACTTTGCCTCAAAGTCCAAGCCTGTTCCCGCATTCAACGCCCGCTAACCGGCCACCGACCCAACGGACTGGAGTCTCTGACATGCGTATGTTTTCAGACCACGGAGAAGAAGAGCGCGCCCGGATCGAACTGATCCCGATGATCGACATCATGTTCTTCCTTCTGGTCGTCTTTATCTTTATCTCCATCTCGCTCATCAAGCTCAACGGCGTGACCCTCAATCTTCCGAAGGCCTCGCCGGCCGCCATCACCCAGAAGCCCCAGATCATGAACATTTCCATCGGCAAGGACGGGACCCTCTATGTGGATAAGGTCGCGGTGACGATGGAAGGACTTCAGGACAATCTGGAGAAGCTTCAGTCCCAGGGACTCGCAGACAAGGAGCAGATCATTGTAAGCGGAGACCGTGACTCAAAGCTCCAGAAGCTCGTCGATGTCATGGATCTCTGCAACAAGCTCGGCTTCTCGAAGCTCTCGATCCGTACGGAGACAAAATGAAAACAGCTTTCTTCGAGAACCCTTCCACACGCCTTTACGGGCTTTTGGCTCTTGTGGCGGCGATGGAGACGGTCCTGCTTCTGGCCGTGCATATCACCCCGGAGAAGCTCTCCCCCGAGCGTCACGAAACAATCCGGATCGCCCTTGTCCACCCGCCGGCCCCCCCCAAGCCGGCGCCGCCGAAGCCTCACAAGGTTATCAAGAAGGCCGTCAAGCCCGCCCCCAAACAAGTGGTTCTCCCGAAGGCCACAGCAACATCCACGAACCTTCTCGCGGCGGCGGTGGGTGACCATGTCGCTCTCGGCTGGGGAAGCAGCGCCCCTGTTCAGGGAACCCCCTCCGACTATGCCCCACCGACTCTGTTGACCAAGGTCGACACCGACGCTCTCTACACCACGAAGATGAAAGACTCCGACGAGGAGGGTGACGTAGTAATCGAGCTGTGGCTCGACACCAAAGGCAAGATCAAACGCCACAAGCTCGTGATCCCTTCCGTCTACGACGATCTGAACGTGGCCGCTCTCGGAGTGCTGAAGACCCTCCGCTTTGACCCGGCCACTTACAAAGGCGCGCCGGTCGAGGGCAAGTTCCAGCTGAATTTTCGCTTTCGGATCCGGAACAGCTAAGAAGAGCGCCTATGATCCCCTCCACCCGCTTTACCCTTCCTTCACTGCTTCTGTGCAGTCTTCTCTCGGGGGGGCTCCTCTTGCTTTCTCCGGGGAACTCTTCTGGAGACGAGCCTCCTGCAAAGAAAAAGAAGGGGGACAATTCCAGTGTTCTGGACGTTCTTCCCGGTCCCGACGAATCGCTCGGGATTCGTGCCATCGCCAAGAAGTTCGGACTCACCTACACCAGGATCGTGGTCGACCATCAGACCCCACAGGACCCGATCAACGTCCTGGTCCGATTCGAGCTTCCCCACATGAAAAAATGTCCCTTTGGCTCCCCCCCGGAGCATCCCCCAGAGGTCGAGGCCACCTGGCAGGCGGCCCCCGGAGCCGATTTCTTTCTTCCCATGAATGTCTGGGCCCGTAACCTCTCTGCAGGGAAAGACGATGTTTTTATCGCTGCCGCCTGCCAGGAGCCCTGAGCTCCCTCCATTCAGCGAATCCGGTGAGCATGTTTTGCTAGGCTTATCCTGTCTCTCAAATAGAAAACCCCCTCTCCTTTACGGCTCAATTCTCACACAGCATCTGAATGCAAGTGCGCTCATAACCCAATCACCCTATCGCCATCTCATCCCCTGTTCTGACACTTCAGCAAACTCCGTCTTTTCCACCATCAGAGCCCGGTCTTCCTGAACCAGGGATTCAAACCGGGAAAAACTGTTTTAGACTTCTTGCCATGGGTCATGGGTCCCTCCAAAGGGGGGAAGGTCCGTGTTTTGATCGATACCAATCTTCTTATCATGGCCCTTTTCTATTTCCAATACTTTCTGCACATCATTCAGTACGTTACCCCGACGATAAGAGCCCTCCTCATAGCATCCCTTCCGTTGGCCCTGGCTTTGTCGAATAAACCATAAAAAGGCGACAGTCACTCACCCTCTCTGAAAAACTTCTAAAATAACCCCGCCCCCTTCAGAAGAGCCATCAAAAAAGAAAAGGCCTGCCTTGCGGCAGGCCTTTCTCCAATAACAATCAGCAGGACGCCTTCAAAGTCTAGAAGGTGAACTGAGCTCCGGCAAAGATGTTGACCGGCTCTCCAGGGTAGACGAAGAGCGTTTCAACGCTGTTATACGTGGTCAGCCCCGCCGGATTGTAATAGT
>JAJZCZ010000031.1 GCA_021828805.1 Nitrospirota bacterium | reverse complement strand
CGGATGGACGAGGTCCATATGAGGCATGAATCGGGTCCAGAGTCTGGAGAGGTGGACCCGGGCTCCCGTTAACTCCATCCAGACATTGAGCCCCGCGCTGACATCCGGGTCCTGATGGGAGAGAAAGATGGCCTGGACCCGGGTCAGGTCGATAAAGTTCGAGATGCGGGCGGAGAGTACGGGGAAAAGCCCTGAGCCGCCCGGATCGAAGATCGCCCCGTCGGATCCGTGAACAACGAGATACTGGTTGGAGGGAATTCCCTCTTCCCGGGAGGACTCTCCGAACCCCAGAAGAATGAATTTGTGGAGCCCGTCGTCATAAAGTACTTCTGTCACGGAGGATCCTTTCCGGGGTCAGGATTTTGCGAGGATGAAATGTTGCGAGGAAAATCCTGTTACGACTCATTTTCGGAATGATATCCTTTTTTCATGAGCATTTCAAGAAGAAGTCTGAGCGTTTTGCCCCCGTTTGACCCGAACCCTGAGATCCTGCGTTGCGATAAGGGTCGCCTCTGTCAAATCGGATGAAATTGGCTTAATATTGTCCTGAAAACTCCGGAAGTTTCCCTGCGGAGACAAGACAGCTGAGACAAAAGAGGACACACGATGCAAATTGCACATACAAACTGGCCGGCGGTCGAACAGAAGATCCGCTCCTCCCCCCTGCTCATTCTTCCCGTGGGCTCGGTGGAGCAGCACGGGCCCAATGGCCTCATCGGAACGGACCATCTGGTCGCCGAGTCACTTGCCCGGGCCGTCGGAGAGGACCTGGATGCGCTCGTCGCTCCCACACTGGCCTATGGAATGTCCCACCACCACCTGGGATTTCCCGGGACCTCGTCCCTCTCTCCCCGGACGCTGATCCTTCTTGTGTGCGATATTCTTTCCAGCTTCTACCGGAACGGCTTCCGGAGATTTTATTTCATCAATGGCCACGGGGGGAACGACTCTTCCCTCAAGGCGGCTTTTTCAGAGTTTCTCCTGGGACATGCCGAAGCGCGTACTGCCTTGTCGAACTGGTGGCTTCTTCCCGAGGTGACCGAACAGGAGAAGCACTTCTTTGGAGACTCCAACGGGTATCATGCCACCTGTGGTGAGGTAGCCGTGACCTGGCATCTCTATCCCCACCTGGAGACGCCGATCGCTCCGGGACGGGCCCCCGATCCTCATCATGAGTGGCCTCTGGGACCCGAGCGGTTCCGGGCGCTTTATCCCGATGGACGCATGGGTTCGGATCCTTCGCTATCGACCGCCGAAAAAGGAGAGGTTCTCTTCGGGATCGCCCGCCGCACAATCCGGGAAAAGGTCCGGGAATTCGCGTCGGCGCCCTGAGGCACCCGGGAGGGGCTATGGTTCACATGGAAAGATGTGAGGAAGAGAGGAGGGGCCGGTGATCATCGTGGTGGCCAACCAGAAGGGAGGCTGCGGGAAGACGACAACTTCCATGAACCTGGCGGGAGTCTTTGCCCGCCGTGGAATGGAGGTGCTCCTGGTTGACGCCGATCCG
Source organism: Nitrospirota bacterium (assembly GCA_021828805.1). Lineage (GTDB taxonomy): Bacteria > Nitrospirota > Leptospirillia > Leptospirillales > Leptospirillaceae > UBA4572. Next base: position 19,483 of record JAJZCZ010000031.1, on the reverse strand, counting down.
CAGGGCTCTGCCATGAAATGGCGTGGCCTGTCCCAGGGAGCCTTTTCCGTGGGAGTCATCGCTCTTCCCATGCCCGTTCTGGACCAGGAGCTTCCCCGGCTTGCGAAGAAGTATGACCTGGTCATCGTCGACTCCCCTCCGGGGATGGAGACCATTACCCGTTCCGCCCTTGTGGTGGCCGACCTCGCCATTGTTCCCCTCCAGCCCAGCCCTCTTGATCTCTGGTCGGGAACGGAGATTGTCTCCCTGATCCGCCGGGCCGAACAGATCAACCGGGGTCTTGTGACCCGGCTTCTTCTGAACCGGAAGACCCAGGGTACGCGACTCTCCCGGGAGTCGGTCGAGGCGCTCCGGGAGTTCCCCTATCCGCTCTTCGAGACGGCGATCTACCAGAGAATTGCCCTGGCAGAGGCGGTGACGGCCGGACAGACAATCGTCGACTTTTTCCCCGATGGACCCTCAGCCGGGGAGTATATGGCCCTGGCGGAAGAGATCCTCTCTATTGACCTTGGGAGTTCCCCATGAAGTCCCCACGCCCCACCCTGCGGGAGATTGTCCGCCCTCCCGCCGTCTCTGACTTTATCGACCGGGGAGTCGTTTCTGAGTCTCCGGCTGAAGCGCCTGCCCCTTCTGAAGACCGTCGGCTCCTGGATCTTCCCGCCGAGCTGGAAGAGGCTTTCCGGCTGAAGATGGAGGAGCGGGGGCTGGATCTCGACACCGCTGTCCGGGAAATGGTTCTGGACTTTCTCATGAAGGACGGGTAGTCGTCCTTGCCCCCCCTCCGTCGCCCTTCCCGTCCCCTCCGCCGGGGAGACCGTCTTCTCCTCTCCCGTCCGTCCATGGGAAGCCTCTTTCCTGAATGGGAAACAGTCCGTCGACATTTCGAAGGGGTCGGGCTCGTTCCTGAGTTTTTCGGGGAAGAGGAGTCCGGATCGGCTCCTTATCTGGCCGGGGATCCGGTAAGAGCCCGGGATTTCTCTCTGGCCCTTTCCTCTGGAGCTCCTGGAGTCCTGGCGTACCGCGCAGGATCGGGGGCGATCCGGATCTTGAGTGAGTGGATCGACCCCCCCTTTCCCCATCCGGAAGCCGTTCCTCTTTTTTGTGGTTTCTCCGATGCGACTTATCTCCATGCCGCCCTCTGGAGACGATGCGGTCTCGCGACATTCTGGGGGCCGACAGCCCGGGAGCTCGGCTTTGGAGAAAACTTTTCCCTGTGGTGGTCGATGGTGTCAGGGGAGCGGGGAGAGGGGGATTGTCTGCCACTGGGAGAAGCCAGGACCGTGCGCCCGGGAAGGACCGCAGGGAGGCTGCTGGGAGGCAACCTCGAATCTCTTGCCCATCTGTCGGGAACCCCCTTCATGCCGGATCTGGCTGGAGCGATCCTGCTTGTGGAGGATGTGGATGAGCCTCTCTACGCCGTGGACCGGGCCCTCCGGACGCTGGCGCTGTCGGGGGCACTCAAGGGTCTGGCGGGGGTCGTGGTGGGGCCCTTCCTCAGGTCAGCTCCCCGGGAGGATGATCCGGCAAAGTCGGCGGAGGAACTTGTCCTTGCGGTGGTGGGAGAGATTCCGGTGCTTGCCTCGCCCCTCCCGGGCCATGGACGGCCGATGGCCACGTGGCCCCTGGGAGTTACCCTCGAAATGAAGTGCCCGTCTCCCGTCTCAGGAGACCCTCCCACCCTTCGCCTGCTCGAATCCCCCTTCGGAATTTCCTGAACGGTCCCCGTGTGTGAACGCTGATTCTAATTCCCTTACCGGCGGGTTCTTTTTGGGGCCCCGCCCGGTCAGTTGGCCTCGTCAGAGGGTTTTTCCGAGGAGCCGAAGCCGTTGCCCATCAGGGAAAGGATGGTGCCGGGAGGGAGCAGGAGAGAGGAGTGAACGTCATTAGGAAAGGCCCGCCGGTTCCGAAGGGTCAGGTTGACGAGGTCGATGGACCCCAGAAGATCTCCAATGGCCAGAAGACCGTTTCGGTAGGAGAGCTGGACCGGCTCGATGCCGGTATCTCCCGCGGGGGTGGGTGTTGTTCCGGTGAGTGGGCGTCTTCGGGAATTGCCGGCGATGGAGACGATCTCTCCGGGGCCCAGGGTAACTTTTCTGAACGCCCCGTGTCTCATGAGGGGAAGGACGAGCGGCTTGTCGGAGACGTTGACGGCAAGAACCCGACCGGCCTGGTGGGTTTCCTCGATGTCCCCGATGTAGAGAAATCCCCGGGGATCGTAGGTCAGGGAGTGGGGTCGGATCATGGCGCTCAGGGCGGAATCGGGAGTGAAGCCGACGAGATTGGTTCCCCCTCCGGCGATGCGCAGGACCATCCCCGGCTCGAGGGTCCGGGGCGCCAGTTCTCCGGGGACTCCCGGAAGGGTCACGGGATGGGTCGTCAGATTGATCATGTCGATGTTGCCATCCTGATCGGCCGTGAAAATCTGTCCGTCGGAGGCGATGATCGTGGTGGGGTTCATGGTGGAGGAGAGCGCCGGGACGGGGTCGAGCCCTGGGCGCAGGTCATGTTCATCTCCCCGGCTCGCAACCAGAAAGATCTCTCCCGGACGCACCGTGACGGTGCGGGTGGAGCGTCCTTCCCGCACGGGGACATCATGGGGTGCCCCCGTATTGTTGATGTAGAGAATATGTCCCGTCTCCCCCACCATATAAATTCCCTCGGAGTCGGCGGAGAGGCCGACAGGGCTGATCCTTGCCCGAAGGGCGTCAAGCGGTTTCTTGTCGGGGGGGATCGTGCCTCCTCCGGCTACGACGGAGAGCTTCCCGGGATCAAGGGGGAGAGTCGTGGCCATCCCCAGAAGCTTGCCCATGGTGGGAGAGCGATTGAGGAGCTTGGAGATGTGTGCGCCGGCATTCAGCCGGATTTTTGAGTCGGGGATGACAATGATGTCGTGGCTGCTGGATTCGAGGTTTAAGGCGTCGATCCGGCCACTGGCGTCGGCAATGTAGAGGATACCGTTCGCCTCCGAGATGGAGAGGGGGGCGATGCCGACCGACAGTGCCGGTACAGGGATTTCCGAGGGGAGGGGGGCGGTATGGGTGTTGCCGGCTACGACGACCGCCTGTCCGGAGGCGACGTCGACGGAGCGGGAAGTCCCCTCTATTTGCGGAACGGTTTCGGGGAGACCGCTGACATTGACAAAGACGATCGTGTGGCGGGTATTCGAGGCAAGAATGTTGTTGTTCCGGAAGAGGAGTGACACTGTCTCAATCTCGAGCTGAGAGGCATATTGCGGGCTTGTGGAGGGATAGTAGCGGTGGCTTCTCGATCCTCCAAACCCGGAGGACGGGCTGATCAGGATGAGAAGAAGAGCGACGACCCCGGCAACTCGCTTGAATGATTGGGACGACATGGACGGCAAGGCTCCTGAGTGTGGAGAGGATTTTTTCCTCCGGACTTTTTTCGATGATACAATATTGTGTCGGGAATGTCCCAGCCAGGTCTGATCTCGGGGGTATGGGCGAAGGAAAGGCCGGGAGAATCGGGAGGAAATTATGGGAAGACGCTGGGGGGTGATCGTTCTGGGGGGAGCCCTTCTTGCGGTTCTTTTGCTCACGATGGTCAGGATTTCGGGACCCTCCCCGGGATCGGCCGGTCTGTCCGGGGAAAGAAGCCGGGAGACAGAGCTGGCCCGGGATGCCGGCCGGATCGTGACAGCCGTTGGCTCCGGGCTTCCGGCCGGGCGAGGCCCGGTTCTTGAAGGGGAATCGCTGCGATTCGGGGGACGGGTTCTGCGGGTGACGGTTGGGCCGGGATGGGGATCTCTGCCCTCCGGAGACCAGGGCAGAATTCTTGATACCCTCTTTTCTGAGTATACCCGGGCCTGGCAGAAGGTGATGAAGAGCCCGAGCGTGCCGGTCGTCAGTCTCCGCTCGGGAGGCCGACGCGTGGGGCTCCATACCTCCATGGACCGATGGGTGCGTCCCGGAGAGGAAGCGCTTGCTCCCGGATCGTCAAAATAGGTAGGATAGTCCCGGAATCAGGATGGCGGGAAATCAGGAAGGGGGGCCCCTTTGGGGTGGATCCAGTCAAGCGGTGACCGTCTTCGGGCCACCCTCAAAACCCAGTTCATTACCGGACTTGTCATCGTTCTCCCTGTGGCCCTGTCCAGCTACATTTTCTACCGCATTTTTCTTTTTCTCGACTCCCTGCTCGACCCTCTGGTGACCCTTGTGGTCGGCCGGCCCATTCCCGGACTCGGGGTTGCTGTCCTATTGGGAATCATCTTCCTGACGGGCATTGTCGCCACGAATGTCCTCGGTCGGAAGATGCTGCTTCTCCTTGAGGGAGTCTTCAACCACATCCCCATTTTCAAGAAGCTCTACACGGCGGTAAAGACGATCCTGGATGCCTTCTCTCCTTCCGGAGGAAAAGGGTTCAGGAAGGTCGTCCTGGCGGAGTATCCGAAGGCGGGGGCCTACACGATGGGCTTTCTCACCCAGTGGGTGACCCTCGAGGGAGATCCGGTTCGCTATGCCTCGATCTTCTTCCCCAGCAACAATCTTTATATCGGAGTGCAGGCCTTCGTCCCGGAACCCCTGGTGCGTGAAACAGGGATTCCCGTGGAGGAGGGAATCCGGATGATTCTTTCGGGCGGCCTGGGAATGCCCGAGAGTCTTCCGGTGCTCCGGGGGGCAGACGAGGTCTATCATGACCACTAAAACTATGACCACTGAAGCCATGGTCATTGACGGCGTACTGCTTGCTGCCGGATCAGGAACCCGGATGCGCTCTCCCGTGGCCAAGGTCCTCTCACCGGTTCTCGGAGTCCCTCTTCTCTCCTACCCCTATCGTGCCATGGCAGGCCTTGGCCCTCTCCTTGCCAGCATCCATGTGATCGTTCCGCCGGGCGGTCTTCCCGTTGAGACAGTCCACGCGGGCCGGGAGGCGCCCCCCCTCCAGCCTGTCATTCAGGAAAAGCCGGACGGGACATGGGGGGCCTGTGAGGCCCTCTTTTCCTCCCGGATATTTCTTGAGGGACCGGCGACCCATTTTCTGGTGTTAAACGGGGATGGCCCCCTGGTCGAGACGGCTCTTCTCGACGCTCTGGTGGCTCTGGGACGCGAGTACCCAGAGGCACTCGTTCTGACCACGGCCCGTCTTGATAATCCCACCGGATACGGCCGGATCCTTCGGGATTCCTCGGGAAAGGTGACCGGGATCCGGGAGGAAAACGGAGCCTCTTCCGAAGAGCGGGCCCTCCGGGAGGTCAATGCCGGCATCTACCTGATTCCCCGAACCATCCTGCATGAAGCCCGGGGCAAGATTCTCCCCGATCCCAGAAAGGGAGAGCGCTACCTCACCGATCTCGTGGCGCGGGTCGTCTCCCGGGGAGGGGAGGTCCGGACCCATGAGGCTTCCGCTGACTCGATGCGGGGGGTCAATACCCAGGAGGAGCTCTCCCGGGTGACGGAACTTCTTCGGGAAAGAATCAACCGGGGCCACATGGAGCAGGGTGTTACCTTCCAGGATCCGGCACGGACCGATGTGGGCCCCGATGTCACGATCGGGGCGGGGACCGTTCTTCTTCCCCAGAGCTTCCTGGAGGGTAAAACCCGGGTCGGTACCGGCTGCCGTGTCGGGATGGGGGTTCATCTCATCGGGAGCGAGGTGGGAGATGGAGCCACGATCCGGGACTACGTCGTGGCGACGGAGGCGGTGGTGGGTCCGGGCGCGGTTGTCGGTCCCTTTGCCCATCTCCGTCCCGGGACCCGACTCGGCCGGGAAGCTCATCTGGGCAACTTCGTGGAGACAAAAAAAGCTGTCCTGGGAGCAGGGGCCAAGGCCAACCATCTCTCCTATCTCGGCGACGTGACAGTGGGCGAGCGCACCAATATCGGCGCCGGGACGATCACCTGCAACTACGATGGCTATGAGAAATTCTCCACAACGATCGGCGCTGATGTCTTTGTGGGGAGCGACACCCAGCTTGTTGCCCCGGTATCGGTCGGGGACGGAGCGGTCATCGCCGCCGGTTCAACGGTGGTGGAGGATGTCCCTCCAGGAGCGCTCTACCTCTCCCGGGCCCGCTCCGAGGCCCGTCCGGAAGGAGGGACCCGCTACCGCCGGCGCCGGGAAGCCAAGAAAAATTCAAGCAAGAAGGAATTGTCCTGATGTGTGGAATCATCGGCTATATTGGCCCGGAAGAACCTGTTTCCCTTGTCCTTGAGGCCCTCTCGCGACTCGAGTACCGGGGGTACGACTCCGCGGGGGTGGCCTATTTCGACAGGGATGCCAGGATCGACGTGGTTCGGGCCTCGGGAAAGCTGTCCAACCTCGCCACTCTCTGTCAGGGACGGACCGGTCTCCCCGGCCCGGCGATCGGACATATCCGCTGGGCCACCCACGGGGCTCCCACTGAGGGGAATGCGCACCCTCACCGTTCGGGCCCCATCGTTGTCGTCCACAACGGCATTATCGAAAACGATCGGGAGCTTAGGAAAATTCTCTCTTCTGAAGGATTTTCCTTTACCTCCGAGACGGACACCGAGGTGGTGGCCCATCTGGTCCACCGGCATTTCAGGGCGACGGGCTCCCTGCCTGAAGCTGTCCGGCGGGCGCTCCGGGAAATCTCGGGAAGCTATGCCCTGGCGGTTCTCTGTGAGGAGCGTCCGGGAGAGCTGGTGGGTGTGAGACGCGGGGCCCCCCTTCTCCTGGGTGAAGGAGAGCAGTCGTTTTTTCTCGCCTCCGATGTTCCGGCCTTTCTCAAGTGGACCCGGAAGGTGATGCCCCTGCCCCCCGACGTCCTTGCCGCCATCGGTCCGGAGGGCCTTGAGCTTCTCCCCATCGATGGCTCCCCCCCGGTCTCTCCTGTCTTTGAGGAGGTCCCCTGGGATCCCGTGGCGGCGGAAAAAGGCCATTATCGCCATTTCATGGAAAAAGAGATCTTCGAGGGCCCGCGGGCGATCATGGATACGCTGGAGGGGCGGATTGCCCCGGGCCACGGCAGGGTCATGCTCTCCGAGCTCACACGGTTGGGCCCGTCTCCTCCCGAGCTTGTCTTTGTGGCCTGCGGAACCTCGTATCATGCGGCTCTTCTTGGTCGTCAGCTCATCGAATCCCTTTCCGACATCCCGGTGCGGGTGGAGATTGCCTCGGAGTTTCGCTATCGCCCTCTCCGGATCCGGAAAGGGGCCTGGGTGGTCGGCATCACCCAGTCGGGCGAGACAGCCGACACACTGGGAGCCCTGGACCATGCCCGGCGGGAAGGGTATCTGACCCTGGCGGTGACCAATGTTCCCGGTTCCTCGGTCACCCGGGAGGCTGAAGCCACCCTTCTCACCCGGGCCGGCCCAGAAATTGGCGTGGCGTCCACCAAGGCGTTTATTGCCCAGATAACTGCGGTCTGGCTCCTGGCCCTGCACCTGGGCCGTCGCACGGGGCTGCGCGATGAGGAAGGCTCCCGGAGGGCTCTCGACATTCTGCTCCGGGCGCCGGCGCGTCTCGAAGGCTTCCTGGGAAGTGTGGATCTTGCTCTCATCGACCGGCTGGCTGAGAAAGTGGCGGCTTCCCGCTTTGTTATCTTCATCGGCCGGGGACTCGACTATCCCCTGGCCATCGAAGGAGCTCTCAAGCTCAAGGAGATCACCTACCGTCCCGCCGACGGATATCCCGGAGGTGAGCTCAAACACGGCCCCATCGCGCTGATCGAGCCGGGGGTCCTGGTGGTGGCCCCCCTTGTCGATCCTGATCTCTCCGCCAAGGAGTGGTCCAACATCCGGGAGGTTGAGGCCCGGGGGGGAACGGTGCTGACGATCGCCTCTCCCGAAACGGCGCCGGTCCTGCCTGCCTATCCCCTTCCCCCGAGCGAGGGCTGGGAGGGCATCTTTTTTGCCACGGCCGTTCTCCAGCTTTTGAGCTACCGGACGGCTGTCCTGATGGGCAACGATGTCGATCAGCCGAGAAACCTTGCCAAATCTGTCACCGTTGAATAGTGACTGTCCTATGAGGAGCCTTTTGATATGACGAGAAAGTGGAGCATCGAAACTGAAGAGGTCCTTCCGGGAAAGGTCGAAGTTGTTGTTCCCGCCTATTCACCCGACGGGACAAAGATCGCCTGTGTGCGGATTACGGATCCCGATACCATTCATGAAACCCGGGATCTGGGGTGTCTCACCGTCATCGATGCCTCCACCCGGGAGATTCTCCACGATGTGGGGAACAACCTCGTAGCAGTCAACTATCGGGAACGGGGCCGTGGAGCCAATGAGCTCGTCCCCGCCTGGAGCCCTGACAGCCGTTATGTCATCTTCCATCAGGACCGCAAGAACTGGGAGCACTTCGGGTCCCAGTGGATGCTGGCCCGTCTCGATACCCAGACCGGAGAGACGGCCTTATTCCCCTTCGACGCCGACGCGGTTCGTCCCCAGTCCATTCGCATCTCTCCGTCCGGACGTCACCTGGCGATTCATACGCGGCAGCGCTGGAAGCCCTACACCCGAAAGATCCTCTGGAAGACTACACGCCATATCGTCATGGGAGACCAGCTGACGATCTGCGGTCTCCTGGGGGAAAACAAGACAGATGTCATCGAGTGGCCGGCCTCCCGCCATCACCATGAGGAGAGTCTGGGCGAATTCCAGTGGCTGCCGGATGGAGAACGCCTGGCCTATATCGTCCGCTTCAAGGAGGGGCGCTTCCGGGAAGAGTCCCTGATCTATCTTTGGTCTCGGGGAGAGGGTTCCCGGGAGGTCTACCGTACCGCCGAACACCTCGACCACTTTTCGATTTCTCCGGATGGAGGGCATCTCTGGTTTCATACGAGAGATCGACGGATCGAGAGCCCTACACGCCGCAACACCATCGTTCGTCTCGACCTGCAGACGGGAGAGGCGACATCCCTTCTCGTCCATCGCGAGTTCTTCTATCCGCTGGTGTCGCCGGCGGGGGGGAACATCCTGATGGAGATGCAGGGAGAGTCCGGAGGTCGGGGGCTGGCCCTGCTCCGGCCGGAAGCGGAAGACCCGACCCCTGTTGTGAAAACCGGCTATAACCTCTATCCCCTGTGGAGTCCGCGTGGAGATTCCTTTCTCTATCTCCGGACCCGACCCGACTCCAAACCGTTCTGGACATGGCCGACCGAGCCTCTCCTGCAGAACGTTGAGGGGGGAAGTCCCAACAAGATTCTTCCGGTCGATGCGACAGCACGGGTTGTGAACTGCCGTCCGTCCTTTGCGCCTTCCGGCCGGGAGATCGTTTTTGTGGCGAGAGACGAAGCGGAGCAGGCCGATGCCCGTTTTGCCGGAGTCTGGCGCTCACGGATCCTCCAAGAGGAAGGACATGGACAGGGGTGAACGTCTTCGAATCCGGCACTCCCTGTCCCGATCCGGAGCCCTGGCCTGATCCGGGTCTCAATCCCGAGCAGAAAACAGCCGTAACCCACATGGAGGGTCCCCTTCTTGTCCTCGCCCCTGCCGGTTCGGGGAAGACGCGGGTCGTTATTGAGCGACTTCTCTTTCTGATCGAACGGAGCGGACGGGGAGGCGAGAGCTTTTTTGTGGCGACCTTTACCCGAAAGGCCGCCCGGGAGCTTGTTGAACGGATCTCTTACCGGCTTCCCGAGGCCCGGCTTCCCTATGTGGGGACCTTCCACTCCCTGTCGGCCCGGCTCCTCCGGAGGCTGGCCGACAGGGCAGGGCTTCCGGCTGACTTTACCGTCTCCGATGCCGGAGACCAGAAGATGCTGGTGCGGGAAATCATGCGCCGCCACAAGGTCTCGGAGGAGGATGTTCCGCCACAGGAGATTCTGCGCCAGATCAGCCGGTGGAAGAACGCCCGCCAGCCCCCCGGCCCCCAGCTGGCCCAGCGGCTTTTCGGCTCCTGGCGCTTCATGGCCGCATGTTATGGAGAGTACGAAGAGGGGCTCAAAAAGAATCGCTCCCTCGACTATGACGATCTTCTCTGTCGGCTGGTGGCCCTGCTGTCATCCCAGCCCGATGTCGCCGCCTCCCTCCGTCAGGAATTTCACCACATCTTAGTTGATGAGTACCAGGATACGAATCCTCTCCAGGAGGAGCTGATCCGCTTGCTCTCCCGGGACCGGAGAAACGTGACGGTGGTGGGGGACGACGATCAGAGCATCTACCGCTTCCGGGGAGCCGAGGTCGCGCATATCCAGCGATTCTCCGAGCACTATCCGGGAGCCGGTCGGGTTGTCCTGTCCCGCAATTATCGTTCGACCCTGGCCATTGTGGATTCGGCGACCTCCGTCATCCGCAAAAACGACGGCCGCTATATGAAGAGTGTGACGGCGGTGCGGGGATCCGGAAGTCCTGTGCTCCTGTCCGAGTTCCCCGACGAGGAGGCCGAAGCCCGGGGCGTGGCCGGGATCCTCAGGGAGTGGATTGCCGGCGGGGGGCGCCCTTCCCGGGCGGCGGTCCTCTTCCGGACCAATGCCCAGTCACTTCCTCTGGAAAAGGCGATGGCGGCGGCCGGGGTTCCCTTCTTCAAGCCGGGCGGTGGAGGACTTCTCGAAAGCCGTGAGGTCCGCGATCTCGTGGCGTTCCTTCGTCTCCTGGTCAACCCCTACGATCGTCTGAGCCTTTCCCGGATCCTGAACGTGCCGCCCCGGGGGCAGGGCGAGGAGGCCGAAGAGGAGCTGGCCCGTCTCTCAGAGGCGGAGCCGGATCTTCCGGTTGTCGCACTTCTCCGGCGTCTGGCCGAACGGGGGGGACGGAGAGAGCCCCTCGCAAAGCTCGCCGACCTTCTGGGTGACGGAGGGGAAGCGGCGGCCCGGGGGGGGACTCCCCTCAACCTTCTCGACCGCGTGGTGGCGGCCACGGGCTACCGGGAATGGGTGACCCGGGAGAAGGACGAGGAGACGCGCCGGAGACGGCTGGTGACCATCGATGAGTTCCGGGATCTTGTCGGGGAAAGCCAGGAGACCCTGTCGACCTTTCTTGAGGATCTGACCCTGTCCCGCGAAGGCTCTGGTGAAGAGGGGCGCGAAAGGATCGGGTTGATGACCATCCACCAGTCAAAGGGTCTCGAGTTCGACTGTGTGGTCGTGGCGGGTCTCGAGGATCATCTTCTGCCCTTCCGCTCCATGGCAGGAGGCCGTCCGTCGACTGATGTCGAAGAAGAGCGCCGGCTTTTCTATGTGGCGATGACCCGGGCCCGGGAGCGGCTCCAGATCACCTGGGCCCGGACCCGGCGAATTTATGGAAAAACGCAGTCATTCGGCCCCTCGCCCTTTCTTCTGGACATTCCCCCCGAGCTCTCCGCGGGAGACCGTCCGGAGATGTCCCGGAGGCCCTCTGCGGGGGCCTCCGGATCGTTCGGGGAGAGGGGAGGGCGCCCGGCTTCTTTTTCCGGGAGCGGGCCCCGGAGGGGGCAAGGTTCTTCTGTCGCTGTCGAGCCAGCCTTCTCGAGAGGGGCGTCCGGACCGGGGGCGCGTCGCCCGTCATTGTCTCGTGATGAGCCGGCGACGGGGGAGATCCACGGCGTGATCCGGAAGGAGTGGATCGGGAAGAAGGTGCTCCATCCCCGGTTCGGGGAAGGTGTGGTTCTCGATGCGCGACGGCCCGACCCCGATCTGGAGGTGGTGGTGCGCTTCTCCGACGGCCGCTCCCGCACGCTTCTGGCCCGGCTGGCCAACCTGACTTTTGCCGGGGAGTAGGGAGAGGTCGTAAAAGAAGAGCCATACTCCAAGAGTTCTGTCGGGACGGACTGTTTAAGAAGACGGGACGGTTGGGATATAATCAAGAGATCCCGCCATGATGAGCCGCGTTGCGGAAGGGATGCTGGGGAGAGTTCAACGATTTTCCGGGAAGGAATGCCAGAGTGAATCTTGAAAAGAAAGATGTTCTCAATGTTGCGCGCCTGGCGGGACTCGCCTTGACCGAGGCGGAGGCGGAGCGAATGACGGGGGAGATCTCCTCCATACTGGGCTACGTGGAGGCCCTGGGGACCGTCTCTGTGCCAGAAGAGGCTGCCGGGTCCACGGACTTTTCCGGGAGCTCCCTCGCCCGCGATCTTCCTTCCCCCTTCTCCCGCACGGGAGAGGCCCTCGCTCTGGCTCCGGATGCCGCCGGGGGATTTTTCCGGGTTCCCCGCATTCTTGAGGAGGGTCGGTAGGCCATGCTGAGATCATTCCTGCGATCCAAGATTCATCGGGCGACGGTGACCCAGTCGGAGCTCGAGTACGAAGGAAGCCTGACGCTTGACACCAATCTCATGGCGGCGGCCGGCATTCTTCCCTACGAAGAGGTCGTCATCAGCAACCTCAACAACGGGGAGCGGTTCTCCACCTATGTCATCGAAGGCAAAAAAGGGTCGGGCACAGTCTGTCTCAACGGACCCACGGCCCGGAAGGGAGCGGTGGGAGACCGGATCATCATCTTTTCTTACGGTCTCCTCACCCCCGAAGAGGTTCCGAACCACCGTCCGGTGATTATCATGGTGGACCCCCAAAATGCGGTGCGGGAGAGCAGGACGGCCGAAACCGTCTCCTCCAAGAAGCCTGCTCCCGTCTCCTCCCGGAAGCCTGCCCCGGCCCGGACCTCCTCCCCTGTCAAGAAAAAGCCTCTCTCCCCGAGCCGGAAGGGGGGGCGGTGAAGAATCCCTTTTTCGGGTCTCTTGCCGACTTTGCCCGGGGTCGCGATGAAGGCCGCTTCTCCCTCGAGGAGGTCACGGCCTATTTTCTGGACAGGACCCGGGCGCTCTCCGGGGAGATCAATGCCTGCCTGAGTGTTAACGATAACGCGATCAACCGGGCCCGCCAGCTCGATAACCGCCTCCGGCGGGAAAAGGCGCCCTCGGCCCTGACCGGCTACCCCCTCATGGTCAAGGACAATCTCGAAGTCCGGGACATGACCACGACCTGCGCCTCCCGGATTCTGGAGGGATATCGCTCCCTGAGAACGGCGACATCTGTGTCCCGTCTGCTTTCTCTGGGCGCCATCATCCTTGCCAAGACCAACCTCGACGAATTCGCCATGGGCTCCTCGACGGAAAACTCGGCCTTTGGCCCCACCCGCAACCCCTGGGACCCCACCCGGGTTCCCGGCGGCTCCTCCGGTGGATCGGCGGCGGCGGTGGCCGCCGGGCTTGCACCCCTGTCGCTGGGTTCTGATACCGGGGGGTCGATCCGGCAGCCGGCGGCTTTTTGCGGTGTCATTGGCGTAAAGCCCACCTATGGCCGCATCTCGCGGTCGGGTCTGGTGGCGTTTGCCTCCTCCCTTGACCAGATCGGCCCCTTTGCCGTGGAGGCGGAGGATGCCCTCGAGGCGATCGTGGCGATGGCCGGGGCCGACCCTCTCGATATGACCACCGTTGCCCGTGACCCCGAAGAGATGCGACGGGACTTCTCGCAGACGACCCTCTCCGGATTGCGCCTGGGCATCCCCTCTGCCCTCTTTGGAGACGGGCTCGACGGCTCGATCCGGGAGAGACTGTTGGAGGTCCGGAAGGCGCTCTCCTCCGACGGTGTCCGGGAAGAAGAGGTTGATCTTGCCCATGCCGCCATGGGGATCAATGTTTACTATGTTCTGGCAACCTCGGAAGCTGCCTCGAACCTCTGCCGATTTGACGGAGTGCGGTATGGCTTCCGGAACTCCGGAACAGGAAGTCTCCGGGAGATGTACGAAGAGACCCGGGACAAGGGTTTTGGCCTCGAGGTCAAGCGACGGATCCTTCTGGGAACGTTTGCCCTGTCGGCGGGTTATCAGGAGGCCTTTTACCGGAAGGCCCGCAAGGTTCAGGCCCTGATCCGCCAGGAGTTTCTCACGGCCTTTTCCCGGTGCGACGTTATCCTGACGCCCACCTCGCCCACCCCTCCCTTTGCCTTCGGAGAAAAGACCGGCGATCCGTTGTCGATGTATCTGTCAGATATCTACACCATCACGGCCAACCTGGCCGGACTTCCGGCGCTGTCGGTTCCGGCGGGAACCGATAAAAATGGCCTTCCCGTCGGCGTCCATCTGATCGGGCCCCCCTGGTCGGAGGGTCGGCTTCTGGCGCTGGCCCGGGAGATCTCCCGGCAGCGTCCGGCGGAAATGCCCCGGGTGCATGCGATGCACGGGAATGCTCCTGCCGGAGCGGGAGGACGCAAATGAGTGAGGGAACGCCTCTCTTCCGGGGCTACGAAGTGGTGGTGGGCCTCGAGGTTCACACCCAGCTTCTGACGAAGACAAAGATGTTTTGCCGGTGCGAAAACCGCTTTGGGGCTTCGCCAAATACTCTCGTCTGTCCGGTGTGTCTCGCTCATCCGGGCTCCCTTCCCGTTTTAAATCCCCAGGCGGTTCGGCTGGGGCTCCGGGCAGGGCTGGCGGCCGGCTGCACCGTCAATCCCGTGAGCGTTTTCGAGAGAAAACACTATTTCTATCCCGATCTGCCAAAGGGTTATCAGATTTCCCAGTATGCCCATCCCCTCCTCTCGGGGGGAACCCTCCGGGTCCGGACATCGGCCGGGGACCGGACCATCCGGATTCACCGGATGCACCTTGAGGAAGATGCCGGGAAGAATCTCCATGCCGGGATCCCCGACAAGAGCCATGTGGACTTAAACCGCGCGGGGGTTCCTCTTCTCGAGATTGTCTCCGAGCCTGACATCCGGAGCCCGGATGAGGCGGTGGACTATCTCAAGAGGCTGCGACAGCTCCTGCGGGCCACCCGGGTCTCCGACGGAAATATGGAGGAAGGGTCCTTCCGCTGTGACATCAACCTCTCCGTGCGTCGCCCCGGAGCGCCTTTTGGAACCCGGGTCGAGATCAAGAATGTGAACTCCTTCCGTTTTGTCCACAAGGCGATGCTCCATGAAATCGACCGGCAGATTGATGCTGTCGAGGCCGGTGAGACCATTCGACAGGAGACCCGCCTCTTCGATCCCTCCTCCGGGACGACAAAGCCCATGAGAAGCAAAGAGGAGGCGCTCGATTACCGTTACTTCCCAGATCCGGATCTGCCACCGCTTCGGGTGGAGGAGACGATGGTCGAGGAGGAGCGCCGCGCCATGCCGGAGCTTCCCGAACACCGGGTGACCCGGCTTGTGGAGACCCTGAGTCTTCCGCTGGCGGATGCCGAGACAATCGTGGGAGAAGAGGCGCTTGCCGCCTACTTCGAGGAAGGAGTCTCCCTTCTTGAGGCAACTCCCGCGACACGAGGTGATAAGGGCCGTGAACGCTGGCTCTCTCTGGTCCTCTCCGAAGTGCTCCGGGAATTCAATCGCCGGGGAGAGGGGGTCCTGTCGGGTGTCACCGCGCCATCGGCCGTTGTTCCCCTTGTCGGAAAGGTTTGCAGCGGGGATCTCTCCTTCTCCCAGGCCAAGGAGGTCTACCAGAAGGCGGTGGAGGAGGGGGTCGATCCTTTGGCGATTGTCTCCCGCTCGAACCTTGCCCAGATTTCGGGCGAGGGGGAGCTTCTCTCGCTCGTCGAGGCGGTTCTGGCCGAGAACCCCTCTGAAGTGGACGCCTATCGAAAGGGGAAGGACCGTCTGTTTGCCTTTTTTGTGGGAGGGGTGATGAAAAAATCCCGGGGAAAGGCGAATCCTGAAAAGGTCGGCGAGATCCTCCGGGCAAAGCTTGGGAGCCCGTCGTCATGAGAGAGAGTATCGGCCGTTGTTGTGGAATCTTCCTGGGTGCGCTTGTCGCGCTGACCCTCCTGCCGGGAGGAGATCGTCCGGCGGGAGCGGAGGAGACAGGCTCCGGGCCGCTCGACTATCTTCCGCTTGTTCCTATGGAAAAGACCTTCGGGGGGCTGGGGGGGCGCATCCATGTGGACGAGATCACGCGTCCACTGCCGGGGAGTGGACCGGTCCGGGAGATTGAAGTGACCCGGAAGATTGCCTATCTGAACTTCCCCACCCGGACGATCGTCTCGGTCTACCGGTTTGATCCGGCCACGGGCGCCTATACAAAGAACAGCAGCACCTCGGCCTTTTCCCATAGCGTCTTTGCCTACCACCCTCCACTGATCCGTGTCCACCTTCCCTTTCACAAGGGGGACACCTGGTCGGGAGAGGATGGGGAGAACCGGATCCATGACCGGGTCTGGGGGAAGGTCCGCGTGACCCTTCCGTCGGGGACCTTTGTCTGCTGGGTTGTCCGCCGCCGTCTTTCGTACAATCTCATCAGCCGGCGATCCACCCAGATCCTGTATGAATACTATGCCCGGGGAGTCGGCTTCATCGGCGAGGGAGGCTGGTCGGCCAGCGGAAAGTGGCACTGGTCAAGACGACTTCTTTCGGTCAAAATGGGGGGGGCCGGGGGCGGAACCGTTTCCCGCTGATCCTCTCCCGGAGATCCTCTGGAAGGACCCGACAGCACGTGTTGTGAGATTTGAAGAGCGGGTCGGGGAGGGGTCATGAACGCACCGGGAAAACGGGGAGGGCTGCTGGGAGGCCTGCTGCTGCTTCTGCTTGCTGGCGTGGGAATGTCAGCGGGCGGAAGAGTGCTCGAGGAGAGCCCCTCTTTCTGTCTCTCCTGCCATGAGATGGGAATTTTCGGGAAGACATGGCATGCCTCGGGAGCGGCCCTTCATCACGGACGCTGTATCGACTGCCATTCCGGACCGGGGATGACGGGGGCGATCAAGGCCCAGTTGACGGGTCTTCAAGAGCTTGGCCGACATTTCTTTGGACATCCGTCTCCTGCCCAAAGCTACCGGCCGGGGGGGGTCCCGAACGCCAACTGCATCAAATGCCATGTTCATGGATATGCGCGGGTGGCCCATCACGCGGTCCCTGTCGCCGGCCGTGAATGCGCCATGTGCCACAATCATTTCGTCGACCGGGACTTCTCCGGAGAAGTCCCTCTGTCCATGAAACATTATCAAAGATACGTCCTTACAAGGAGGCTCAATTGAGCGAGATCGACCGCGTTCACGGCCGGGAAGTCCTGGATTCCCGCGGAAACCCCACCATCGAAGTCGAGGTCGTGCTCTCTTCCGGCGCCACCGGACAGGCAATCGTTCCCTCCGGGGCTTCCACCGGATCCCGGGAGGCGCTCGAGATGAGGGACCATGACGCCGGCCGGTTTGGCGGAAAAGGGGTGAGAAAGGCGATCGAGAATGTGGAAGGCCCTATTCGCGACGCCATCGAAGGGCTTCCCGGGGATGACCAGGCTCTGATCGACGAGACGCTTATCTCTCTTGACGGCAGCCTTAACAAGTCGGTATTGGGAGCCAATGCCATGCTGGGAGTCTCCATGGCCACCGCCCGCGCGGCGGCGGAGGAGCGGGGACTGGATCTCTACCGCTGGCTCGGGGGCGCTCTCGCCCGGACCCTTCCGACCCCCTTCATGAATGTCATCAACGGGGGGGCCCACGCCGACAACAATCTGGACTTCCAGGAATTCATGATTGTTCCCCACGGGGCGGAGAGCTTCTCCGAGGCGCTTCGTATGGGCGCGGAGGTCTTTGCCGCTCTCAAGGGGGTGTTGAAGGGGAAGGGGCTGACGACCCTCGTGGGCGATGAGGGAGGTTTCGCGCCCTCTCTTGGCTCCCATGACGAGGCCTTCGATCTGCTTCTGATGGCAATCGAGAAGGCCGGATACCGTCCGGGAGAGCAAATCTCTCTCGCCCTCGACGCCGCCTCGTCGGAATTCTACCGGGAAGGCTCCTACCATCTTGACGGGGGCAAGCGCCGCCTTTCCGGAGAAAAGCTCGTCGCCTACTATGCTGAACTGATCTCCCGTTACCCCGTCATCTCCATCGAAGACGGTCTTGCCGAAGACGACTGGGAAGGCTGGATTGCCATGACCTCCAGCATCGGGAGCCGGGTCCAGCTGGTGGGGGACGATCTCTTTGTGACGAATCCCTCGATTCTGGCCGAAGGGATCCGGAGCCATGCGGCCAACGCCATTCTCGTCAAGCTCAACCAGATCGGAACGGTGACCGAGACCATCGAGGCGACAAGACTTGCCCTCATGAACCGGATGGGGGCCATGATCTCCCACCGCTCCGGAGAGAGCGAGGACACCTTCATCGCTGACCTTGCGGTGGCGACAGGAGCCGGCCAGATCAAGACGGGATCGCTGGCCCGTGGAGAGCGGACAGCAAAGTATAACCGGCTGCTGAGAATCGAAGAGGCCCTGGGGGATACCGGCCGCTATGCCGGCCTTGACCTTGTACGACGAGGATAAAGACCATGGGTCACTCGAGTGGAAAGCATGCCGACCATAAAAAGAAGGACCGTCCGGAGGGGACGGGCCAGCTTGTCTTTTACTGGGTGGCCGGAACGGGGCTCTGGCTGTGGGCCCTGTTTGCTGTTGTTTCCTCCTCGACCGGTCTCGGAGCCCTTCTCTCCTCTGTGATGGCGGAAAAAGAGGCGAAAAAGACCCTCGTTCGCATCGATCAACGTGTGGCGGATCTCGACCATCGGGTAGCGGCCCTTCGGACGGATCCCTTTGAGCTTGAGCGACAGGCCCGGGAGAGGGAGCACCGGCTCAGACCCGGGGAGATCCTGGTCCTTCCCCGGTCGGACGCCTCCCAGAATCGTTGATCACTTTTTCTCTGCGTTGACGCTTTATTAGAGCCTTCCCGGTGTGGGCAGCCCCGTTGTGACCATGGGCAGCCCCATCGTGGTCCTCACCGGGGTCAACATCGCCGGGGGGGCGACCGCTTGAACTCTGGCTCTCCGCCGGATGGCGGTACGAGAGAAACGCTCCTTGCTTTCTGGGCAAGCCGAGGACTTCGGAAGGTGAGGATCCCGGAAAAGCCCTGGCAGGTTAAGACGGTCGCAATGATCTTCTGACAGAGAAAGAGATACAGAAAGCTTCAAGGCTGAAACGGCTACGAATACAAGGGTATCCATATATATTATTATATTTATAACCTTTATTTCGTGAGTTTGGGGTTGTGCAATAGACTCTGTTACGTTAGTATCTAACTTTGTTCCGAAAAGAATCCCTTAAAAAGGCCGATCCTTTGGCCTTGAGTCAAACATGTAAGGGTGATCGCGGAGGCCCTCCTGAGAGAGGATCCGTCGAGGCCCTGTGGAGAGACAGAGCGTATGTCGAGTGTCGTAAAAAAGCGCCGCAAGAAGATCCGGAAACACAAGTACAAGAAGCTTCGCCGCCAGTCTCGCCACAAGAAGAAGTAGTCTGCTTGCAAGCGTTTGGGACCTCTTCTGGCGGTTTCTTTCCAGAGAAGAGGTCCCGAGCGCATATCGGCGGGACGTTGAAATGGTCGTGGCCGGGGGTTCCCGGTCGCGCTTTTTTTTGTCTGGAATTGTGAGGAGAAACAGTCC
This sequence comes from Nitrospirota bacterium, assembly GCA_021828805.1. Taxonomy (GTDB): domain Bacteria; phylum Nitrospirota; class Leptospirillia; order Leptospirillales; family Leptospirillaceae; genus UBA4572. The sequence continues at coordinate 300 of JAJZCZ010000031.1, read as the reverse complement.
GTGCACGAGAGGACCATCGTTATTGGCGGAACATTTTTTCTCTTTCTGATATCGACGGCGATCGTGACCTACGAGCAGATCCAGATCGGAAATCTCAAGGGCGAGCTTCGCCATGCCCGCATGCTCCTGAAGGCGGGCGTCCGTCTCCCTCCCACCGACAAGTCCTCTTCCCAGAAAAAGCCCCCCATCAGCTTTGATGCTGATACCGTAAACACGGCGCTTGCGGTGCAGGACTTTTCCACCCTTCTTCCCCCCATGATCTCCCAGGGCCATCGCTTGCGGCTTCCGGATCGATCCCGT
>JAJZCZ010000030.1 GCA_021828805.1 Nitrospirota bacterium | reverse complement strand
ATCTTGTCTTTTGACAGTCCCGACTTTTTGAGATCATTCTGGGCCATTTCAACTTTCCAGTCCCGGGCATCCGGACCCAAGCTATATTTTTCACGGGCTTCTTCCAGAGATCGAGATACAAAATCCGAAACCGTTTCCCAAACAGCATCGGGGGTTTGCTGGATTGTCAATTCGTCCCTGGCCGTTACGATACCAACACTGTTGATTGGCATGATGTCCGTGATCTTCCATCCCTTCTCGTATTCTTCCCTCAGATGCTCATCCTGGGGAACGAACTGGTAGAAAGGGGCGTTCGGTATGAGCGTCTTCCAATGCGTGGTTTCCAGATCATTCGAAGACAGCCAATGGTACTTGGCCTCCCGCTCCCCCCAGAGGTCGGCATGGAAGAGACGAGGGGCTTTCTTCCTTGCCGCCCGACCTTGCCGCTTGACGAAGATCCCGATGGCGATCCCCTGTTGAATGTCGAAGACGTTCTTGTCCGGGACTCCCTCCGGCGTTTTCTCTTTCTTCTTGCTGTTGCCGTGGAGGTCCAGAAAATAGAGATCGTCGAACGAATCCATGAGGCTTTTTCGCATTCCCCGGAAGGTGGGGTTGTCCAAATAGCCATGATTGGTGACAAAGGCTAGAATGCCATACCCCGTCTTCTCGATCCGCCACTGGGCAAACCGGATGAACTTCACATAGTCGTCATTGAGCCACTTGGGGTTTTTCTCTCCGAGCGGTTCTCCATCCACATCGAAATAGCTCCCGGTCGCTTTCTCTCGTCCCAGAGAATCCCGACCTCTCAACAATCCGGCGATCCATTCCCCCATGTTGGCCGAATGCCCGGAATAGGGCGGATTTCCCAGTATCACCATAATGGGGTATTTCCGTTTCACTTTGTCCGCGTGGTTGGTCTCATCCGCGAGCCATCGCATGAACAGGGGGGCACCGGAAAACGGGTGGGGATCTTCCAGGGCATTGGTCAGGTAGACTCCCAAGCGTTCTTCCGAATGGAAGTCATACCCGAGACGTTTGAGTTCCAGACCCAGTTTTAGATGTGCAATGGCGTAGGGGGCCATGAGAAGCTCGAAACCATGAATGCGGGGCAGAAGATGATCGGACACATATCCGGTCCAGAGGCCCTTGTTCCCCTTAAAGGATTCGGAGATTTGCCTGATCACCTCGTAGAGAAAGGTCCCTGTTCCCGTGGACGGGTCCAGAACGTGAACCCGGTGCGTCTCGATTTTTTGTTTCCCCTCTCGGATATCCATTCTGGAATTGTCGGCCAGACCCTTTTCCAGTCGAAAGGTATTTTTAAGAATCAGGTCTACGCTTCTAACGATATAGGAAACTACTGGCTCAGGAGTGTAATAGACTCCCCGCCGTTCCCGCATTTTGGGATCGTAATGGGACAGGAATGTTTCGTAAAAATGCACCACCGGATCTTCCTTGCCTTCCCCCTTTCCGAAGTCCTTCAAAATCGATTGAATGTCGGTTCGATTGAGAAGCAGTGCCAAGTCATCCACAAGCCAAGCAATCCTGTCGTCAAGGTCCGGACCTGCCAAATGACCAAAGAGTTTTCGCAGGAAAGGGTTAGTTTTGGGCAGATCGTAGGCCGCCTGTTGTCGTGTGAAGACTTCTTCTGCGGGGGCATTGCATCGGGCGGCAAAGAGTCCGTAGCAGATCGTCTGGGCGTACATGTCGGCAAATTGAGCCGGGGTCAGGTCATGAAGCAGGACCTTCCGGAAGGATTCCAGCTGGCCATGTAGCGCTCCTTCGGAACTTTCGTTCTCGAAGGTGAGCCCAATGATGTCCCGGATCAGTTGGGCTTTCCCGGCCATGCGGAGGGCCAAATTCTCCGAGCTCGGGACGGAGGGGGACATGTTTTCCAGAAACTGCGACAGGAGGTCGGACAGAGCCGGAAAGTTGTCCGGCAAGGGATAGATCTTCCCCTTTTCGATCCGTCCGATCCGGATCTCTTGGCGAAGATTTCCATCGGCATATCGGCGAAACGCGAGATAATCCGTCAGAACCAGGTTGGGGAGGCTATTCCGATAACGGAGAAGCTGTTCGGATTTTTCAGTGTCATCGAGAGAGATCCCGATGTCTTTGGTTTCCAGGTATCCAAGAGGAACACCTTTTCGGGAGATGATGAAATCCGGGGCTCCGCATTCGATCCGGCGAGGCTCGTTGGTTGCTTCAATGCCGGATTCGAGCGATTCCATGAGACCTTTCAAAGCAGGACGGTAGGTGTGCTCTGTTGCGTGACCGCTATTGAATTCAGATTGAATCTGCTTAAGATATTCTCGGAATTCCTTCATAGGACTCCTGGAGTTGTGATTTGTCGGAACCTACTTTATATGAAGAAGCCACACTATTGAGCAAGCATAAATGAAAGTTAAGAGGTATCTCAATCAAATGGAGAGTATATACTTGCGATACTTCAACGAAAGGAACGGGCAATGAAAACTGTATTCCTGTTTATCGAACTCCTGTTTTTCTCTTCTCGAGCATTCGCATTGGATGGAGGCGGGTTTCCCCCTGCTTCTCTGAATGTCTACGAACACCGAAATCCCGCACCAGTTTTTACAAAGTCGAATAATCTCAAAGAAAATTCTGATCATCTGGCTATAGGTTCCACGGGTAGACCAAACCCAAAGAATCTTGAAAGTCAGGAATACGAAAGCTGGTGGAGAAAGATAAAGACTGACCCGAACGCAACATTCGCCGGTATTGTCGCGATATTTACCTTTGGACTGGTTTGTGTCGGATACCTACAGTTTACTCAAATGAAGAAAACCCTGGAAGCAACGCTTGAAACAGCTAGGGCTACCCTGGAGACAGCGGATGCAACTAGAATTTCGGGCGAGGCTACTAAACTGCTTGCCGAAGCTACCTTGAACATGGAATCCCCAATTATCATCGTCCAGAAGGCGAAAATGACGAAATCTGGAAGGGAAACGGAGGAGATATTTACTTCTGATCTTGATAACAGTCCATTTATTAGGATCCCGGTGAAGAATGTTGGGAGAACTCCCGCCTATTTGAATAATATTTTCATATTATTGAGGGTTCTCAAAGAATTGCCTGACCCCCCTGACTATTTCCCTGTGAAGTTTAAAGTGCCAAACGGGATGGTACTTGAACCCGGCTGTTCAAATGAAATTCAACAGAAATATTGCCATCTCGAATCAAGTACCCGCTTGGTATTAGAAGGGAAAATGTCTCTTTGGGCATCCGGATATATCGCATACAAAGATTTCATCGGTCGGGAACATAAAACAGGTTTCTGCTTCAGATGGTATCCCCCAGAACCAAATAGAATGGATGGTCGATGGGAATATGAAGGTCCGGATTCTTATCTTTACATGACCTGATCCGAAAATATGCTTTTCTCATCAAAGCTTTTCAAAATTAGGCATTGTTAGTTCCTCAGTGCGAGTATATCCCATATGTGAGGGGAATGAAGATCCATCATCCCTTCGTTCTCAGACCCCAACATCGATAAATTGGGGGCATATTTGGGGGCATGCTCAAAAAACATATTCTATTAAATCGGCTATTTATAGTATCTTGCGGAGATTGTTCGATTGACGCCGCCCCCGTCGCGCCATGGAAGAAGCAGAGGAGATTGTCCGAACCAAAAGGGCTCGAAGGGAAACATGACGAGGGCTTCCCAGTCCATATCACTTAGTGATATAATTATTTCGTGAAACGCATACTCCTCCTTCGGACATTCGTGCGGTGGAAAGAGAAAAACAGGTTGTCAGACCAAGCTCTCGCCAAGGCCGTTGCCGAAATGGAGCAGGGATTGATCGACGCGGATCTCGGCGGGTGCGTTTTAAAAAAGCGGGTGGGTCTTCCGGGACGAGGAAAGCGTGGTGGCGTCCGGGTAATTGTGGCGACCCAAAAGGTTGACCGCTGGGTCTTTCTCTACGGGTTCGAGAAAAACGAGCGAGACAATATCAGTCACAAGGAACTGAAAATCTTTCAGGAAATGGCTGTAGATCTTCTCAAGCTTAATGATCAGCAAGTGGATTTGGCCCTTTCCGAGGGTGAATTTGTGGAGGTGGTCCATGAGACCAAAGAAAATCACGAATAGAATCGCAAGCGAAATGAAGGATACGGCGTCTGGATTGCACAGGATCGGGCTGATCGACAAGCGGCGAATGAACGAGTTGGAGGCGTTGACCACCCCCAGCATTTCCGAAATGACACCCGAAAGGATTAAGTCGTTGCGGGAAAAAGAACATGTCAGCCAAGCCGTGTTTGCGTCGGTGCTGAACACGAGCCTTTCGACCGTGCAGAAGTGGGAAATTGGAGAAAAACGCCCAAGCGGTCCTTCCCTGAAGTTGTTGAGTCTCGTCGAGAGGAAGGGACTTACGGCAGTCTTGTGATGGCTCCAGGCAAAAACCAATGAAAAGAACGGGTGTCCGTCCAAAGGGGACCTATGACCGCTCTCACCGAATCCGACCTCGAACAGATCGTCCTGCTGGTTTGGTGAGCTTGGCTACACCCATTTGTATGGCCCTCACATAGCCCCTGAAGAACCCCTTACAGAACGCTTTGATTACTCTGATCCCCTTTCCCCAATCGTCTGAAATCCGCCCTTTCTCGGCTCAATCCTTCTTTCTCTCCTGAAACTCTCGAGAAAGGAAAGATCTCCGGACGCGCATGTCCTTCGGCCCGGAAAAGCTCCCAACGCAATTGATTATCCAGCCAAGATTCGGGAGTTGTTCCCGTAAGAAGACCGATCCTGATGGCCATTTCCGCCGATATTCCGGATTTTCCGTTCAGGATCTTGGACAGGGCCACGCGCGAGACGCCAAGCCTGGACGCGCATTCCGTCACTGTCATGCCCTCAGGTATAAACTCTCTCAGGATCTCTCCCGGATGGGCCGGATCAAACATTCTGCTCATTTTTCTTTCTCTTCTTCAATGGTAATCCCTATAGTCAACGTCATAAACGTCCTCTCCCTCGAACCGAAAGATCAACCGAACATTTCCATCCACCCAGACCGCCCAAAAACCTTGAAGCTCCCCTTTCAGCGAATGAAGCCTCCATCCTGAAGCGTTCATGTCTTCCGGTTTCCTCGCAACGTCGAGACGAGTCAATTGAAGACGGAGTCGGCGTTCGTGGGACGCCTGAATGCCGGCCTTCGAACCCGTCAGAAAAAATCCTTCGATTCCTTTATGCCGGAATATTTTTATCACAGAGATATCGTAATGTGTATATTTACAGTTGTCAAACAAGCACCGACCATCGTCCCCGAGTGGGACGAATTGGGGGAAAAAGAAACGGGGGGAGGAGGCGGGAGGATTGCCGGATCCATGAGGGTGGCATAGAGTGAGGGAGGAGGCATCCGAAAGACCGCAATGCCAATGGTGCGCCGGAAGGCGCCCGCAGATAAGACTCTTTTTGTCTACGTGACGGGGAGTACCTCCGCCTCCGATCCCATTGTGATCACGTCAGGAGGAAGCCATGCCTACCACTTCAATAATTCACGTTCGAATTGACGAGAAAATCAAGAAAGAAGCTGCAGAAACCTTGGAGGATATGGGTCTGTCTCTCTCAGACGCCGTCCGGGTTTTTCTCAAGCGCGTTGTTGCAGACAAGCAGCTTCCGTTTGAACTCAAGGTGCCCAATGCCACGACCCGGCGGGCGATGGAAGATGCAGACGAGATTGTCCAGGCAAAGCGGGCGCGATATCACAATGGTTCCGATCTGATCGGCGATCTTGAAAAGAGACGCGGAAAGTAAACGGACGACCCTTCCCCGGTCGTCAGACGTTTCGAGAGACTTTCTCAAGGATTGGGAGCGCCTGTCCCGCTCTGGTCGGTTCGACATGACCCGGCTCAAAGAAGTCATGTTGCTGATAATCGCCAGTGACGCTTCTCTTGGCCCCGAATGGCAGGACCATCCGTTACAAGGGGGCTGGGTCGGATTTCGTGAGTGTCATGTGGGCAGGGATTTTCTTCTCGTTTAGAAGCTCGATAATGAAACAACCCCTGGAACAGTTGTCTTTGTCAGGGCGGGAACACATGCGGAACTGTTTGAGTGATCACGTACGATAAGACTGTTGAACGCTCGAGATCGTCTTTGGCATGAATCTCAGGTATGTCTCCAGGCCTCCCCGAAGACGACGTTGAAGGAATCGTTCCCGGCCTGGTCTGGTGAGCTTGTCACCGCTCATCGATACGGTCCTCACATTGCTCCGGGGGGAACCCCGATCGGAGCGCTCTGATGGCTCCGATCCCCCTCTTCCCCCTCGTTTCAAGTCAGCCCTTTCCCGCCTCCCTCCTTCCCTCCTGTCACGGATCGCCCTAATGGCGCCCCCCCTGATCGCCTTCGTGGAGCCAGGCGGGGGTGCGATTTTCAGCTTTTGAACCCGTGTGTGGGGAAGAAAAAGTAAAGGAGCCCTCAAAAGGGCTCCGTGTGATCTTTCTGAACCGGTCCGTTAAGGGTCAGACCCCATGATAGATGCGGATATCCGGCGCCTCTTCAAGCAGTGGCGATAAAGCGGACACGACATCCTGGGTAAAGAGGGGGCTCTTCAGGTAATTGTTTGCACTTTCGACGGATTCGAACCCGTGCAGAACCTGAACGTCCTCTGAACGCACCAAAAGCTCCTTTGACTTGGCCCCGGCGATGGTCTGAAGGAAGGGGTTCTTGAACGTGCTGTAGACCCCGGCGGCTGCCGGTCGATTCTTTTCCTGAATCTTCAAGGTGATCTCGAGATAGGTCATGGTCACTCCTTTGTGTGCCCCCAAGGCGGGATGAGGACCGGCAGGCAAGAGGGCAACGGGCATTGTTGGATGGTGTGACATCCTCACGCACTCACCCTAGCAGATTACTTTTTAATTTAGAAATTGATATTATTAATAAAATAGTTCTGTTTTTTCGATTAATCCTGTCAGGGGTCTTCCTTCATGAATCTGGATCATCTGAGATTCGTTCGCGAAACGGCAGAGCTAAAATCCTTCAGCCAGGCCGCTGAGCGATGCAATGTGACACAATCCACCCTTTCCAACGGGGTGGCCCTGGTTGAAAAAGAATTGGGGGCGAAGCTGTTCGAACGAACGACCCGGACGGTGACCCTTTCCCCTTTCGGAAAAGCCATGGTTCCGCTGATCAATGCCATTTTGAATGCCCAGTCGAACCTGATCTTTCAAGCCAAAAACTATTTGAACCCCGAAAAGGCGATCCTTAAGATCGGGGTGTCCCCGCTGGTGAATCCCGGATTTACCTCCCTTCTCGTCCAAAGCTTCCGGGACCGCCATCCTGAGTATGAAGTCGTTCTCTACGAAGAGAATGTGGATCCCCTCCAAAAGATGCTCCACGCAAACAGCCTGGATTTTATTTTTGTCCCTCTTATCTCAGAATTTGAAAAAATGACGCAGCTCGCTCTTTACGACGAACCCCTTGTCCTCATTTCCCAGGCCCCCGACCTTCAGGGATCTGGATTTGTCTCTGCCAAAATATTGGGAGACCAAAAGTTTGTCATGGTTCCCGATTCCTGCGGCCTGGCACGGGTCACGCGGGAAATCTTTAAAAAAGCCAGGGTTCCGCTAAACGAATACGAAGGAAAGGCCTTCAGCTACAGCGCCCTCGCGGATTGGGCCCAGAACGGGATCGGATCCGCCGTCCTTCCCGAAAGTAAGGTCGGTGCGAACATTCAATACCGGCCCTTAACCGATACCCGCAATACCGTCGAACGCATCCGATTTATCGCCATCGGCAACTCGTCAAGCCTTCAACGCTTCAAAGCCTTTACGGACCATATCCGCCTCACCTCCGAACGCTTGTCCAAGGGGCTGGCCCGGGAGCCTTCCTCCCTGGAATGATCCGGGAGCTCAGCTAAAATCCGGGGAGAATCCTGGTTTGTTTGCCATGATTTTCCGGCTGCTGCCCGGGAGGCTTTTTTCGGGATCCCTTTTCCACGAGAGACCGCTTTTCATTCAGGAGAGGTGGCACTTTTTTCGCCAGTCCAATCCGACCTTGAGCTGGCCAATCTCCTGATAGAGTCGCGATCGAAGCTCTTCTTCGTCCCGGTCTTTCCTGGTCGTCGATCCGGAAAACAGCGCGGACATTATGGATACAGCATGATTTTACCTTATCACTCTGTCCGGATTTCGGGGAGCATGTTTTCCCCGAATATCCGAAGGAAAAAGAGACTGGTAGAACACCATCATTTCCGTTGCATCGGCGGAATCGTAAAAATCAATCATCTTTCGGTTGTATTCTTCCCTCCGAGCATTCGGAATAGACAAGGCATCGTACCCATTTCTCATCAATTCCCCCGCCATCATGATTCGGCCTGTCCGCTTGTTCCCGTCCCAGAAGAACTGCTCCCTCGCCGTCCACAACGAAAAAGCCATGGCCCGCTCGATTGGATTCCCGATGGTGATCTTGATGGCGGCGAGGATGAGGCCTCAAGACCCGGAGTGTGAAAAAGGGGAACGGTTGGCAAAGAAGTCTTTCCAAAACCTGTTTCTTCCGCTTCAGGAGCCGGGAATAGCGGATGGTATGCGCGGAGGCCCCTTGGGTCACGGTTTCTTTTATTTCAGGATCGGCGAGAACGATCCGGACCTTTTAGTTCGAGGGGGTAACGCTTTCGAAGAGTGCTCCTATTGTTCTTAAGAACCCCCCTGATTTTTGTCTCAATTTTCCCCTCCCCCATAACCTCGTCTTACTCTTGTTTTTCTCTCCCAATTTTTTGTGTTTTTGAAAAAACTGCTGATTTTTTTTGTATAAAATCTTTAATTCTATTGACTTAAAACACGTAAACAAAATAAGATCAGAGCTCTGATCTTATTTTGTAAAATCGGGAGAGAATGATGGTAACTATCTCAGAAAAACAAGTTTTCCATCGACTGGAATTTGATAATCCATGGTGGGCAAAAGGCGCCGGAATCGACAAGCATTATTCGACATTCAAACGACGGCTTTATTTTCAGCCATTGATGAATCTTGTGCGGGACCGTTCAGTAAATCGAGCCGTTGTTATCATGGGTTCACGCAGGGTTGGAAAGACAGTGATCGTTTTCCAGGCGATACAGGATCTGCTTGATTCGGGGGTTGACGGTCATTCTGTGATTTATGCCTCTCTGGACACCCCTCTCTATAGCGATCTCCCGCTTGAAAAAATTTTGATGATGTTCCAAAAACGCTTTAATCATGCGAAAGATTCCAATCTTCATATTTTTTTTGATGAGGTCCAATATTTACGAGATTGGGAAGTTCATCTGAAGTCCCTGGTGGATTCTTTTCCGGCCTATACGTTCATTGTTACAGGGTCCGCCGCTGCTGCGCTGAAGCTCAAGAGTCGCGAATCCGGTGCCGGAAGGTTTACTGAATTTATTCTTCCCCCGCTAACATTTTCAGAATATATCCATTTCATCGGCAGAAAAGAAGAACTTATCAAATCATCGGAGTCTGGACTCCCCATTGCTTTGAATATTGCAGAACTGAACAGGGAATTCTGTAATTATTTAAATTACGGCGGATATCCCGAAGCGGTTTTCTCTGCCACGATTCAAAAAGACCTGAGCCGATATATAAAAAGCGACATCATTGACAAGGTTTTACTCCGCGATTTGCCCAGCCTGTACGGAATTAGTGATATCCAAGAGCTCAATAGGCTTTTTACGACATTGGCATACAACACAGGCATGGAGATCTCCCTTGAAAATCTCTCCAAGGGTTCCGGTGTGGCAAAAAATACAATCAAACGTTATTTGGAATATCTTGAAGCCGCTTTTCTCATTCGTCGAGTCAACAGGATCGATCAAAACTCCAGACACTTTAAGCGCGTCATTCTGTTCAAGGTTTACCTGACGAATCCATCAATGCGATCGGCGTTGTTTGGTCAGCTGGATCCAGAAGATCCTGATATGGGACATTTGGTTGAAACGGCAATTTATAGCCAATGGCTCCATAGTCTGGAAATAGATGCATTGTATTTTGCGAGATGGCAATCGGGAGAGATAGATTTGGTCTTTCTCTCTCCTTTTTCCCAGAAAGCAGAATGGATCGTTGAAGTTAAATGGTCTGATAGTGCGTTGAAAGATAATAGCCAGTTAGAAAACTGCGTCGACTTTGTTAGAAGCAATGGGATTGGAGATAAAAAGGTTCTCATCACTACAAGATCGGTTTACGGAGAGCTCAAGTATAAGGATGTTGTCTTTGAATTTGTTCCAAGCAGTATGTATGCCTACATCGTTGGAGAAACGAGCTTAAGACTTAAAAACGCAATCTTGTTGCCGAATGAAGCCATGTTAGATGTGGAAAACGGAAGTATCCGGCCTCCGGGATTCCGGTAAGACCCCGCTGACAGGTCTCGACCTTTAACCCGGATCCGAAAAGGAGAAAGCCGATCAACCGTTTGTCCACACCCCTCCGATGGGGCCTCCAGGGGGGACTCTCCCTCCTCCTGGCGACGATTTTAAACCTTCTGGGCCTTCCGGCGGCGCTTCTTCTGGGGCCGATGATCGCGGCCGTCGCCTTTGGAGTCTCCGGCGCCGGGATCCGCCTTCCCCGCCCTCTCCAGATCGCCGCCCAGGGCGTGGTCGGGGTCATGATCGGCCAGACGGTCAACCCCGGGATCGTCACGACCTTCCTCCACGACTGGCCGGTCTTTCTCGGGGCGGTTCTCTCCGTGGTTGTGGCCAGCAACCTCCTGGGCGGTCTTTTGGGACGGATGGGGGCGCTTCCGGGGACGACCGCCGTCTGGGGGCTCTCCCCCGGGGCGGCCCAGGCGATGATGGTCATGGCCGAAGAGTACGGCGGCGACCCCCGGCTGGTGGCCTTCATGCAGTACTTGCGGGTGGCGGTGGTGGTGATGACCGCCTCGCTCGTCGTCCGGGTCTGGGCAGGGATCCATCTCTCTTCGGCCCCCTCCCTGCCCTGGTTTTCTCCTGTCGCCCCCCTGTCCTTTCTTCTGTCTTTGGGGGTCGTGGCCGTCGGGGTCTTCCTGGGCAAGCTCTCCCGGGTGCCCGCCGGCACCATCCTGGGGCCCCTCTTTCTGGCGGGGGGGCTCCACGCCACCGGCCATCTGGCCACCCCCTTTCCCCGATGGTTTCTGGCGATCGCCTACGGCCTTCTGGGGGTTGCCATCGGTCTCGGCTTCACCCGGGAGATCATTCGCCATGCCCTCCGGGCCCTTCCCCGGGTCCTCCTGGCCATCCTGGCCCTCATCGCCTTCTCCGCCGGGGTGGCCTCCCTCCTCGTCCGGTTTCTGGGGATCGATCCCCTCACCGCCTATCTTGCCACCTCTCCCGGGGGGATGGATTCGGTGGCGGTCATCGCCGCCTCCTACCCCCGCCTCGATGTTCCCTTCGTCATGACCCTCCAGACGCTCCGCTTTCTCTTTGTCCTTGTGGCGGGACCGCCCCTGGCCCGCTTTGTGGCCACCCGTTTCGTGGCGCCGGGACAAGACGCGGGACCCCCTCCGGAGGCCCCGGTCCCGCCGGAGATCCGCCGCCTTGAAGAGGAGGTCCGGACTGACGAAGAGGAGCTTGATTAAGCCAGGACGTCAGGAAGGCGAGAGGTTGCGGGGAAGGGTGATCATGAAGACGCTGCCCCGTCCTGGCTGGCTTTCGACGCTGATCGCCCCCCCCATTTTTTCGATGAGATTCTTGACGACGACGAGCCCCACCCCGTTCCCGGGAACCCCCTTTTTCTCGGCGCCCAGGCGGTTGAAGGACTCAAAAAGGTGGGACTGCTGCTCGGGGGTCATTCCCCACCCCTGATCCGCCACCGACAAAAGAAGTGTCGACTCATCCCGGATCATCCCTGACACGGTCACGGTCCGTCCGGCGTCGCTGTATTTCGTGGCGTTGGAGAGGAGGTTGATCAGCACCTGCCGGAGACGGTCCCGGTCGGCCAGGGCGGCCAGTCCCTCCGGAACGAGGTTATGGAAGGCGATCTGCTTTTTTTCCCAGAGATTGCCCGCGAGCTTCTGGCTCTCATTCACAAGCTCCCGGAGCAGGACCTTGGTGGGGGAGATCAGAACATTGCCGGTTTCGATCCGGCCAAGGTCGAGGAGCTGGTCGATGAGCTCAAGGAGGTGCCACCCCGCTGTCATGATCTGCTTGACATGCACGACATCGTCCTTGTCGAGCGAGGAGTGGGGTTTGCTTCCCAAAAGCTGGGCATAGCCCAGGATAGCGTTGAGAGGGGTCCGAAGCTCGTGGGTGATGAGGGTCAGGAAGTCCGATTTGGCCCGGTTGGCCCGATCGGCCTCTTCCTTGGCCGTTGTGAGGGAGTCTTCGAGGAGGATCCTCTTGGTGACATCCTGCGCGATGGCGACAAAGTGGGTCAGCCCTCCGCCCTCGTCGACCACCGGGAAGAGATGGATTTCGTTGAAAAAGAGAGAGCCGTCCTTTCGGTAGTTCCGCAGGACGGTCCGGGCTTCGGATCCCTCCCGGACCGCGGTGCGGAGCACCTCCACTCCCGGCTGGTCCCGGTCGTCCCGGTTCATGAAGCGGCAGTTCTGCCCCATGATTTCTGACGAGGGGTAGCCGCTCATCGCCTCGAAGGCGGGATTGACATGGATGAGGGGGGTGTCGGGAAGACGGGCGTCGGCGATGACGATGGAGTCTCCGGCCATTTCGATGACCCGGGCCTGAAGCCGCAAGCGCTCCAGAATCTCCATGGTGGAGGTGATGTCTGTACGAAGGGAGAGGTAGCCCAGCGGGGATCCGTCAGGGCTGTACATGGGGGCGATGGTCGCCTCCACCCAGTAGAAGGTCCCGTCCTTTTTCCGGTTTTTGATCTGGCCATGCCAGGGAGAGCCGTCGATCAGTGTCTTCCACATCCTCTCGTAGAAGGCCGGACTGTGGTGGCCGGATTTGAGGATCCGGTGGTTCTTGCCGAGGAGCTCGTCGCGTCTGTATCCGGTGATATTGCAGAAGTTGTCGTTGACGTAGGTGATGAGCCCCTCGGGGTCGGTCGCGCTGATGATGGCGTGGAGGTCCGCCACATAGGACAGGAGCTCAATGAAGGTCTGTCGTTCCAAGAGTCCTCCGGGGGGGGCAGGGAGCAAAATCCCGAGTGCGGATGAATGGGTCAGCAGGTCAGAACAGTTCGATATCTCCTGCGATTTCGGACTGGGCAAGGCGTTGCATGTAGCTTTGTTCGCGTTCGACGATTGTGTTGTTCTTGAGGTGGTGGAGCGTCTTCATGAGCACCTTCCCCGTGGCCGGAAAATAATAGACCTTTCGGGGATAGGCGTCGAAGAGGTCCTGGGCGACGACAGGGATCCCTTCTTCCCGGAGATAGTCTAAAGCGAAGGCGCCGTTCTGGCGTCCGACATTGAGAATCCCCATGTTCCGGAGGACCGCCCCTCCCCCGAAAAGCTTCGCTTCAAGCTGGTCCCGCCGGGCTCCCAGCTTGATCAGGGAGTTGATCAGCACCTCCATGGCGTAGGCGCCGAACCGGGTCGGGGTGGAGGCCCATTCACCCCCCCCGTTCCGGCCGTTTTCCGGAAGCATGAAGTGGTTCATCCCCCCGATCCCGTTGGTGCGGTCACGGATGCAGGCGGAGACGCAGGAGCCCAGCGTGGTGACTAAGAGCAGGTCTTTCGTTGTGTAGTAGTACTCTCCCGGCAGGAGCTTGACCGCGTTCTTCTTAAACTGGCTGTCGTAATAGCTGTTTGTTGCCAGGGACTCTTCAAATCCCCGGGCGGTCATTTCAGCGGGGTTCCCGGGGGAGCGCTCCCCCGGAATCCCGTCATTATGCAGGTCATGGCGTGACGGTCCTGTTGATATTTGAATGGATAGGTCGCGTGTGTTGGCAGTCTTACCTGGTGTTGCGGTCGAAGCTGTTTTTCTGGGCCCCGGGAACGATGGAGTAGACCGTCCTGCCGTTGATCTTGAAGAGGTCTGCCACGTGGTGGAGCCCCTCGGAGTGGCCCATGAAGAGCAGAGCGTCGTTTCTCATGAGAGGAAGAAACCTTTCGAGAATCTTGCGCTGTGTCTGCTTGTCAAAATATATCATGACGTTCCGGCAGAAAATCCCCTCGAAGGGGCCCCGGACGGGCCAGGAGTCGTCGAGGAGGTTAAGCTGGCGAAAGGTGATCAGGTTCCGGAGAAAATTCTTGACCCGGGCCTGACCCGCATTCTTTCCCGTTCCCCGGAGAAAGAACTTTTTCTGGCGCTCGGGGGAGACTTTGGCCAGCCGTTCCAGGGGGTAGACCCCCTCGCGGGCCTTTTCCAGAACGTTCGTGTCGATGTCGGTGGCCAGGATGCGTACCGGAGGGTCGGTTGTCCCGAAGGCCTCAACGGCTGTCATGGCCAGGGAATAAGGCTCCTCGCCTGTCGAGGAGGCGCTGCACCAGACGTTGAGGGGCGCGCGGCTTCTGACGGCCCGGAGATGGTCTGACAGGACCGGGAAATGATGGGCCTCCCGGAAAAAATCCGTCAGGTTGGTCGTCAGCGAATTGACGAAGGCTTCCCATTCCTCGCCGTCTCCCGAGGAGACGAGATCGAGATAGTCCCGGAATGTCGTGAGCCCCCGGGCGCGGAGCCGCCGGCCGAGCCGGCTGTAGACCATATCCATCTTGGAGTCGGAGAGGTTGATCCCGGCATAGTCGTAAATCAGCCGCTTCACCTGCTCGAAATCGGTCCGGGTGAAGCCAAACTCCCGGACGCCTTTCTCCCTTTCCGTGACCTCTTCCATCAGGATTTCCCGGAGACCGGGACCCCTTCCCGCCTAAAATTCCTTCCAGTCGTCATCGTCGGCCCCGCTGTCCTTGGAAGGGGCGGCGACCGCTTTGGGGCGGGCAGACCGTGCCGGGGCCGCGGCGGGTCGCGCCGGTGCCTTTCCGGGAAGGGCTTTTCCGGCCGATCCCGACGACCCCGAGTGTCCGTTATGGCTGATCGCCCGGGGGGCTGTTGCCCGGTGGTCATGTCCCGTCGGGACGACCTCCCGGGTGGCGGTGACCTCGTCTCCGAGGCGGAAGACCTTGACCGCCTCCGAGAGGTTCTGGGCCTGCTCCTCAAGGGACTCGGCCGCGGCGGCAGCCTCTTCCACGAGGGCGGCATTCTGCTGGGTCACCTCGTCCATCTGGGTGACGGCCTGGTTGACCTGGTCGATCCCGGCGCTTTGCTCTGTGGAAGCCGAGGAGATTTCGGCCATGATGTCGGTGACGCGCTTGACCGAGGCCACAATCTCCTCCATCGTCTTTCCGGCCTCTTCCACGAGACGTGTGCCGCCTTCCACCTTTTCGGTGGAGTTTGAGATCAGCTGCTTGATCTCCTTGGCGGCGGCCGCCGAGCGCTGGGCGAGGTTTCTCACCTCTCCGGCCACCACGGCAAATCCCCGGCCCTGCTCCCCGGCCCGGGCCGCCTCCACCGCCGCATTCAGGGCGAGGATGTTCGTCTGGAAGGCGATGCCGTCGATGACGCTGATGATATCGACGATCTTGCGGGAAGACTCGTTGATGTCGCTCATGGTGGTCACCACCCGGGCGACGACCTCTCCACCCTTGATGGCGATCGTGGAGGCCGAGGCGGTCATCTGGTTTGCCTGCTTGGCGTTTTCGGCGTTCTGCTTCACGGTGGAGGCCAGCTCCTCCATGCTCGAGGCCGTCTCCTCAAGGCTTGAGGCCTGCTCTTCGGTGCGCTGGGAGAGATTGGTGTTCCCGGCGGCGATCTCCTTGGAGGCGGTGGCGATCAGGTCGACGGACTCCGTGATTTTTTCGACGATACCGCGCAGGTTGTTGATCGACTTTGTCACGGCATCCTTGAGGCTTGCGAACTCGCCCTTGAACTCGCCGGTCACAATGGCGGTCAGATCCCCGTCGGCGATCAGGTCCATCACCCGGGCCGTCTCCTTGAGAACGCTTGCGACTTCGGCCTGGTAGTTCTTCTGGGGCGTGATGTCGGAGGCGTACTTGACCACCTTGTAGGGCTTGCCGTTGAGGTCAAGGATGGGATTGTAGGAGGCCTGGAGCCAGACCTCGCGACCGCCCTTGCCGATGCGCTTGTATTCGCCGGCCTCATATTCCCCGCGGCCGAGCTTTTCCCAGAAGGCGCGGTAGTCGCCGCTGTTGGCAAAGACGGGGTCGACGAACATACGGTGGTGGCGCCCCTTGACCTCGTCGAGGGAGTAGTTGATGACGGAGAGGAAGTTCTCGTTGGCGGTGATGACGGTGCCGTCCATGTTGAACTCGATGGTGCCCATGGATTTGCCGATGGCGGCGAGCTGGCCCTGGAAGTCGGCATTTCTGACCTTCTGGGCGGTGATGTCGGAGGCGTACTTGACCACCTTGACGGGCTTGCCGCTTGCGTCGAGGATGGGGTTGTAGGAGGCCTGGATCCAGACCTCGCGACCGCCCTTGGCGATGCGCTTGTACTCGCCGGCCTCGTATTCCCCGCGGCCGAGCTTTTCCCAGAAGGCGCGATATTCGGAGCTGTTGGCGAAGGCGGGGTCGACGAACATGCGGTGGTGGCGCCCCTTGACCTCGTCGAGGGCATAGTTGATGACGGAGAGGAAGTTCTCGTTGGCGGTGATGACGGTGCCGTCCATGTTGAACTCGATGGTGCCCATGGATTTGCCGATAGCGGCGATCTGACCCTGGAAGTCGACGTTCTTGATCTTCTGGGCGGTGATGTCGGAGGCGTACTTGACCACCTTGAAGGGCTTGCCGTTTCCGTCAAGGATGGGGTTGTAGGAGGCCTGGAGCCAGACTTCGCGGCCGCCCTTGGCGATGCGCTTGTACTCTCCCTCCTCGTATTCCCCCCGGCCCAGACGTTCCCAGAAGGCCCGATATTCGGGGCTGTTGGTGAAGGCGGGGTCGACGAACATGCGGTGGTGGCGCCCCCTGATCTCGTCGAGGGAGTAGTTTACAGCCCCCAGGAAGTTCTGGTTGGCGGTGATGATGGTGCCGTCGAGGTTGAACTCAATGACGGCCATGGAGCGGTTGATGGCTGCCACCTGTCCTCTGAGGTCGACGGTCTGCTCTGAATCCACCGCAGGGCCGCCTCCTCCGAAAATTCTCTGAAAAAACCCCTCTTCGCTTCTGGCCATGAGATGCTCCTTCTGATGGACACACCCTCTTCCGGGAGGGGGCGTCAGTTGACGGCGTGATCGATGATGGCGAGCTCCTGGCTCGTCATGAGCTGCTCGATATCAACGAGTATCAGCATGTGATCGTTGACCGTTCCGAGTCCGACAAGATATTTGGTGCTGATGGTGGTCACGAGATCCGGAACGGGGCTGATCTGCGAGGCCTGGAGGGAGATGACGTCAGAAACGCCGTCGACGACAATCCCCATGATGCGGTTCTTCACATTGAGGATGATGACGACGGTGAACTGGTTATATTCGACCTCTCCCAGATGGAAAAGGATCCGGAGGTCGATAATGGGAACGATCGACCCGCGAAGGTTAATGACTCCCTTGATGAATCCCGGGGTGTTCGCGATCTTCGTGACGGTATCGTACCCCCGGATCTCCTGAACCTTGAGGATTTCGATCCCGTATTCCTCGTTGCCCAGGACGAAGGTCAGATACTCCCCCTCGGTCACTGTCGGTGCGGCTGGTCCCGCTGTCGTCGTCATCGCATTCTCCATGCTCCTATGACCCCATTTTGAGCAGGGTGGCAATGTCGAGGATCATTGCCACCTTGCCGTCACCCATGATTGTGGCACCAGAGATGCCCTGCACTCTTTTGAAATTCGTTTCCAGACTCTTGATCACCACCTGTTGCTGTCCCACCAGGGCATCCACGAAGAGGGCGCCCTTCCGGCCCTCCGCCTCGATGATGACCAGAACCCCCTGGGTTGGATCTTCCGTTTCGGCCGGCATGTTGAAGATGCGGTGGAGGGCGATGATGGGGAGATACTCTCCTCTCACGTGCACCACCTGGCCCGTCGAGGTGACCGAGCGGATATCCGAAGGCTGGGGCTTGAGGGTCTCGATGATCATGTTGAGGGGGATCAGGTAGATGTCTCCCCCCATGGAGACCGACATCCCGTCGAGGATGGCCAGGGTGAGGGGAAGGCGGATGGTGATGGTCGTTCCATACCCGGCCATGGTCCGGATCTGGACCGTTCCCCCCATCTCGGCGACATTTCTTTTCACGACGTCCATGCCGACCCCGCGCCCGGAGACATCGGTAACCACGTCGGCGGTAGAGAATCCCGGCTCGAAGATCAGCATCCAGACGTCATTATCCGACATCGTCTCCGTTACCGGCAGCCCCCGTTCCGCCGCCTTTTTAAGAATCTTCTCCCGGTTCAGCCCCCGGCCGTCATCGGTGACTTCGATGATGATGTTGCCTCCCTGGTGGGAGGCCGAGAGGGTGATGGTTCCTCCGGGGGGCTTGCCGGCGGCCGTCCGCTCGTCGGGAAGCTCGATACCGTGGTCGAGGCTGTTTCTGACGAGGTGGGTCAGGGGATCGGAGATTTTTTCGATCAGCCCCTTGTCGAGCTCGGTGGTCTCTCCGACGGAGACGAGCTCCACCTTCTTGCCGAGCTTCGTGGCCAGATCGTGAATGAGCCGGGGAAACCGGCTGAAGACAAAGCTGATGGGCATCATCCGGATCGACATGACCGATTCCTGAAGATCCCGGGTATTGCGTTCAAGCTGGGCCAGTCCCGTGTGCATCTTCTCGTAGATGACCGGGTCGACTCCGGCGGAGGTCTGGGCGAGCATGGCCTGGGTAATGACGAGCTCTCCCACGAGGTTGATGAGCTGGTCCACCCGCTCCACGCTGACCCGGATGGAGGCTTCCATCCCGGGGGAGCCCTTCTCCCGGGTTTTTGCAGGATCGGCCGCCGGCGTATTCCTGGCGGGAGTGGCGGGGGTGGTGGCAGAGACGGCGGCCGCCGGGGACTTTGCGGTTTGCGGCGCCGGGGGGGTGGCTGTAGCGGGGCTGGCTCCGGGGGCGTCGGTAAAGAATCCGTAGCCGTCACCATCGGTCAGGGCGGCCGCCGGGGAGGCGGCTGTTCCGGCGTCGGCCCCGGGGGCGTCGGTAAAGAATCCGTAGCCGTCGCCATCGGTCAGGGCGGCCGGAGCGGTCTGAGGGGCCGGAGCGGTCTGAGGGGTCGGAGCGGCCGTGGCTGCAGGTCCGGCTCCGTTTGCGGCCGTCGTCGCAGCGGTGATTTCCACGGCCTCAGGCGGGGCGATGAAGGCGAAGATGTTCCGGATCTCTTCTTCGTTGACCTCGGTGTCGAGGGAGAGGATCCATGGCGCCCCCGCCTCCCCCTTGCGGCCTTTTTTTCCGCCCCCGGTCTCCTCCGGCATCTTGATATCAAGGGTCCCCAGGCGCGAGAGCTCCCCCTTGAGGCTTTCCATCGACTTGGGCCGCTTCATGAACTCCCGGTCGGGGTGGAAGAGGATCCGGAAGGAATGGCGGGACGGGTTCCCGGTTCCGGCTCCTCCCGGAGCGGGGGCGGGGGTCGTGGCCCCTCCGGAGGCGCCGGGCTCCGTGAAGCCCTTGAGCGCGTGGATGATTTCTTCGGCGGCCGCGGGAGTGGCCGGGATCCCGGCGATGTGGCCGTCGAGCTGGGTGCGGATGACGTCAACGGAGGCGAGAAGGGCGTTGACGATATCGGGGGTGGGAGCCATCTCCCCCTTGCGCATGCGGTCGAGGAGATTTTCGAGGACGTGGGTGACCTCCGCCATATCGGTAAAGCCGAAGGTTCCGCTTCCGCCCTTGATGGAGTGGGCGGCGCGGAAAATGGCGTTCAGGTCTTCCGAGTCCGGAGAGGCGACGTCGAGGGCCAGAAGGAGCCGCTCCATTTCCGACAGATGCTCGGCGCTCTCTTCAAAGAAGACCTGGTTGAACTGGCTCATGTCGATGTTCATCGGGGGTCCCGTCGTGTTCGGAAAAGGGAGATCATCTTTTCTCCAGATCCTGGTCTTAACCCAGAACCTTTTTGACGACTTCAAGGAGCTTGGCAGGGTCGAAGGGCTTGACGAGCCACCCCGTGGCTCCGGCCGCCCGTCCCTGGGCCTTCATCTGGTCCCCGGCCTCGGTGGTGAGCATGAGGATGGGGGTACTTCTGTATTGGGGAAGGCCCCGGAGGTTTTTGATCAGTGTCAGTCCGTCCATGCGGGGCATATTCTGGTCGGTAAAAACAAGATCGAATCCCCGGAGCTTGGCCTTGTCGAGTCCGTCCTGGCCGTCAACCGCCTCGGTCACGTCGTAGCCGGCGCTCTTGAGTGTAAAGGCGACCATCTGGCGGATAGACTGGGAATCGTCAACTGTAAGGATGGATTTTCCCATGAACCCCTTCTCCCTTGTCCTCTCCCGCGTTCCGGGAGGGCCGTCGTTTTTCTTGCCTTTCAGAAGAGCTCGATATCTCCTGAATCCACATTGACCTGCTTGACAGGGTTGTGCAGGGTCTTTTCGATGGTCTCTTTTGCCTCGGAGAGCTTGGCGTGCCACCGGTCGAGGCGGTCGTTACGGCTGATGAACTCCTGCTCCTCCGAGGAGAGCCCCTCCAGAATTTTTTGCATGGCCTCCTGTCGTCCCTGGGCGTGGCCGATGAGCTGGGAGGCCAGGTCCTGAAACTGAAGCGAGGTGATGGCTTCCCGGACATCCTTGTCGATGTCTTCGGATATCTGGGAGATCTGGAGCATGCTCTCCTGGCGGAGGTGGTCGATTTGCGTAATCTTGCCGAGCATTCCCTGGACATTCTGTTTCGACTGGAGGGCGAAGGTCATGTCCTTTGAACTGATGGTGGTGATGATCGCTTCTGTGCTCTGGATGGAGAGGCCGACATCGTGAACGTGTTTTCTGATCTCGTTTGAGAACTCCGTCGACCGGTGGGAGAGCTTTCTCACCTCGTCGGCGACCACGGCAAACCCGCGTCCCGACTCTCCGGCTCGCGCCGCCTCGATGGCGGCGTTCAAGGCCAGCAGGTTGGTCTGGTTGGCGATCCCCTCGACCTCTCCGAGAACGTTTTCCACATCCTTGATCTTGGTGTTGATCGCGTCGATCTTTGCCACCAGCTCCATGGCATACTTGCTGCTTTCCACGATATGGTCGACAAAGATGGTCAGGGTGGTTTCGGTTTCTGTGAGAAATCGGGAAAACATCTCGGCCTGGGTCTCCTGAGCCAACATCCCTTCCTGTTGATTCTGGTGCTGGTTCTGAACAGAGGCAAAGTTCGAAATGATTGTTTCCTGACGTTGCGTGGAGGCGTTGATGGCCGTGAAGTTTTCCACGAGTTTGCCGATGGCATCGGTAATG
>JAJZCZ010000029.1 GCA_021828805.1 Nitrospirota bacterium | reverse complement strand
AGAGTAAAACCGTTCCGGTGACAAAAGACTACGTGGGAACGACCGAGGCCATCCGGAATATCACCCTCCAGTCCATGGTGACCGGCTACCTCACAAAACAGCTTGTCTCTGATGGCTCAGACGTCAGGAAAGGAGCCATCATCTACCGCATCGACTCCCGCTACTACAAGGCCTCCCTGGATCAGGCCCAGGCACAGAAGGAGCGGGATGCCGCCAACTTCGAATATTCCAAGATCAACCGGCAACGCAATGCGCTGATGGTGGTCCACGGGGATGTGTCGAAGGATGCCTATGACCTGTCGACAAGCCAGATGCACCAGGCGAAGTCCTCCGTCCTTTCCGACCGGGCCGCCGAAGAACTCGCCGCCATCAATCTGGGATTCACCCAGATTACCGCCCCCTTCGACGGCCGGCTGAGCCGGAGCCTTGTCTTCCCGGGAACCCTCATTTCCACCGGAACGAATATCAACACCCTCGTCCAGCTCGATCCGATTTATGCGACCTTCAATCCTCCCGAGGCGGATATCGCCCTGATCGCGGCCACCCAGAAAAAGGCGCCGGTGACCGCAACGATCTCTCTTTCAGAGGATCCCTCCACCCGATATCATGGGAGACTCACCTTTCTCGATAACGTGGTGGACCGCGCAACCGGAACAATGATCGCCCGGGTCACCATCAGAAATCCGGGAAAAACCCTGATTCCCGGGCAGTTCATCCATGTTCATCTCCATATTGGAGACCATCCGGACGCCCGACTCATTCCCCAGACTGCTGTGGCGTCGAGCCAGACGGGGAAATATGTCTATGTCGTGGGCAAGGGGAATATCGTGGAGATCAGACCGGTCACGCTGGGAGTCACAGACGGGGATCGTGTCGAAGTAACAAAAGGGTTGTTACCGGGAGAGCTGGTGATTGTCGGGAATCTTCAGAAAATTGGTCCGGGGATGCCCGTCGCCCCGCTGCCCCTCCAACACCCCGGTCACTGACACATGTGTGCGGCGGGACCACGGACTCCGGATCTGAAGAAGAGCCTCTCTCACCAGAACATTGACTGAAAGTATCCTGCGAAAGAACATCTTTCTGCCCAAGTGACGACCCGGGAGACTTGACGATGCCGACCTCATGCAGCCTCTGCGAGCGCATTCAGCTCTCTGAAGACCCCCTGGTTATCCGGAGGAGTTCACACTCCCTTCTTTACCACATGCCCGGCATCGACCTCCCCGGATACCTGGTGGTCGCCCCGCTTCGGCATGTGGAGCATGCCGGCATGCTCGAGGACGCGGAGCTGGCCGATCTGGCCCGACTGCAAGCCACAGCCACCAAGACAATCCTGGAGCTGAGCGGTGTCAGACGGGTCTATACGCTGAGCTTTGGAGAGGTTTTGCCGCATCTTCATATCCACCTGTTTCCACGAACAGATGTCATGGTCGATGATCCGGGATCACTGCATGAGGGAGTTGCGGACGGACCCAGGCTGTTCGATCGGTGGAGGAAGAGACTGGCCATCTCCGCTCCGTCTGCCCAGGTTGCGGAGCTGGTAGAACGGATGAAAAAGCGGTCCGTCTAGCGGGAGGGGAAAATCTGATGGAAGGCTGTGGTGGTCAGCCCCACGTGATCATGGTGACCGAACAGAGACCACGAGAGCAGTATCAGAGCAATACCCGCCATGGCAAAGATCCCCATTCGGGTGTATTTCTGTTGCGAAGAGGACCGCAAGTTGGCATCCAGAGTTCTCCGGAGAGAGATATCAAGACTTTCGCATGTTTGAGCAAGGCGATCCAGAGACTCGACATCGAGTGTCTCCGATAAACGCTCGATTTTCCGAAGGCTCTTTCCCATATCCGACACCGGTTGGCTTCCGGCTTCATCCTTTCGAACAAGCCGGCCGGCTCTCACATCATCGAGAATCGAACGCACAACGGAGGACATGTTTTCTCCTCCATTCTTCCGAAGCCACTCATGAAGCTCCGGCTCGAGACGTATGGTCACCCTGTTGTCCGACATGTACTCCCTCCCCGCATTCTTGTAAAAAAGAAACTCTGGCGATGTAATGAAGTTGGGTCAATTATAATGATCTCTAAATGGTAACTCTGTGTCAATGATCAAACAGGCTACCACATTTAAAATTTAGTCAATTTAAAGTATTTATAAATACAGAAATTCCTCCCCACAATCTCCGGGGAATAATCGACGAGTAAGACACTACTACTGTTGACAAAGAAATAACACTGCCGACGTTGCCATTCTGGGGAGCAGGGATATAATAGGAGCGAGAGATTACACCCTCACCTCAAAAGAGCGGATCAATCATCCCGGAACCGCTGACAGGGGAGAAGGCAGAGCCGGGAACTCCCGGCCCGAGGGGTGAAAGGCCCGGGACCCATTCAAGAAAGGAGAGCGCACTCCTTCCCTTTCGGAAGGCTCGTGACGCGACGCTTATGAAAAAACTCTTCATTTCTTTCGGAATTTTCTCAGCTCTTGTTTTCTCTTCCTCCGCCTACGCTGGGGGCGTAAAGGATCTGCTCGACTCCAATGGCTGCTTCGCCTGCCATTCGATCGACACAAAGATGGTCGGGCCCTCCTTCAAGATGGTCGCTGACAAGTACCGGGGACAGAAAGATGCCGATACGATGCTGGCAAAAAAAATCATTGCCGGAGGGAGTGGCCACTGGGATGACGTGACCGGCGGCGTGATGATGCCCCCCCATCCCGGAATGTCCATGGAGCAGGCCGAATCAATCGCCAAATGGGTCCTGGCCACCAAATAGGTCAGACTTTTTGCTGCAAACATGGGCAGGATGAGACCTCCCCGGAGGCTCAATCCTGCTTCTCTTGTCTTCACGCCTCCCCTCCACTAGAATCAGATCAATCATCTTCATCGCGCTTCTCTGGCGTCACCTACCTCATATCTTTCTGAAGGAGCGTTTCATGATTAAAAAAGCTTTTATCCTTCCCCTTCTTTCCGCCATCATCCTCTCGTTTTCCCCCGTCCTTGCCCACGCAGACGACCTTCCTCCCCTGACGGGAGCCAAAACAGCCAAGATGTTCAAAGAATTCCGCTCCCAGGCCGGGAAAAATTTCCTTCTTCCTCAGGTCTTCAAAAACCACCCGGGCGTGACCTTTATCCTTGCCCACGCCAAGGATATTGGTCTCACAGAGAAGCAGATCAAGCGTCTTAAGGTCATTCGCCGGAACATGATTTCCCGCTCGCTTGCCCAGTTCAAAAAGATCGACGCTCAGCGGACCGCCTATCTCGCCATGGCGGGAAAGAGCAACGTCAACAGCAAGAAGCTTCACAAGGATCTCCACAACATCGCGTGGCTCATGGCCCAGTCAACTGCGGATCACCTGACCGGACACCTCATGGCCGCCAAGGTTCTCACCTCCGCCCAGCGCCAAAAGCTTTCCGCAATCAAGTAGTGCATCACCGGCAGGGCGGGAATGATCCCGTCCTGCCACCTTACTTCGGCGCTCCCTGCCCTCCCCCCCTTTTCAGCCTCCTTGTGCTTGCTTCCTCCCAACGCGTATTATTGCTTGTGGCCATTTTTCTTTTTTTCTTCACTCCTCAAGGAATGGAAAGAACGGTACGCCAAGGGTTTTCCACCTCCAAGGCTTCCCTGGTGCCAGCGGGATAGGGCCCGAAATTCTCTCCCGTGTAAAAATCTTCTTGACTTTTGGCCCCTCACGATGGATAATCTCTTTTGATATACGTCGGGCATCGTGGATTGTGTATCGCTGCGCAAGAATGCGCCGAATTTGCCGGATTCAAGGTTTTGACCCTGCCAGATGGACTCATGTCCGACCGCTTGTTCAACCCCCGCTGATCATTCCCGGCACTCTGTTGGAGTAAACAGTTCCTTCGGCGTCCCACCCCCCCGATTTTTCCGTTTCGGGCGGAGGCGCCGCGGTGCCGGGAACGCTCCACTATGGAGCATGAATTCCTCCCCGGGATCCCCGCCGTCACACTCATGAACATCCATTCTGCTAGGAGCAACAATGTCATTTGAGACCCTTGGCCTCAATCCGGATCTTCTGCGCGCTCTTTCCGACCTGAAACACGAATCCCCCACCCCCATCCAGAGTCAGACCATTCCTCCGATCATCGAAGGACGGGACGTACTCGGCGTGGCCCAGACGGGATCCGGAAAGACCGGAGGATTCCTTCTCCCCTCCCTTCACCGAAACAAGCGCGCCCAGGGCAACCGGACCCGCCATCAGATTCTCGTCCTCTCCCCGACCCGGGAGCTGGCGGGACAGATCGAGCGCTCCGCCCGCGAATACGGCAAGTATCTCCGGAGCCGCACCGTCCTTCTCGTCGGCGGAACCGACATGCGGCGCCAGATTGACTTCCTTCGCAGACCCTGGGATCTCGTCATCGCGACCCCCGGACGCCTGATCGACCATATGCAGCGCGGGACCATCAACCTCTCCCACGTCCATACCGTCGTTCTCGACGAAGCCGACCGGATGCTCGATATGGGATTCCTTCCTGACGTTGAGACAATCCTCAAGGCCCTTCACCCCGAGCGTCAGACGCTCCTGTTTACCGCGACGCTTCCGTCCCGGATCCAGATGCTGACGAAGACTTACCAGAAAGATCCCGTGCTGATCCGTCTTGAGACGGCCAGCGCTCCGCCGGTCTCCATCGACCAGGAGGTCGTAACCATCAACCATGGTGCCCAGAAGTGGGGTCTTCTCAAGACGATCCTCACCGAGCCCCAGACGACCGAAGGACAGACCCTCATTTTTACCCGGACAAAACGTGGAGCCGAAGACCTGGCAAACCAGCTTCTCGACGAGGGTTTCCCCAGCGACTCTCTCCATGGAGACAAGAGCCAGTCCCAGCGAAACCGGGTTCTCTCACGGTTTCGTGCCGGCCAGACCCGGATTCTCGTTGCCACCGACGTGGCGGCCCGGGGACTCGACATCGATACGGTGACCTGCGTCGTCAACTACGATCTGCCCCAGTCTCCGGAGGACTATGTTCACCGGATCGGACGCACCGGGCGGGCCGGACGTTCCGGGCGGGCCATCTCCTTCTGCCATCCCGCCGACCGCAACCTTCTCCGGGATATCGAGCGCCTGCTGGGATCCTCCGTTCCCGTCTCCCCTCTCTCCCCTCCCCCCCAGCCAAGGGGCGATCGTCCGTTCCGTTCCTCCGGACCCCGCTCCAGCGGTGGACCACGTCCTGGAGGATTCCGGGGTGAGCGCACCTTCCGCTCCGACTCTCCGGGAGAAGGTCGCCCGGGCTTTCGTCAGGGAGGACGCTCCGACCGCTCTTCCGGCGGCTCCGGTCGCGGCGACTGGAACCGGGATAAGCCCTCTGGCGGCGCCCCGCGCCATAACGCCTCCACTCACCGCTCTTTGAATCCGGACCGCCCGTCACGGACGAGCCCGGTTCCGAGCGAAGCCTAGGAGAATCCTTTCGTGGAACGCCCCCTTCTCATCGGGATAACCACAGATTACGCGCCTTCCGAAACCAACCGGGAGGCGCGTTTTTTTTTAAAAGAATCCTACGTCACCTACTTCTCCTCACCGGTGTCCCGGGTTCTTCTCCTTCCATTTTCCGGCGTTTCCAACCCCGATGAACTGAGTTTTCTCGACGGGCTCGTTCTCTCCGGATCGGGTCCCGACATCCCTCCGTCCTACTACGGAGAAGACCAGACATTTTTTCCCGGCCTATGGATGGACCCCCGGCGCGTCGACCTCGAACTCTCCCTGCTGTCGCACGCCGAAGAGGCAGAGATTCCTCTCTTCGGAATCTGCGGGGGATTTCAGACCATGAATATCCATCGGGGAGGAACTCTCGTTCAGGACATTCCGACGGAGCGACCCGGGCCTGTGATCCACCAGGAGTCCTCGCACCAGGCCTTTTTCTCAGGCTATCTTCAAGATCTTGCCAAAACGGAAGAAGCCCTCGTCAACAGCTTTCATCATCAGGGAATCAAACAGGTAGGGAAAGGGCTGGAGGTGATCGGCACCAGTCCGGACGATGGACTTGTGGAGGCATTTCGGGACGGGGCGTATCCGTTTTTTCTGGGAGTTCAGTGGCACCCGGAACGAATGCCACCAAACGATGGGGTCAGCCGGATTCTCAGGGAGGAATTTTTTGACGCCTGCCGGCGATATCGCGATAAGAAAATGTCTCGATGAGGGGACGCTCAGTCCCCTTTTTTTCTCTTTAACCTCTCCGGGGGTTTCCCCTGCTGCTTCCTCCAGCGGGCAACCATGGCAGGAGAAATCCGTCGGACGGTTTCTGGATCGAAAAGCTTTTGCTCACGCACAACCCCTTCCCGGAGCGTCTCGATCCGGAGAAGGACGGGAATGCGCCCCTCCTCGACCCACAAGGAAAACTCAGAGGGTTTGATCCCCAACTCCTGTCGAACGCGGCGCTCACTCCAGAGAGACTTCACCCACAGACGAAAACTCCGTTCCCGGCGCTTTTCCATCATCTCCTGAGAACGGACCCGACGGATTTCTCCCCGAAACTGGCGGCGCCCTTCCCGAATTTCTGCGGCCAGTGCAGAGCGGGAAAAGGGTTTATTCAAATGGGCAAAGGCCCGTTCGGCTCCCCGGAGAAAGGGCCTCTCCATGGGCACACCCCCCTCTTTCCAGGGAAGAGGGGGCAAAGGAAGATCTGACCACGCCATTCCAAAGTTCAACACCGGAGCCGTCAGAAGATGGGAAAAGCGCAACACCGGAG
Source organism: Nitrospirota bacterium (assembly GCA_021828805.1). Lineage (GTDB taxonomy): Bacteria > Nitrospirota > Leptospirillia > Leptospirillales > Leptospirillaceae > UBA4572. The sequence goes on along the minus strand of JAJZCZ010000029.1, from coordinate 14,657 downwards.
CCGCCTCTTCTTCGATAGCTGCTACCAGGATTCTTGCCATCGAGGACAGAATTCGCTCACGCACCTGGTCCAGGCCCTGATCAAAAATCTCGCCGCCGAACCCCGAGAACAAATCCGCCCGGGTCTCCGGGTCCAGAGAGTCGCCTCCGATCCCGAAGGTTTCCAGAGCTTTAAGGCAGACCGCCTCCTTCAGACCCGTATAAACCTTTTCGAAAAAGACCTCCTCTGAGGAGGCCTCCGCGCGCCATTCCCCGATCTGGTCGTAATCCGGAGCCGGCAGACCCCGCTCCTCGAAGAGAGCCTCAATCCGCTCCTCCGATGAGATGGGGCCTTTATCTTTTTCGGCAATCATTGATTCTCCCTTTGTTCATTCCACCACCCGGCCACCCTCTCCAACGCAGGAAGGAGGCGGCCAGGATCGTTTCGAAGAACTTCTTCCAGACTTTCAGTGACGGACAAGGCCTCTTTCTGGCTCTTGAGAACAAGAAGTCCGTCGCAACCCGCATCAATAGATGCCAGGGCCGCCTCGACAACCCCGCCTTTTGCCACGGCCGCCATGAGAAGGTCATCCGAGACAACCAGCCCCCTGTATCCCAATTTTTCCCGCAGGATCCCGGTCACAATCGTCCGGGAGAGCGTCGCCGGAACGGTTTTATCCCAGGCGGGATAAACCACGTGAGCGGTCATCATGAGGGGAAACCGGTTTTCAACAGCCATCCGGAAGGGAACAAGCTCGCGAGATTCGAGACGGGAGGCCGGAGCATCAACCACCGGAAGCGCCACATGGGAATCCAGGCTGGTATCTCCATGTCCGGGAAAATGCTTCCCGCAGGGAAGAATGCCTCCCCGGAGAAGTCCCCGGGCGAAAGCCAGGGCCTTTATCCCTGCTTCCTGCGGATCAGAGGAAAAGGCACGATCTCCGATGATGGGGTTTTGCGGGTTTGAGTCCACGTCGAGTACGGGCGCAAAATCGACGTCAAAGCCCAGCGCGCGCAGAGACCGCCCCAGAGAAAGTCCTGCCTCTTCGATTTCTTTTTCTCCCTTTTCCCCCAGGACCCTCATGGCTGGCAAAGAAGGAACTCCATCGGAGAGACGGGCCACCCGGCCACCCTCCTGGTCAACCGCGAGAAGGCGGGGAGAACCGGGAACGGACCGGATGGCCGCCGTCAGAGCCTTCACCTGCGAGGCGCTTCGCACATTCTCCCGAAAAATCACCACTCCAAGGGGATCCACCCGTTCAATAAACTTTCTGTCTTCAGCGGTCAGCTCCGGACCCGGCAGACTCACCCACAACAGTCGTCCCACGGAATGTTTCACCGGTTTTCCCCTGCGCTCTTGAAACCCAGGAGGGAAAGAAGATTGATGAAGGCTTTCGCCCGATGGGAAATCCGGTTTTTTTCCTCGGGCGCCATCAGCCCGAAGCTCACGCGGTAGCCCTCTGGAACAAACAGGGGATCGTACCCGAATCCCCCCTCCCCCATAGGCCCCCTGGCGATCTTTCCATAGACGTAGCCCGCGGCTGCTCCCGCAAGCCTTCCGCTCCCGCTCAGCGCCGCCACAAGAATACAGACAAAAAAGGCGCCCCTCTCCTCGGGAGGAACCCCTTTCATCTTTCGCTGAAGAGCCTCGCGATTCTCGAGGTCGCTGGCTCCCTCCCCGGCATACCGCGCCGAAAGAACACCCGGTTCGCCCCCAAGCGCCGGAACGACAAGCCCGGAATCATCGGCAAAGACCAGCTGTCCGGGAGGTCCGGAAAAGGCCAGTGCCGTATTTTTGGCTTTGATAAAGGCATTGGCAAGAAAGGTCTTCCCGGTCTCCTCCACGGGGGGGGCAAGAGAAGGAAGAATCGAGAGAGAGGACGGAGCCAGGCGTTCGAACTCGGCCAGCTTGTGGGGATTACCTGTTCCCAGATAGAGAACCTTCGGGAGAGATTCAGCCACCGCTTTCCCCGGCAGTGGCGGAAGGAGGGGGCGTCGGACGGACGGCGGGGCGCCACATTCCTCCCGGCATCTCAATTTCGTGAACAGGAGCGTCTGCCAGGAACCCGGCAGCCTTTGCATGCCCCCCTCCCCCGTAAGAGGTCGCCACCTTCGAAAGGTCCGGCCCTCCTTCGGAGGCCCGAAGGCTGTAGGATACCTTCCCGTCCTTTCGCACCGACCAGATCGCGACAAAAGACGCATCGGCCTTCAGGGCTCCGCCGATTTCACTGGTCAGCAGGGGGGAGTTGACAAAAAAAGCCCGCTCGCCAGTTTTGAAGCGTCCCCATACCCCTGTTTCACGGATGGCAGTGGCAATCAGCTGGGACTGGTAGCGAAGGATCGAACGGCCTTCCAGCGCTAACGGGTTGTCATCGGATACCTGTCCATAGCCCAGAGTCTGGTACACCCCCTCCCACACCTCGAAGTCGAACGGATAGGAGGCCATGGCTGTTGTAATGTCGAGAGCAAGGGGCAGCGCCCAGCGCCACAGATCCCTGTCCTCGACATAACGGATCAGGTTTGGAACAGGCTCTCCGGGAAAAAAGGTTTGCCAGGCAATCATCGCTCCGGAGCGGTTCATGTCGAAGACGACATCCGGATCGGAGGGATAGAGCGGGAGAATTTTCTCCATGGCGCTCTTGTGATGATCCAGAAGAGTCACATGGGGGTTGTTTTTCCGGAGAAGGGCGAAGTAATCGGGGTCAAACGAGAGATCGAGAATATAAACATCATGGCCCGTCGGCATTTCTGGAAGAGCATCGCCATAGTTATAAGCGATGAAGGAGAGGGGAACCTTCCCACTAAACTTCTTCCATGCGGCCCAGGCCGCACCGAAGCCATCCGAGCAGTTTCTGTGGTAATAGATAGTGACCGGGCGTTCTCTCTCATGAACAGGCTGTTTTGCAGCAGATACCTTCGACGATCCCATGATAACCTCCCGACCGTGTTCCGAAGCATTCCCGACCCTTCCCGGAACGTGTCCGGAAAAACTCAGGAACCCCTAGGACTGGCGTTGTCCGGAGCGCTCAAGAAGACCTCCGAGACGCTCCCACTCCGCGGTCTTTTCCGTCAGTTTTTTTCGGGCAACGACAAGCTTCGATGCCGCCCGCTTTCCTTCGGCTCCATCCTTTCGCGAGGCCTCCTCGAGCTGTCCTACCACCGTCTCGAGTTCAAGCACCTCTTTTTCGATCCAGGCAATCCGCCGCTCAATCCCTTCCACCTCGCCCTCTTCCTTTCCCGCTTTTTCGACCGGGGATGCACCAGACGGTGAAGACGCGGCCTGGGCAAGCGGAGGAGCTTTCAGAACGGCATCGCGCTTGGCCCGATAGGTCTCGAAGCGGTGATTCATAAAGAGGCGAATCGCTCCGGGGACAACCTCGATGATGTCGCTGGCGATGCGTTCGATCACATATCGGTCGTGGGTGATGAAAACAAGAGTGCCCCGGTAGGCATCAAGTGCCTCGACCAGGGCTTCCCGCGACGGGAGGTCGAGATGGTTTGTCGGCTCGTCGAGAAGGAGGAGGTTGGCGGGGGAGAGGAGCATCCGGGCCAGCGCCAGACGGCTCTTCTCTCCTCCGGAAAGCACCGAGACCTTCTTGAAGACCTCATCGTTTTTGAAGAGAAAGGCTCCCAGGAGCCCGCGAATACGCGTCTGGGTCTCAGAATCGGGGGCCACGGACTCCATGGAGGCGAGGACCGTATCGTTCGGCTCGAGAATCTCGAGCTGGTGCTGGGAGTAGTAGGATGTCGTGACGTTGGTGCCGGTCTGGTAGGTTCCGGCATCCGGCTCCACCGCCCCGGCCATCATCTTGAGAAGAGTCGACTTTCCGGCGCCATTGGGGCCGACAAGAGCCACCTTCATTCCTCTGCGGAGAGTCCAGTCAAAGGGATGCACGATCACGCGTCCGTCATAGGACTTTTCAATTCCGGTAAAGCTGGCCACGACATCGCCGGAGCGTACAGGAGCCGGGAAGGTAAACTTAACGGTTTTCTGGGCCGTCTCTTTTTCAAGGCGTTCAATCTTTTCCAGGGCCTTGATCCGGCTCTGAACCTGTGTCGCCTTGGTCGCCTTGGACCGGAAACGGTCGATAAAGTCCTGGGTCTTGGCGATTTCCTCTTCCTGGCGGGCAATCGCGGACTCAAGGGCCAATGCGCGTCGCTCCTTTTCAGCCAGGTAGGCATCGTAGTTTCCGGTAAAGACAACGGCCTTGCCCCCCGACAGCTCGATCACCCCTCCCACGACGCCATTCATGAAGCTCCTGTCGTGGGAGATCAGGAGAACGGCACCGGGAAAGTCCAGAAGAAAGGACTCCAGCCACTCGATGGAAGGAATATCCAGATGGTTGGTCGGTTCGTCGAGGAGAAGCAGGTCAGGGTTCGTCACGAGGGTGCGCGCCAGAGCCACCCGCATGCGCCATCCCCCCGAAAGATCCGACACCTTTGCGTCCATACGGGCCTGATCGAATCCCAGTCCATCCAGGACCTTGCGGGCGGTCGTCTCCTGCTCAAAGCCTCCGAGCAACCCGAAGCGGCTCTGGACCTCTCCATAGCGATCGAGGACCTTTGTTTCTCCGGCCGCCAGCCGCTTTTCAAGGCTCCGCATCTCCTCTTCGAGGCGCATGAGCTCCTCGTCACCGCTCATCACGCACCCCACGGCGGTCATGTCTCCCTCAATAGTGACTTCCTGCGGGAGATAGCCCACCCGATACCCCACCGGCATACTGACCGTTCCGTCATCCGGCTCGCTGACACCGGCCAGGATCTTCATGAGGGAGGACTTTCCGGCGCCATTGGGACCAACCAGGGCCATCCTCTCCCGGAGGGAGATTCGGAGCGAGAGATCGGAGAAAAGGGTCTTGGTAGGATAGTGCTTGGAAAGCCCGGAGAGTGTGATCATGAGGTCTGAAGACAAAGAGAAAGGCTGGAAGCATGGAGACTCACCCGGGAGTCTCCTCGAAGGAAGGCCCGCTTACGGGGAGAGTGTTTCAGTATCTCAGGACAATCCATCAGGTACAACGACATTAACTGGCTCATGTTTTCCGTTCGTTTGTCCGCTTTTTGGAGAAGACTTCGACCGAGTCACTGACAGAGCACCGATGGATCGACGCTGGAACGTTCCGTCGGGGCAATTCTGGAGCGAAGGATATCTGCGGACCGTGCAAGGTGTTTTGACTCTTTAATATGATAACGGACTTCAGCCGTGGGGACAAGCGCTCCACACCCGCCGTCATCCGTTCTTCGAGGGAGTCTTTCGGGCAGGGGTTTCTTCTCGAACCTCCCCGTATGCTCCCGGGAAATCTTCGATCTTCGCCTCGACTCCCTCTCCCCAGGGGTTATGGTCGGCCCGGAGCTCCCCCTTCCGGTTCTCATCCAGAACCGATGCGGGAGGCCTTCTCCCGGACTCAAGACTGTACCGGGGGATCCTCGGGTCCTCCTCGCTCGCCCATCGATCAATTCCGCCTTCGAGGTTGGAGACTTCCCGGTACCCGTTTTCCAGAAGAAGATAACAGGCCAGAAGGGAGCGGATCCCGGTATGGCAATAGACAATGACAGAACGGTCATCGGGAACTTTGTCGAGGTTTTCCGGAAGACGGGAGAGAGGAATATGGAGGGAGCCGGGGAAACGGACGTACCTGTGCTCCCACGCTTCGCGAACATCAAGGAGAACCGGGGGTACACCCCTTCCTCTCCCCCAGGAGGAGAGGATCTCCTTCATATCCGAGCAGGACAGTCTCTGTCCCTTTCCCTCCAGAAGGCGCCCGAACTCCCGGGCGCGTTCTTCCGGAGAGGGATCAGATCTGAACGAGCCGTTTTTGAAGGTCGACAATCTCGGAGATTCCTTTCCATGCAAGATCGAGAAGACGGTCCATCTCCTTGCGGGAAAAAGAGCGGTGCTCAGCCGTTCCCTGCACCTCCACAAGCTCGCCTTTTCCCGTCATCACGACATTCATGTCGACATCGGCCGTTGAGTCCTCGGTATAGCAGAGGTCAAGGCAAGGCTCTCCGTCAACGATTCCGACGGAGACCGCTGCCAGATAGTCCACAAAGGGATTCTCCGTGATCACGCCTACTTTTTTGAGATTTGCAAAGGCCAGAGCCAGAGCCACAAAAGCGCCGCCAATCGACGCGCATCGGGTTCCGCCATCCGCCTGAATCACATCGCAGTCCACGGTCGCCGTCCGGACTCCCATCTTCTCGAAGTTAACGACGCTGCGAAGGCTGCGACCGATCAGGCGCTGAATTTCCTGGGTCCGTCCGCTCTGCTTTCCCTTGGCCGCCTCCCGGGGAGAACGCTCATGGGTCGATCGCGGAAGCATTCCGTATTCGGCAGTCACCCATCCCCGCCCCTGATCCTTGAGAAACGGAGGAACCTTCTCTTCGAGGCTGACCGTGGCAAGAACATGGGTAAACCCCATTCGGATCAGGGCAGAGCCCTCCGCATACCGGTTGGGAGCGGGATCGATTGAAAGGGTACGAAGCTGATCCAAAGCACGGCCATCTGATCTCACAAAATCCTCCATATTTTAAACAAAAGAAAAGTCGACGGAAGGAACCGAGGTCTCCCTCACATGCTCTACAGAGCGACCGAGCAGATGCTGCCCGACGCGCATAAACCGCTCCCGTCCATCCGTCACCAGAAAAGAGACCTGCCCCTTCCCCTGTCCTCTTCCGGGTTCTGGCCGCAGGAGTTCCGAATGAGCCAGTTCGTATCCGGGGTCGACGAATGTGATGCCGGGGAGAATGCGACGCAACATCGGAAGAAGCGGGGGGTAATGGGTGCAGCCAAGGATGATGGTATCGACCTCGGGAGCGCGGCCTTCAATAAAGGGGGCGAGATACTCCCTTGCCACCCTCTCGGGAATTTCTCCGTCGATCCACCCTTCCTCCACCATGGGAGCAAAGAGGGGGCAGGAGATGCCAAAAACCCGCGCCTCCCGTCCGCCCAGCCGTCCGAGAACGGTCGGATAGGCGCCGCTCCGGATAGTCCCTTCGGTTCCGAGGACCCCCACATGGCCGGAGCGTGTTGCGGCAAGGGCCGCACGGGCACCGGCCTCAACCATACCCACCACTCTGGTTCCGGGGAATCTGTCAACGAGGATGTCGAGCGACTGGCTTGAAACAGTGAAGCAGGCGACGACAAGGGTTCGAGGTCGAAAACGAAGGAGAAGAGAGGCATCCTCGACGGCAAATCGGCAGATGGTCTCCCGGGATTTGGACCCGTAGGGAAATCGGGCCATGTCCCCCAGATAGAGGAAGTCCTCTTCAGGAAAGAGGTCGAGAAAATGCCTCAGAACCGAGAGCCCCCCCATCCCTGAATCAAACAGGGCAAAGGCCGGCGCACCCGTTTTCCCACAAACATCCCTCTCCTCTGTCACTCCCCGACCATTCCCTTTCGTTACCCTGCCATCCGGCGCAGATTGCCCGACACATGAACAGAAAAATTATCTCAGCAAAATGAAGTTTTTGCAAAAAATAAGGGGGGCACTCGGCCCCCCTCTGTCATCACGACGCGCTGTCTGGCCCCTTAAGAAAGGGGCTCATTGTACGGGTCGGCTACCGGATCATTTTTTATCCTTGCCTTCAGTCGACGTTTATCTCGACGGCAAGGGGTTTTGACTCCGCCCTCTTTTCGATCCGGACCGTCAGAACACCGTCTTTCATACCGGCGGAGATCTTTTTGGAATCCGCATCCTCGGGAAGGGTGAAGGAGCGGAGAAATGTTCCATACTCCCTCTCAACCCGGTGATAGCGAACCCCGCTTTTTTCCGTGCTTCGAACACGCTCGCCCGAGAGGCTCAGAACATTGTTCTCGACAACGAGCTTTACATCTTCCTTTTTGATCTCCGGAAGCTCCGCCTTGATCACATAGGCGCCTTCCTCTTCCGAGATATCCACGTCAGGGGACCATTCCACTGCCCTTTTCGCCGGCCTCTCCTCGGCACGTCCATCGACGGGACGGAGGATAAAAGGGGTGAAACGGCGGGCAAGGTCATCAAAGTCCTTGACGGGGTCCCAACGAAGCAAGCTGGCCATTTTTTTCTCCTTTACTGAGGCCGGGCGAAAACCCGGCGAATGTGGATGGCTATGATGTTTCATCATCTGGGTGTTTCCTTTCATTAAAAATATATCCCGGATTTTCTCCCTGTCAAGGGTGGACGGAACTCTCCCACCTCTCCCAGACAATCCCGGCCTTCTCGGCCTCGCCAGTCGCACAAAGGGACTCCCCCGGCTTTATGTCTCCGAGGAGGAAGGGGCCAAAGGCCAGACGGATCAGATGGAGCACTTCATATCCATGACAGGAGAGGACATTCCGGATCTCCCGATTCTTTCCCTCCACCAGGGAGATGTGAAGCCATGTCGATTTCGGAGATTCCCGTTCGATCTCCACCTCCACCTTTTTGTACCCTGCCGCCTCTCCGGCTTTGCCAGACAAGAAGAGATCCCGGTCCCGGGGGCGGAGGGACGGACGTATCTTGACCCGGTAACGTCGCCGGACGGCACCTTCGGGAGCCAGGAACCCGCTCCACGCCTCAGGGTAGTTCGTCAGAAGAAGGAGACCGGCGGAAGCGGCATCGAGCCGGCCCAGAGGGCGAATACGCCCCCAGGACGGATCACTCCATGGTGTTTCCCGCAGAAAGTCCGGGGTTACGGAACGCCCTTCCGGATCAAAGAGGGTCACCAGCACTCCACGGGGCTTGTTGAAACACAAAAGAAGCGGGGGCGGAGGTACCAGAGGCACTCCGTCAAGCCGAAAGGGAGGGAGACGGCGAATATTACCGGAAGAGGAAGGAAACGGGGGAGAGGCAACCGGCCGATCCGCACGAAGAGGAAGGGTTCCGAGGGTCAGTCTTCCTTCGGCGATCCACTCCAAAACTTCGCTGCGGGAAGCCAGCCCGGCCTTCGAAAGCCACCTGTCAGGGGTATGAGCTATCAACTAATCACCATAAAACACTTTTTTAATATAATTACCAGAATATGTGATCGCCGTCACAAAATGGAGAGATAATCTCTTTTTATATCAACATATTAGCGACAATAAACAATTTTATTGACCTCATTCTCCGCCTGCAGGTATAATACACCATGTTAGTCGCTCCCCCCATCGATTGCTTTTGTTTCCGGATTTATTTTCACCTGCTTCATCGGGACCATGCACCCCGTTGAAGTTGCCGGATCCGTGTCGGATCCCGGCGCGATGGAGAGGTCCTTTCCTCAGACAATTTGAAACGGCACCTTTCCCGAACTTTCGTGAACCTTTGAAACGCCTGTCACGGAATTCATGTGTGACCCGGGAGAGGTCAAGGAACCGGTCGTCTGCAAGAAAGGCCAACTGGGAGCGGAACAACAACCCCTTCAGGAGGTTGTGCATTGAACTGGATGATTCACCACTCTGTTGCTTGGTGTTTGGGTGCCCACCTTCTCTCGCCTACGGTTCCCTACGCCCATACCATCACAAAAATTTCCTGCCAGAACCATATTAACCCTGTCCTCGTCGCCAGCATCATCGCGCAAGAGTCCCGATTTAACCCCGGAAAGCGACGCTACGAACGGGGAATTCACGACACGTCGATCGGCCTCATGCAAATTACGACCCGAACGGCCCGTTGGATAGGGTTCCACGGCCCTGTCAGGAGACTCTACAATCCATGGGTGAACATCACCTACGGAACACGGTTTCTTGCCCTTCTTCTCCAGAAGCACCCCTACGGGTCGGATGCCATCGCGGCCTACAATGCAGGAAAGCCCCGCTGGAGACATGGAGGGTACGTCAACAGCCGGGGCTCACACAATGTGGAACGCTATGTTCTTCGGGTAGAGAGCTGGTCCCGCCACTACAGAATCATGGCCGACCGGGAGTATCAATCCATGGTGGCCCTGGCGAAAAAACAGCAGGCCTCTCCTCTAATGGGCTCCGACGGCAGGATTCTTGCCTGGTTCAACTGGCCCCCCGGCACTCTTTACCCGAATATTGGGGGAAGGATGACCGACTAGGTGCGTATTCCGGTAACGCAGGAAGTGCTCTGCGTTTACAATGACATTGTCAGCCCGGGAGGCGAGTTTCCGGTGCTGAAGTGACTTGTAAAGAAGGGTCATGCCGGCCAGAATGACCAGTCCCCCAATCGTGAGGGCCACTGCTCCACGAACGGGATGGCGAATCCCGAGCCCCAGGGAAATCGAGACCCCTCCCAGGGCAATCACAATCGTCGAAAGCAGAACAAGTATCAACAGGGCCAAAGCATTCCTCCTTCATGATGGCTCTCCGGGAGCCGGGGGTCACGGAGCGGGGTGCGATGGGCACCCTTTTCAGGGCAAACCGGATACTTCCGGTCTTTTTCGCACCGATCTCCTTTTAGAATAGTCCGAATTTCCCGAAAGGGCAACGGGGTTTTCTCAATACAGGGTGTCTCTCCTGAAAACATCACCCCCTTCCCGTTGCCCTGAAGGGATCTTTTCCGCCTCTCTCCTCTCTATCCTTTCTCTCTACAACCCTTTTTCACTCTGCATTTCCTCTGTCACCTTTAAGATCCGTTTCCGGATGTGCTATTCTCAATCATCTGACTCTTTCCGGGGCCTCCGATCCGTCGTCTCCAGACATCGCATCCTCCTGTTCCGGCAAGATTTAAGAAGGCGAGGCTCCCTGAGAAAGAAATGAGGACTCTTTCCCGATCGGCACGACCCATCGCTACTGACCCGCCCTTTGAAAGGAGTGATCCATGGACCTGAGCAAACAGTTCCCCCGGAGCCCCCTCGACCGCCTTCACGGCATCGACCACCTTCGACGCCTTATTGACAAGGCGCGCGCATTCAATGCAGGGGCCCTCGGCGAGTACACCTATAACTGCCCGATGGATCAGCTCCTGCTCGGACACCTTGGCATCTCCTCCGAAGACTTCGCCCGGATTGTCGCGACCCACACGACCGATGAAACCGTTTACGCCGAACTCTGGAAACGCTTTCCCAAGTCTCTCTCCCCCGATGCGGTGGCCTCTTTTAACGCGCGCTATGAATCCGCGGGGCCCGACACCCCGGAAAAACAGGCGTGGTTCGATTCTGTCAGAAACGCCATTGACCCCTCCCGCACCGACATCAGAACCTGGGCCCGCCTTCTGGACCTCGAAGAGAAGCGACACGTTCCCGTCCTTTAGGAAAGATCGACCGGCCGGGCCTTCAATGCCCGGCTTCAAAGACCTGGACCATCCATCCGACAAGGGAGCACCTTACATGTCCACCATGATCCGGATCAGATCGTCATTCTTCTTTCTGCTGACATTGTTTCTCCTCGCATTCTCTCTTGAACTTCCTGGAGCAATGGCTGAAGAGCCATTATCACCACCGGCGACCACCTCCTCCTCCCCCGCCTTCCGCTTCGTTCCCCGGATCCACCACCTCAAAAACGGACTGACGCTCCTGACGGTGGATGATCCCTACAGCCCCACACTCACCTTTCAGGTCTGGTACCGGGTGGGTTCGCGAAACGAAGCCAAGGGACGGACCGGGATCTCTCATTTCAACGAACATATGATGTTCACCGGCACCAAAAAGTTTCCCCACGGCGCTCTCGACCGTCTCGTCAGCGAGGTTGGAGGACAAAACAACGCCTTTACCGACTATGACTTTACCGCCTACTTCGAGAATGTCGCCCCCGACAAGATCTCTCTTCCGATCTCCATCGAAGCCGATCGCATGACCCACCTTCTGTTAAAGCCCGCACAGGTGGAACGAGAGCGGCGGATCGTCCTCGAAGAACGCCGTAACGACTACGATGACCCCACACAAAAGCTCGTCGAACAGGTTTACGCCACCGCCTATGCGGTCCACCCGTACCATAACCCCGTCATCGGGTGGGAAAAAGACATCCAGCACACCTCTCGCAATGACATCATGCGATACTACCGGGCCCATTACATGCCGAACAATGCCACGGTTGTGGTCGTCGGCCCTCTCGACGACGCCACGGTTCTCCGTGATGTCAAGAACGCCTTTGGCTCTATTCCCCGCGGCCACCTCATTCACCAGCGGATCCCCGTCGAGCCGCAACAGCATCACCTGAGGATGACAGTCGTCCGGAAGCCCGCCATGCTTCCGATCACGATGATGGCCTTCCATACCCCCAACTTCAAAAGCCGGGACGCCATCCCCCTCGCTGTTCTGGTCCAGGTCCTCTCGGGAAGCCGAAGCTCTCTCCTTTACCAGGAGATGATCTACAAGCACCCTGTGGCCGTCGATGCGGAAGGAGACTACGACCCGATGACTCATGATCCCGGGCTTTTCTACTTCTATGCCCAGGGACTTCCGAAGACGACACCCAAGACCCTCAGAACAGACCTTGATGCCGTGATCCAGAAGATCAAGACCACGCCGGTCGATCCTGCCCTCCTGGCTCTCTCCAAGAAGCAGATCCTTACCCAGTTCGTGATGAACCAGGAGTCGGTCTTCGGGATGGGGATGATGTTCGGCATGATGAGCGCCGACAAAATCCCCCTCTCCTTCCTCACCAACTACGTAAAAAACGTTAATGCCGTGACCGCGGCCGACCTCCGTCGGGTCGCCCGCCGCTACCTCGTTCCCAGCAATGAAACAGTCGGGTACCTCTTCCCCACTGGAGGGCGCGTTCCTCCCAGCTTTTCACGACCCGGACGGATTGTCCGATAGATGATCTCCGGCGACCGCTGCCGGCAACGACCATGGAGCCTTCTTTCTTCAGGAGATTCGTTATGACCTCCCTTCGCCACTTCTCCTCACTGGCCCGGCCCGCCCTTCTTTCGGCGCTGGCGCTTCTCTCCTCCTGTGCCCACTCCCCGACAACCTCTTCTGTCGGAGCCAGCTCCCCTGCTTCCGGAACGCCCGTCGCCGTTCCCTCCACCTACCCTGTTCCCGCGATGAAAACCACGCTGACACGATCGGTCCTCCCTAACGGACTTGAGGTTCTTGTGCTGCCCCGTCCGGACCTTCCCCTTATCTCCTTTCGTCTGGGGATCCGCGCCGGCTCCTCCTTTGATCCTGCCGGACGGGCCGGAACGGCAGACATGACAGCAGACCTTCTGACGCGAGGGACCTCAGGCCACGACACCCTCTCGCTCTTCCACACCATCGACGCCACCGGAGGAAGTCTTTCCGCCTCCGCGAGCCGGGACATGACCGTCCTCTCCGGAGACAGCCTGAGCGAAGAGGCCCCCACCCTTCTTGAGCTCGCCTCCGAAATGGTGGCCTCCCCCACATTTCCTCCAGACGAATTCGCCAAGAAAAAGGCCTCGGTTCTCGCCTCCCTCGCGGAAGAAGACAACCATCCGAGCCCCATCGCCTCCCACCTTCTCTACAGTCTCGTCGAGAAGGGCACTCCCTACGCCACTCCCCCCGGAGGAACCCCCGTCTCCGTGGACAAGATCACCCGGAAGGACCTGAAGGATTTTGTCGCCGGATACTACCGGCCCGAACGCTCTGTTCTTATCATCGCCGGTGATGTTACCGCTGATTCCGGGCTCGCTCTCGCCAAAAAATACTTTTCGGCATGGCACGCCTCCACCTCTCCCCTTCCTCCCCGACGAACCTTTGCCTCAAGCCCCCAGTCGGGAACCTATCTCGTCGACAAGCCGGAGCTTCGGCAATCAACCGTCTTCTATGGCACCCTGGGCATCGCCCGGAAAGACCCGTCCTTTTACGACGCCCTGGTTTTCAACATGCTCCTTGGCGCCTCCCAGACCTCGACCCTGAACCGGGTCGTACGGCAAAAAATGGGACTTGTCTACTATATCCACTCGGCGATGGACGCTTCTCGCCATCGGGGCCCCTTTATTGTCTACTTCCAGACCTATGCCAAGAATACAGGAAAGGTCATGGACTCCATGACCCGGATCCTTGCGGATTCCCTCAAAACCCCACCCTCTCCCGACTCGGTCCAGGCCATCAAGCGCCAGCTCGTGGGCGGATTCCCCTTCCTGATGAACTCCACTCCCAAGCTGGCACAGCTGCTCCTCGTGATCTGGTCTGACGGCCTGAACTACACCTACTTCACGGACTATCCGGAGCAGGTGGCAAAGGTAACGCCCGACTCAGTCCTCGCCGCTGGCCAGCACCTTCTGAAAAACCGATCCTTCGTGACGGTGGTTGTCGGACCGGCCAAGGCTCTGAAAAAGGCTGGAGTTTCCGGAGCGCCCCCTCCCCCCGGGTCCTGAGCTCTCAAGGCTCCCTCCTCTGGGGGGAGCCTTTTTCTTTTTCACCCTGTTTCTTCCTTCCGAGCCCAGAACAGATCCCCTCAACCCGCCTCACCTCCCGAGAACAGAAGACCGGTTTTGAGACAGATCAACAAAAAAGGACCCGTGAGGATCTTTTTGAGCCCAGAGAGGGATCATCAGGAAGGTCTGGAAAGAGCGGTTTATTTTTGAAAAACTGGAATGGAGCTAGCGTGAAACGAAGGCGTACAGGTACTGCCAGGTTGCAGGAGTTTGGGGGTCTTCGATATTGAAGAGAACGGGGACAGTCTGGCTTTTCTTGTCCTCAAGCTCAAAAACGACAAGATGGTATCCCAAAAAACGGACACGGGATCGATCCGGAAGCCGCAAGCGATGGCCCTGGGAGATCATGGGGGGAAGAAGGGTGGAAAAGTCCTGCACCGCAAGCGCCGTGTTTACGGTATCAGCATCAAAGCTGATGGGGGGCTTTTTGGCAGAAGAGGCCTTG
>JAJZCZ010000028.1 GCA_021828805.1 Nitrospirota bacterium | reverse complement strand
TCCCCGGGCATCGTGAAAGGGGTCTTCCGGCTCATAGTCCCACAGGGCCTCTCCGGCATATTCCCCGGGCAGGCTTCCCACTAATTCGTGAGAGATCTGCGCGGAAAGATCCCCGATCTCCCCCGTGGAAAAGGCGATCCCGTACTCGACTTCCGTTCCGGCGACCCGGCAGGAGACATTCCCGGAAGCAATACCCTCCAGGGAGGAGGACGCGGAAAAACTCACAGGTAGTGCCCCACCGGAAGAGTTTCCACCGGGCGCTCCCGGGCCTCCCGGGAGGAGAGGGTTTTGACATTGGCAATCCGCTCATCCTTGCGGCCGGAGATGCGGGCCCAGTCATCGGGATTGGTGGTGTTCGGAAGATCCTCATTTTCCTGAAACTCCCGGCGCACCGCCTTCAAAAAGTCATCGAAGGTCAAGCCTTCTTCGCCGGAGGCGGACAGGCTTCTCTTGATTGCCGTCTGCTTGGCCCGGGCCACGATCCCGGCGATCATCGCCCCGCTGGCAAAGTCCTTGAAAAAGAGGACCTCCTTTTCCCCATTCGCGTAGGTCACCTCAAGAAAGCGATTTTCTGATGTTTCCGCATACATCTCGTCCGCGATGCGGTCGATGAGAGAGCGGATGGCCTCCTCCCCGCCCGCATGGCCGGCCAGGAGCGACGGTGACAGCGGAAGCTCTCCGGTGAGGTAGCGGCGAAAAATTGCCAGGGCCTTCTTCCTGTCGGGACGATCGATGCGGATCTTGACGTCAAGACGTCCCGGGCGAAGGATAGCGGGATCGATAAGGTCCTGGCGGTTTGAGGCCCCGATCACAATGACGTTCTTCAGGCGCTCCACCCCATCGATCTCGGCCAGAAACTGCGGAACGATGGTGCTTTCCATATCCGAGGAGACGCCACTGCCACGGGTGCGGAAAAGGGAGTCCATCTCGTCGAAGAAAACGATGACGGGATTGCCATCGCGGGCCTTTTCCCGCGCCCGGGAAAAAACCTCCCGGATCTGACGCTCCGACTCTCCCACATACTTATTGAGAAGCTCCGGTCCCTTCACATGAAGAAAGAAGGAGCGGGAATCGCCCCCTCGCTCTGCCATCCGCCGGCCGATGGAGTTGGCCACGGCCTTGGCAATCAGAGTCTTGCCGCACCCGGGAGGACCATAAAGGAGAACTCCTTTGGGGGGCGCCAAACGGTACCGGGCGTAGAGCTCCGGATGCAGTACAGGAAGCTCCACCGCATCCCGGACCATCTCCAGCTCAAGGTCGAGCCCGCCAATTTCCTCGAAGGTCACATCCGGGATCTCTTCGATCACGACCTGACCGACCTCGCTCTTGGGAAGCTTCTCAAGGGCAAACCCTGACCGGAGATCAATAAGAAGGGGATCCCCTGCAGAAAGCGACTCCCCCAAGAGCGAGGGAGAGAGCAGAACCACCCGGTCAACCCCTCCCTCGCCCGTCACAAGAACCCGGTCGGAGGAGAGCGTCTCCTTGAGCGCCATGATCTCTCCCATGCGCTCTTCAGGAGCGAGGCCCACGACATTGAACGCCTCGTTGAGCAAGACGGCATCGCCGGGCTTCAGGGTTTCAGTGTCGATTTCCCGGTCAATCGTCACACGCATCTTGCGACCGGCCACGACGATGTCAACGGAGGTTTCTACGGGGGTTCCCCGGGCAGTCAGGGCGCCGGGAAGGGGAATATTAACAGAAAGGACAACCGCGTAACTTGACGGGGGGTTGGTGAGACGGATGAGTTCATCCCGAAGGGACTGAATTTCTTTCCGGGCCTTTTTGAGGGTCTCTTCAAGCTTCCGGTTCATCTCCGAAGAGCTTTCGAGCATCTCCCGGGTTTCTTCGTGAGCCCGTTCTATTCTTTCAAGATGGTCAATCCGCCTCCGGAGACGAAGAATCTCCGTCTCTCCAGGATCTCCGATGTCCTCGTTCCGGGAGGAAGTCGTTCGGGGGGGAACGATCTCCTTCCAGGGCTCTTCGCCGCCGGCCGGTTCCTTCATCTGAGTCTCCTTTTCCGCGAGAGGTCCACACCGGTCCGGAGCGCCTGTTTTGGCCCGGAACCGGTCCAGCGAGACATTTCCGAAAAGAGAACGCTTCCCCGAAAATGCCGTCGAACAGGTGGGTCGTCGCGGGGGGGACGCAAGGATTGCCTTGCATCTCCCCCGAGTTCAAAGTATAACACCCACCAAAAATCATGGTCAAACCAGCCCTCTTGAAAATAATCACTCAAGTAATTATAAAATATAATTTTTTATGGATTCATACCTTGAGAAGCACCGGCCCTGCCAAAACTGGCAAAACGAGAGCAACTCTCATTCTCGAAGAAAGACCGCTCTTCCATTCTTTTAACTCATTATCTTCAAACATCTTTTCATCACCATAGCCTTCCTGGCCATGAACGCCGGCGACCGCAGGCTCCGGCGACCGCCCGAGCCCCCCTCCCGGGAGAACGCCATAAAAGCCTTTTCCCAGAAACAGTTGATCATAACGTGATCCATCCTCGCTCCACTGGCAACAAAGTTGCTGTTGGCATACCGGCAACCCACCCTCCCAGAGGAAGCTCCGTCACACACCTTGTCAGGAGAAGGGAGAGGTTTGTCGTGAGGAAACAACGCAACGATCACCACAATCACCGGATCAGGGAGGAGAGCACGATGGAGGCGACAGAGTTTTATAAAAAAATCACAGACAAAGTCATCGACGCGCTGGAGCGGGGAACCGCTCCCTGGACCCGTCCATGGCGTTCGCACCAGGGCCTGTCCACCGGACAGCCTGTCAATGCTGTTACAGGACGTGCCTACCAGGGAGTGAATGCCCTCTCTCTCGCTCTTTCTGCCCTGTCTTCAGGGCACACCGATCTGCGCTTTGCCACCTTCAAACAGGCCAGGGAAAAAGGGTGGGGCATACGCAAAGGGGCCGCAGGACTCCCGGTCATCAAGCTCGTCTCCCCCCGGCCAAAGACTTCCGGGCCCTCCTCTGGAGAAATCCGGGCAGAAAAAGATCCGGAGGGGCCCGCTTCGGAGCATGATCGCAAGGAAGAGCGGGCGCAAGGAGATCAAAAGAAATATGAGCGATTGATTCCCCGCATATACTACGTCTTCTCCTCGGCCGATATGGTGGGGATTCCAGCCGCCACGCAGGGAGCGGGAGAAGAGGAGTCTCCGGAACGTGTTTCCGGAAGCGGAGAGCGGCCGGAGGCCCGGCGTTACCGGAGACAGCTCTCTGAAAAACTGGGAGTGGCCGTCCACCATGGGGGCGATCGCGCCTGCTACGACCGGGAGAAAGACGAAATCCTCCTTCCCCGGGAAGAGGATTTTGAGAGCTGCGAAGGCTATCTGGGAACGCTTTTTCACGAATTTGGCCACGCCACCGGCCATGAAACACGGCTGAACCGGAGCTTTGGCGTGTGGGGAGAGTCCACCTACGCCTTTGAGGAGCTCGTCGCTGAACTCGCCAGCCTCTTCGTCGGCATGAGAACAGGGGTGAGCCCTGATGAGAAGCATTTCCAGAACCACGCCGCCTATGTGGGGCATTGGATCGAGGCCCTCAGAAACGACCGGAAAGCCCTGATCCGGGCATCAACCCTGGCTCAGGAGGCCTGCAACCTTCTTCTTGAGGCTCTCGCCCCTTTTCCGGAGAAGGGCGAAGGAGGCGACACAGATGTCAGCTTCTGGCTCTCGCGTAAGGGAGAGGCCAGGGAGAATCCACCCCCAGACGCGCGGCGGCATGAAGCGGCCAGTAAGGATCCCGTAACATCTCCCGGGCAAGGGCAACTCCATCAGCCTGCCCGGTGATCAGGATATGTTCCGCCTGGACCGGATCGGTAATCATTCCCACCGCCAGCGTGGCCACTCCCGCCTCTTTTCGGATCCGCTCGGAAAAGGCCGTCTGGTAGCCCGGCCCCAGAGGAATTTTGGCGTCGTGAACGATCCCGCCGCTCGAGCAGTCCACGAGGTCGACCCCCCGGCCGGCGAGCTCCCGGGAGAGATCCAGGGAGGACGGAAGATCCCAGCCGCCCTCGACCCAGTCCACGGCCGAGATTCTGACCCCCAGCGGACGATCCATGGGCCAGACCTTCCGGACCGCGTCGACAACCTCCAGAGGGAAGCGCATGCGGTTGGCAAGAGATCCCCCGTAGCCGTCCGTACGCCGGTTCGACAAGGGCGAGAGAAAGCTGTGAAGGAGATAGCCATGAGCCATATGAATCTCAAGATACTCAAAGCCCGCCGAAGCCGCACGGACAGCACTGCCGGCGAACGCCTCCCGGAGTGTCGTGATCCCGGCCTCATCAAGCTCCTCTGGCACCCCATACGCGCCAAAGGGAAGGGCACTGGGAGCCAGGGTGCGCCACCCTCCCTCTCCCGGGGAGAGGAAGCGGCCTCCGCGAAAGGGAGAGGCCGTTGAGGCCTTGCGGCCGGCGTGGGCGATCTGAATGCCGGGAACCGCGCCCTGGGAGCGCATGAAGGCCGCAATCGGCCGCAGGGCCTCTTCCTGTTCCTTGTTCCAAAGGCCCAGATCCCCCGGAGAGATACGCCCTTCCGGGCTGACGGCCGAGGCTTCGACGATCACCATTCCCGCCCCGCCCACGGCCCGGCTTCCCAGATGGACATGGTGCCACTCCCCGGCCACCCCCTCTTCCGCCATGTACTGGCACATCGGGGAGACCACGATCCTGTTTCTGAGCACGATCCCCCGGAGTGTCCAGGGGGAAAAAAGCCGGCTCATTTCTTGCCTGAAAGAACCGGGTCAGAGAGAAGCGCTGCCACATGGCCCGCCGCCTTCACTCCCCGAAGGGCCCGGAGCACCTTTCCATCGGGTCCGATCACAAAGGTGCTGCGCTCGATCCCCATGCGCTTCACCCCGTACATCGTCTTCTCCTTGAAGACCCCGTAGGCCTGACAAATCGCCCCGTCCACATCGGAGAGCAGGGGAAAGGAGAGCTGATACTTTGCCCGGAACTTGTCGTGACTTCCCGGAGCGTCTTTCGAGACGCCAAGAACCACGACCCCCCGTTTGGCAAGAAGACCCATGTTGTCCCGAAAATCACACGCCTCGGTTGTACACCCCGGAGTATCGTCCTTCGGATAAAAATAAAGGACGACCGTCTTCCCCGCGAAATCGGACAGGGAAAGAGTCGGGGTGGACGCCCCCGAGGCGGGAACCTGATGAATATCCGGAGCGGCATCGCCCTCCCGCGGATGGACTTCCGTGGACTCGCCTTGCTCTTTTGCCATAGGGTTTCTCCTTGAAATAGTCGTCTTTTTGTCATGTTCCTCCCCTGACCCGAGAGGGGCAAGGGAACGGAACGGGGGACCATATCGGGGAGTGCTTAGTGTCCTGCGCCCGAATCGGCGTTAAGAATCACCGGAAGGCCGGTTTTTCCTCCACCGATGATGATGATCTTTGTGTTGGGGCTCTTGGCAATCTTTTCGGTGGCCTCGATCCCTTTCCACGTAAGATAACTCTTGGTCAGGTTTTCCTGGACAATCTTCTGGAAGGCCTGGATTCCATCGGCCTCGATTCTTCTCTTCTGGGCGGTCTTTCTGGCCACATCAAGAACGTACTCCATGCGCTGGTAGTTCTGTTCCTCAGTGAGCTTGCGCTCGATGGCCACCCGGATGATCCGGGGAAGCCGCACGTCACGGATGAGAAATCCTGTCACCGTGATGGGGTAGTTTCGGAGCTTTTCCCGAAGACCGGCCAGAATCAGACGTTCAATCGTCTCGCGCTGGCTCGAGTAGATTTCCGACGGGGAAAAGCGGCCGACAATCTTCCTCGCCTCGCTCATGACATAGGGAGCGATCAGCACATGATAGTAGTCGGGACCGACTTTTTCATGAAGCGTCGGCAGGGCCTTCCCCTGCACTTTGTAGAGCACGGAAGAGTCCATTTGTATGGCCAGTCCATTCACCGAGAGGACGTGCTGGGACAGGCGGGACTCTTGTGTCCGGAGATCATATATGTAGAGCTTGTTCCAGGGGGCAATGACCTGGACGCCTTCACGATAGATCGTCTTCGTGTCGGTGCCCTGGCTGATGGTCCACAGGACAGCCGCCTTTCCCGGATCGATCGACTCGATACATCCGGAAAGGAGCGAAAGAGCTGACAGAGCAGCGACCCATGCCCCTGCCCGCCGTCTGGCTCCGCCCCGGACCATCTCTTCCCCGACTTCTCTCTTCATGGCCATGGCTCGTTCCTCCTTGTTCAACGATGAGGGTTACTCTAGGGACCGACCTTGATCAGGCTCAGGATGGCGGGGGTCTTGGGAAGGACCCGGGACACATTCCCCTCCTGCTTTCCAGCAGGAACCGTCAGAATGCGGGACTCCACATCGATGGTCGACCCCAGATCCGTATAGGTTCCGACGACGAGCACCTGGGCTCCCACCTTCTCCCCCACGACAAGCAGCATCCGGGTATCGAGAAGACCCTGCTCGATACCCATCTGGTGAAGCGCTTCGTAGACCTGACCCGGATCGATCAGCACCACTCCCGGAGTCCGGGAAAGCCCCTCTCCCACCTTCAGGGAAAGATAGCGGCCAAAGGTCCGGGAAAGCCCGGAGGGAGTGGTATACCGAATCACCGCCACACGAATGGGAGCGCTCTCTTCAAGTGCCTGGAGAAGCCGGTCAAGATCGGCAACGATCTCTTTCACCGGAACTCCCTGACGCGCCGCAGGAGCGGGGGGAGGCGCCACATAGGGAACAGCCGGGGAGGTCTGACATGCGGGGAGTCCGATGGCAAAGAAGAGCATCAACGTTGCGGCGGGCCCCCGCGATTGTCCCCACCGCACAATATCCCGGAGATTCATTGACCCCTCCTTTTTAACAAAGACACGGAAGACTCGTAAGCCATGGCCGGGATCGCCAGCCACCGCTCCCCTGCCCGACCTCCGGGCGGGAGGATCCCCGACTCATATTCTACACCACGGGAGAGAGTCTGAGGTCAAGAAGAAAGAAACAGGGAGATCTAGCGGGGAAGAAGATGATCCTGCACACCCTTGAAGTAGTACCAAAGGGAGAAGTTCGGAGTCGTGGCGAGGTATTCGTTGGTTCCGAAAGCGGGAAGGAGCACCCCGAAGGAGGCCGCCAGACGGGGGGTGAGATTGTATTCGACGGTGGGCTGGATACCCACGAGGTTGAAACTCTGGGGACGGGTGTTGATGGCCATGCCATCCACAGAAAAAGGAAGCCCTGACAGGCCGGCCACTTCGAGAATGAAGCCCAGCCCGTTCTTGTCGTCGACCACATCCTCGATCCCCAGGCGGTACTGGAGAAGATCGCCAAACTGGGAGTAGGCCGGAAGAGCGCCGGGGGAGGCAGACAGAGAGCCCGGAAACCCAA
Source organism: Nitrospirota bacterium (assembly GCA_021828805.1). GTDB lineage: Bacteria > Nitrospirota > Leptospirillia > Leptospirillales > Leptospirillaceae > UBA4572. The sequence continues at coordinate 14,175 of JAJZCZ010000028.1, read as the reverse complement.
ATGTGTAATAGACGTCGCCGATAAGACGCAGGGGCTTCAGATTCTTTCTTGCCATGGAGACAAGCGTCAGAGACGGGCTTCCAAAGTGGGTCGAGGGGACCACGTTGATGGGGGGAAGCCCCCCCGGTGCCACCGGAGTCCCCAGCCAGGAGGTCAATGGGAGCGTGACAAGAAGTGCCGTAGAAAAGCTTGGCCGTGCGCTTCCGGGATCCTGGATCACCCACCGGTGCTTGATTCCCAGCGTCAGGTCGTTGAGACCCACTCCATTTAAGGAGCTCCCGTTATCGGTGGAGAAGGTTGTCACGACCGAGGGCAAAAAGACCAGCTCCGTATTCTGGTCAAGGCCATAGAACATGGCAAAGAGATCAAGCAGCTGGGTCTGGGAAAATCCCGGAGGAAGCCCCGTAATCCCCCCCGAATCCGAATACTGGGCCTGTGTCAGACGTCCATACATGAAAAAGCGGACATTGAACTCCCCTTCCGGAAGGGTGTCCGCCTGCGGCATGAGATCCGGTCCAGAGGTGAGCGGGTTCCAGGATTTCCGGTAGGCCGCAAGGGCATCCGGACCGTTCAGTGACAGAGGTGCCGCCGAAGAGAGCGGCACGTCCGGGGCCTTGATTGGAGAGACAGGAGGAGGGGCGGGAGCCGTACCGCTCCCGCCCGACGGGGAAGATCCTGCTGGAGGGAGGTTACCGGCAAACGCCACCCCGGAAAGCCCCACGAAGGCGCTTCCGATGACCAGCGTTAAAAGTAACCTCCCCACCCGATTTCTCACCCGAACCCGACCCTCCCATGGCGCGACGCAACGCTGACACTGTCATCTTCCGGCAAGAGACCGCTCCCTGCTATGATCAAGATCATAAAGCCGGACACCTTCCCTGGTCCACTCGCCGAAGAAAGACTCGGAGGGAATCGACACCATCCTTTACGAACTGCCGGAGGGGTGGTAAGGTTAACCTATTCCCGTCACACATGACAGAATTTCTTACATTCTGGTTTGCGCACCATCTTCACCCCTCTCCGGAAACTTTCTGCTCCGCTTCTTTCGGGAGCCCCCAAGAATCCGGAGCCACGCCAACATCACAAAGAAAACAAAAACAGTCACCGTGTATCACTCTAAGGAGGTCCGTCATGACCGAGAAAGTCTCCCTCTCCACGACAACCCGCCACCCCCTCCGGCTTGCCCCGTCGGCATGGATGGCCTCACTTCTTTTGGCCGGAAGCCTGCTCTTCCCGTCCCTTCCTGCGATGGCCGACACCACCATCAAGATCCTCTCTCCCAAACAAGGGGCGACGGTCGAGAGCCCGCTCACGCTCACCTACAAATACCACAAGGAAGGACGTGCCGATCACATTCACGTCATTATTGACGGACAGTTTATTATGGTAACCCATAAAAGCCCTGTAAAGATTACACTTCCATCGGGCAACCACACGATTCTTCTCCAGGCCGCAACCCGCCACCACAACCTTCTCGACGCCACAGCAAAGGTGGATGTTTCCGTCAAGTAGGGACAGCGACCACCCACCCGACCTCCCGTCTGCGCCCCCGGGCAAAGACAGAACACACAAAGGCGGAAGATCTCTCCCGGATATGAAAGCAGTCCGGAAGGGGATCTCCCGCCTTTTGTTTTTCCGGGGGGGATTTCAGACTGGAACAAAGGGTCCCCACACGACTGGCTGGATTTTTTAGAGACCTCCGGAGACCCGAAGGACCGCCACGCCCCGGAGCCGGTCGGCCGCCAGATCGACAAGCGCCTCCAGAGCCCGGGGAAAATCGTAGACGGCAACCTCAGGAAAAAGGGCGCGCGAAGAAGCGATCGAAAGCCAGGACATCCCGTCCTGTCTCGTGTTCGCCGTGACCGACCGGAGCCTCTTTTCAAAGAAAAGCTCCCGCTGGTAATTGAGGGAGGGGATATCGGTCACATGGATCCCGGCCGTGAGCAGGATCCCTCCCCGGTCGAGGGAGGCAAGAATTCCCGGGACGAGATCTCCGGCCGGAGCAAAAAGAATAGCGCCATCGAGGAGCTCCGGGGGGCGCGAATGAGCCTCCTCCCCGACCCAGTCCGCTCCGGCATCGCGCGCCCACTGGCGATGTTTTTCTCCACGGGTGACCACAAAGACCCTGAGCCCCTCGGACTTGGCAAGTTTCAGGACAAGATGAGCCGAGGATCCGAAACCGTAGAGCCCGAGTTTCTGTCCAGCCACAAGTCCCGACTGGGCAAAGGCCCGGTAGCCGATAATTCCGGCGCAAAGAAGCGGCGCCTGCAGAAGCGGATCTTCCGCAGCAGAGAGCGGATAACAAAAAGCCTCTTCGGCCACCAGATATTCGGCATAGCCCCCCGGACGGTGGTATCCGGTAAAGAGCGGGGTCGAGCACAGATTTTCGTCTCCCCGGAGGCAATAGGGGCACTGACCGCAGGCCCGAAACAGCCAGGCCACCCCGACCCGGTCTCCCGGCCGGAAGCGTCCGCCGGAAGAGCTTCCGCCGGCCACCACCTCGCCGACGACCTCGTGGCCGGGGATGCTCTCTCCCGGCAGAACCGGAAGGTCTCCCTCCACCACATGCAGATCGGTACGGCAGACCCCGCAGGCAAGAACCCGTACCAGGATCTCTCCAGGGCCCGGTTCGGGAAGCGGGCGAGAGACAAGCTCAAGGGATCCCTCCCCCACGGGGCCGTGGCGACGAACCGCAAAGGCCCTCATGGAGGAAGGCAGCTTAGACACCGCAGCCTTCCCCATTCTGGTTCGGCCGGTTGAGCACCTTCCGGAGGATGTTTTCCGCCAGACACCAGCGTGTCAGGGAGGACTGGAGAAGGTTGGCTCCGACAAAGGCGGCAAGCCAGAGCCAGTACTTCGACACATAGACCGACAGAAGAAGGCTTGTAAGAACAAGGGTCCCGGCGAGGGCCCGGATCATGCGTTCGATACTCATGGAATCTCCTTAGTGTGTTGTCTCTCCCATGGGAGAGGGCTGAGAAACAGGATTATGCCCCGTTCGCAGGTGACGACGGGCGGTGTCCGGACTCATGGCTCCGGGCCGGCCAGTGTCGCCCCTCCACGATCAGAATCAGAAGAGGAACGACAAAGAGGGTGAGCAGCGTTGAAACGATCGATCCGTAAAGAAGGGCAATGGCCATGCCCCGGAAGATCGGGTCGGAGAGGATCACGAAAGAGCCGGCGATAAGGGCTGCCGCCGTCAGGAGAATCGGGCGGGTCCGCACGGCACCGGCCTCAAGAATGGCCTGGCGGATCGGAATTCCTTCCCGTTTTTTCGCGTGCAGAAAGTCCACAAGAAGAATGGAATTGCGGACCATGATCCCCGCCAGGGCGATAAATCCGATCATCGAGGTCGCTGTAAAGTTCGATCCCAGAAGGATATGGCCTGGAATGACTCCGATAAGGGCCAGCGGAATCGGGCTCATGATCACAAGGGGGGTAATAAAACTTTCGAATTCGGCCACAATGAGAAGATAGATCAGAATAATAGCCGCTCCGAAAGCAATACCCATGTCGCGGAAGGTCACAAAGGTCACCTGCCACTCTCCTCCCCAGCGGACCGTCATATGGTCCGTGGACCAGGGGTATCCGGTAAAGATCTGATGGAGATCCACCCCGCGGGAGCGGGCATCGGCGGCGAGAACCCGCGAGAGGTCCACCGCCGCATAGACCGGACTCCGTGATGAGCCCAGCGTATTCCCCGTGACATAGACAACCGGCCGGAGATTCTTCCGGTTAATGGGCTGCTCCGTGGGAACCTTTTCGATATGGACAAGGGAGCGTACGGGAATCAGACGGCCGCTCCCTCCCCGCACAAAGACCGTGGCGAGGTCACGAATACTCGACCGATCCCGCTCGGGATACTCGACCAGAATGGGGACATGCCCCTTCCCGTCGGCCGTATGAAGCGTTCCGCTCTCCCCGTGAAGCGCCAGGGCAAGAGACCTGCCGATCTCCTTGACGCTCACTCCCGAAAGCGCCGCCTTTTCCTGGTCCACAACCACACGGTACCGGGTCTGGGGGTCCCGTACCGAGGTGTCGACGTCGATGATACCTGGCGTCTTCCTGAAGATTTCGGCCATGTGAAGGCCTTCCCGGGTGAGGCTCGCATAGTCGGAACCGTAGAGCTCCGCTGTGATCGGCGCATAGACCGGAGGCCCGGGGGGAACCTCGACGACCTTGATCCGGGCACCGAGACTGCGGGCAGGGACGGCAAGGCTCTTTTCGATTTCCGTCGCAATAACATGGCTCCCCTTCTCACGACGGGACTTGGGGAGGAGGTCGAGATGGAGTTCGCCCGCGGTTTTTCCCGACCGGAGATAGTAGTGTCTGACCAGGCCGTTAAAGTCAAAGGGCGCCGCCGTTCCCACATAGGCCTCATAGCCCAGCACAGAAGGATTCACCCGGGCCACCCGCTCAAGCTCCCGGACCACTGCGGCCGTCCGCTCAAGTGTTGTGCCCGCCGGCATGTCGACCACCACATCGATCTCGCTCTTGTTGTCAAAGGGAAGCATCTTGAGCAGGATTGTCCGGGAATAGAAGAAAAGCATCGAGCCCACCATCAGAACCACAACGCCTCCCAGAAAAAGCATCCGCTTTTTTCCGGAGTCGATGAGGGGCTCCATCAGACGCCGGTAAAGATGGCGGATCCCGAGCTCGAGCTTCCCGGTGGCTTTTGCTTCATGGGCTCCCGGCCGGATGAGACGAACGGCCATGTAGGGAGTCACAATCAACGCCACCAGAAGAGATCCGATCATGGCCAGGGAGGCGTTGACCGGAATGGGTCGCATGTAGGGCCCCATCAGACCGCTGACAAAGGCCATCGGAAGGAGCGCCCCGATCACCGTGAAGGTGGCCAGAATCGTGGGATTCCCCACCTCGGAAACAGCCACGATGGCCCGGTCGATGAGCGTCTTGCGATCGTGGCGGCCCCCCAGAAAATGAAAATGGCGGTAGATGTTCTCCACAATGACGACCGCGTCATCCACCAGAATTCCGATGGAAAAGATCAGGGCAAAGAGGGTCACCCGGTTGATCGTGTAGCCAATCATCATGGAGATGAAAAGAGTCAGGGAAAGCGTCACCGGAATCGCCACTGCCACGATTCCCGTCTCCCGGATGCCCAGGACCAGCCCGATCAGAAGAATCACCGAGGCGGTGGCAACCAGGAGATGCAGCAGGAGATCGTTGGCCTTCTCGTTTGCCGTATGTCCGTAGTTTCTCGGGACAGAGAGGGTGACGCTGGGCGGAATGATCGTCCCCTGAAGCTCCCGGACCTTCCGCAGAACCGAGCGGGCCACAGAAACAGCGTTGACCCCCTTCTTTTTGGCGAGGACAATGGTGACCGCCGTCTCGTCAGGGAGAGAGGTCCCTCCTCCGTATCCCTTCCAGACATAGTGGGAGACCGGCTCGGGGCCATCGGTGACCCGGGCAATCTGGGAGAGACGGATGGAATGGCCTCCGGACACTCCCACCACAAGGTTCTTTACATCATCGGCATTCTTGAGACTGCCGGAAAGCTCCACACGAAAGGAGGTGTCGTTCCGGTCGAAGCTTCCCAACGCCAGGCTCACGTTGGAGAGGGCCAGAGCTCCCGCCACATCGAGGGGGGAGCGGTCAAAGGCCTTCATCGCAGCGGGATCAAGGCGGATCCGGATCATCCGGTGGCGGCCTCCGATGATATAGACGGAACCTGTGCCGGGGATCCTCTTGAGGCGACTGACAATCCGGGAGGAAATACGGGTGAGATCAAAATCCGACAGCGTCCCGGAGGAAAGCGTGACAGCAAGGACGGGGACATCATTGATATCCTTCGGGCGAACGAGAATCGAACCCGTTCCCTCCGGAAGGTAGGCCCGCGCCTTCATCACTTCGTTGTAGACCTTGACCAGGCTCTCCCCCATGGACTGCCCCACCCGAAAGCGGACAGTCACCAGGGCTTCTCCCCGCATGGACTGAGAGTAGACCGCCTTAACACCCTTGATCCGGTCAAGATGCCGTTCAACCGGCCCGGTAACACTTTTTTCCACCTCCCGGGGAGAAGCTCCGGGATAGGGAATCAGAAGATCCATCATGGGAACCCGGATCTGGGGGTCTTCCTCACGGGGGGTTTTCATGATGGCGAGCCCGCCCACGAGAAGGGCGACAATGACAAAAATAGGGGTCAGGCGGCTGTCGATGAAGAAGCGGGCCACCGAACCGGCAATCCCGACTTTTGCCGGACCGTCCTCATTGTCCTGTGTTTTCCGGGAAGCGTCGTCTTTGCTCATCGCTGCGCCCCGGAAACAGCACTGCCGTCAACCAGGGTCGACGGTGGCGCCACAACGACCTCTTCCGTCGGCGACAGCCCCGAGAGAATCTCCACCATGCCGCCGACAGATCGCCCCGACCTGACGTAGCGCAGTTCGGCGTGGCCGGAAACGACTACAAACAGCTCACGAAGGCCCTCATGGTCGATGAGGGCATTGTCCGGAACGCGAATCGCCGCCCGGCCGGGAACGGGAATATAGAGCTTTCCGAAGCCACCCGGACGCAAGCCCGGGGACCGGTTTTTTCCCTTTGCTCCCGGGCTGGCAGAGAGAAGAACCTTCACCGGGACGGTATGTGTCACCGGATCGGAGCCCGACGAGATCTCCGCCATGCGGCCGGCATATTCATGGCCATGAGAGACAAAGCGCACGGGAGACGAGGGAGAAAGGGCTGAAACCAGTCCATCCGGCACATGGGCCAGGACCTCAAGACGACGGTCGTCAGCGACGGTCAGCAGCGGTGTTCCCGGCTGCACCTCTTCCCCGACCCGGGCAGCCCGGGAGACAACGCGACCGGGAAAGGGAGCGGTGACGGTGGTCCAGCCCAGCCGTGCCTTGGCTGCCTGATAGGCCGCCTCTGCTTCATCACGGGACTGGCGGGCTGCCTCCCACTCCGCCCGGGAAGCGCTCCCATCCTTGAAGAGATGATCAATGCGCCCATAGTTGCTGACAGCAAAGTCACGATGCGCCGACGCCCGGGAAAGGTCGGCACCGAGCGTCCGGGAAGACAGGGTCAGAAGTGGCTGGCCTTCAGCCACACGCTGTCCCAGATGAACGCTCACGCTCCGGACCTCACCAGACACCCGTGCCGACAACAGTGCCTCATGGATGCCTCGAACGACCCCCGCAATCCCCATCTCACGAGTCGCTCCGGCACTCTCGGGAAGAACCATCTGAACGGAAACGGGGGAGAGGGCCTTCACCGGTTGCGTCGACGAGGAGCGATGGCACCCGATGAGCCCCACTGGAGCTGCAACCGAGAGAAGAACCACCCATAGACCTGTCCGTTTAACGCCCTTCATTCCTTCACCTCTTCCTGCTCCTGGCCTGCCGTGCCGCCGTGGATTCCTGTTTCGTATTGTCTTTTATCTGTCGTCATGACCTGGAGCCCTCCCGGCTGTTTACCGCGGAAGGTGAGACAGAGCCATCGCGAAGGACCGGATCGCTCCCGGAAAGCTCTCCAATCGCCCGGCGCTCTGCCAGAACAGCCTCAACAAATCGGGTCCGGTCAGTTAAAAGACGCAGCCGGGCGCGTCGGTAGGCCACATCGGAACGAAGCATATCCGCCATCTGCACAAGACCGACATGGTAGCGCTCCTGGACGATCCTTCGCTCCTCTGCCTCTTCGGCCACCCGTTCTTCATCGACCTTGAGCGCATCGTGAAGGCTCCGGGCCTCGGCCCGGGAGGAGAGCACCTCATAAATCAGGGTATTTTTCAGATCCTGCTGCCGGTACAACGACTCCAGAACCGCGAGAGATCCCCGCTGGCGTCTTTCCCGGTCTGAAAACCCGTTAAAGAGGTTCCACTGGACCTGACCGATCACGGTATAGTCCTGCTTGCCCCACGCCAGCGTGGGGTTATATTCGTTGTAAAGCCCCTGGGCACTCACCTGGGGAAGAAAGCCCGACAGCTGCGCCCGGGCCATCTCCTTCTTTGCCGCAATGACCCGGCTCAGGGAAAGGTAGTCGGGGCGGCTCTCGAGGGCTTGCGCCACGAGGCTCTTCGCACTCTCTCCCTGAAGGCTCCGATAGACGACCCGGGCCCGGGAGAGGAGACCCGCATCCGGGAGCGGCCTGCCGGGGAGGCTTTCCTCCCCCAAAAGTTTCGCCAGCCTGATCCGCGAGAGCTCAACCTCTTTTTTCGCCTCGAGAAGACGTGTCTTCTGATGATTTAAGTGGACGTCCGCCGCAAGAAGTTCGGCGCGAACCGATCGCCCTGTAGCCACATGATCCCGGGCAATCTTCTCCTCTTCCCCGGCCATCCGGACCATGTCATCAAGAAGCCGTACCCTGTCGGAGGCCAGAAGCGTGTCGAGGAAGGCGCGCGAGGTCTCAAAAACAAGCTCCTCCTCCTTCCACTGCACAGCCAGCTGGCGGGCCTTCTTTGCACGGGTCGCCGAACGGATCCGGTGAAAGCGTCCTCCTCCGGAAAAAATCGTTTCAGACACCTGGGCCTGAAAGCCAAAGGTCTGGGTATTGGCCGGGTTGTTCAGCGAGTTCAGGTTGGAGAAGGAACTTGAGGTCACCAGGGCCTCATTGAGAAGAATCCCGAAGGCATTGAGAGGGTTGTTGGTCGAGATAAAGCTCTCGCCGACGGCGACCATCGGCAAATAACTTCCGGCCGCCTCAACCAGCCGGGTCTCCTCGATCTTTTCCCGAACCCGTTCGGAGCGAAGACCCGGATTGTTCTTGAGAGACTGATCCACCGCCTCAGAAAGAGTCAGGGCCTCACTGTTTACGCCCCACAGCAAGAGAAGAACTCCCCCCACGAAAGTCCCGGTCAAGATTCCTTTGTGTCCCTGGTTTTTCATCGACAGAAGATCTCCTCCATGAGGGAAAAGAAATGCGGGATGCGGGAATCACCCAGGGAATAGAAGACCTGATGGCCCTCCCTGCGCGACGCAAGGATCCCTTTTTCCCGAAGAAGCGCAAGGTGCTGGGAGAGGTTCGACTGAGTGACTCCCAGGACCCCGGCCAGGTCATTGACGCTTCGCTCTCCCTCCATCAGCTCCATGAGCAGCTGAAGCCGGACAGGATGCCCCAACACCCTCAGACACCGGGCCCCGCGCGTCATCTTTTTTTCATCAGGACTCTTTTCAATATTCATGATATTAGAATATTAAAATATTAGAATGTTTGTCAAGTCCTCTTTCCAGCCGGCCCCCGCCCCTTAAAAATCTTCATAGAAATCCCCTGCCAATCAATATCTTATGCTTTATTGGGACATTTGCGCAGAAACCGAAAGGGCAAGGAGGTCGGATCGGTCAAAACGGAAGGGCGGAGAAGAATCCCCTCAGGAACTCTGGGCGGATTCGCCGGGGGTCCCCGGGAGAGCAGAGTCCCGGGTGGTCAGGTGGTCCCGCAAAAGGGAGGCCCCCAATGTCTCTGACTCCACCCCTTCGAGTGAAGAGAGTCGGGGGAACACGGCATTCTTTGCCTGTTCAAGAGGGCAGGAACGAAGGAGAAGCATCAGACGGCTTGCATGACGGGCTTCCGAAACAAGCATATCTTCAGGGCGGACCCGTCCCTCCACACTTTTCCTGTACCCTGGAGAAGAAACACGAAGAGAGACAAGGGTATCGTCCAGAACGGACTCCCCCAGAATGACCGGAAGACGTCGGAGCACATCAGGCGCGAAGGACTCGTTTTCTGGCACCCAGGCCCTGAGAATCTCCAGAGGGCCGGGGTAAAGGAGGTGACGGTAGAGCGTCCGGAGAGCCATGGCCCGCCCCCATCGGAGACGCCCCAGAAACAATGACACATCAAGTTTGCGGACAAGGCCTTGGGGGAAACGGACGGCGCCCAGGGGAAGGAATCCCCAGAAGCCCACCGGAACATCCAGGGCGGAATTCGCCTCCTTCCCTCCCCGGAGCGCAAGCGGACGAGAGGTCGGCATCCCTTTTTTCTCATATCGAAGAATCCGCCTCCATCCATTCTCAAAGTCCCGACGATACTCCGCCACGACACATCGCTCCTCCCCGTCGCTTTCAGCGTCAAAGGGAATGGCGACACGTCGACGCCACTGGGGAGACATCCCTCCGTCGGACGGAAGAAACTCCGGAGGAACATGGGTCAGGATCCGGCCCCAGAAGACCTCCAGGGTGGTATCAAACATCCAGGCATCGAGGAGTTTGCGAAGGGAGGAGTCCCGGTTTAGAACCTCCTTGAGAAAAGATGGCTCAAATGACTCCATTTGATTACCGCTTCCCGTTCTGAGAACAATCACCTTCCCCCAGTCGAATCGCCCCTCCCAGAAAAAGAGGCTTCCCGCATCCGTAATACGGTCGGGAAGAATTGGAAAACCTCCAGAAACAGAGATGTCCGGCGAGGAACAAAGGGCGGAAAAAGCCGGCCGCGAAGACGGCGGAAGGGTCGCAGACACCATGGCCTCCATATCCTCGGCGGAGAGGCCGGGAGAGGTCTTCGGGTAGATCATCCGGGATTCGCCATTCTGAAGGATCAGGCCAAGATCGTGGTGAAAAACCAGAATCCCCCCTAAAAAGCTTTCTCCGGAAGGCTTTCCCTCCTCCCGTCCGAAGAAGGCCTTTTCAAGAGAATGTCCCAGAAGGGGGAGAAGGGCGGACTCGAAAATGGCATCATCGAGCCGACTCTCAATCCATTCGTTCATCTCTTGCCTCCGGAAGGCATCTCACAAAGGACGAAGAATGTCTCTCGGGTTCCCTTGTTGCGCTTGGCATCGTAAAGAGCCCTGTCGGCCTCTCGAAGGAGATCGTCAAGGCGGGGAGTTTTCGGGGAAAAGAAGAGCAGTCCGGCGGAAAGCGCAAGCGGCATCTCCTGACCTTCGGGAAGAATAAAAGGACGCGCAAATGCCTTGGAAACCCTGCTCATTAACAAAGGAAGAGAAGCCCTGTCGGAGGACTCGGCGACAAAGACAAACTCGTCTCCACCAAGCCTTCCGAGAAGGTCGCTCTCCCGAAGCGTCTTTCTCAGACGGGAACCCACCTCTTCGAGAAGCGCATCCCCCGCCGGGTGCCCCCAGGAGTCATTCACGCGTTTAAAATCATCGAGATCCAGAATGCACAGGAGCCCTTCAGTGCCCCGGCGGCGAAGGAGACCGGCAAACGTCCGGAAAGCCACGAATAATCCATGCCGATTCAGAAGCCCCGTCAAGGGATCATGGAGAGACATCTCTTCAAGCTCAGCCTTCTTCCTGATCCTTGCCAGCGCGATCTCTCCCCACGAAGAAATTCGCCGGAGGAGATTGCGACGACGTGGATCCTCGAACGTCACTGGCTCCCGGCCTCCCAGAAGAAGAATGGCCAGGGGGTCCCCTCCTGTCTGCACAATCGGGCAGGCGACGAGAATCGACAGGTCGGGGTGAGTCTCAAATTGACGTGACTCGACAAAAGAGTGTAGCGAGGCATCAGAAACACCAAGATGCTGCACGATACCGGAACGATAGGCATCACTTACAAGAGAGCGGCGATGGAGGGGGCTCTCTCCCAAAGTACGTCGAGAACGAAACCGTCGCGCTACCCGATCAATAACCGGTTCAACAAAGGAGACTGCAGGATCATTGGCGAAGGCGGCGGCGAACGCCTCAAAGACTTCCACCTCCGTTTCCGCCATAAAAAGATCCTCGAGCAGCCGGCCTTCATCTCCGTCAGGGGAAGGGCGATCCTTCTTCCGTTGATACACATTCCCCGCAGAAGAGGCTTCCGGCAGGACCGTCATGCGATCCCCTTCAATATCTTCAAGGCACGCCTGAGCTCCTTCTTTGCCGGAAGAGCTGAACGTCGCCATGCTATCGCAACATAACTTTTCGATATCTAAAGCAAGGTAAGGAATATCTTCGAGAAAGTCGGGTGAGGTCCCACCTGCCCCGGTCTCACGGGGCTTTTTTGCAGTGAAGAAGTGGGGATTGTAAGGGATCTCGCAGCATCGACTCCCGGAGGGAGAGTCTGAGGCTGCCATATGAGGAGAGGAATGCACGGTGTCGTCCTTTCAGGAAAGAAATCCTGGAGCGATGCAGGTTCCACCAATCAGCCCTCCATGCTCCAGTCCAGGCAGGCAAGCACATTGAACGTACCCTACCCTGATCCTCCCAAAAAAACCATCACAACTCTCAAATCCATTTGGGAAGCTCATGAGAAAACACTCTCACCGCAACAGGCAAGGCTTGTGCTCTCTTTGATCTTGTAAAAATGCCCGAAAAACTTGACCCTCCCTGCCCCTCCCATCTAGAATGAAGCAGTCAAAAGACTCCTGATAAAACCACCCGCTGGCTCTCCCCGGGTACTTCCTTCAGACAGCTTCTTGGGAAAGGCTCTCCGTGGCACAGCTCAAAAAAGGTACCGGACTTCTTCTCTTTCTCCTGATTGCGGGAACGGTAGCCGGCTCGGTTCTCACGCTTATCTTCAACGCCTTCATCCCGTCAGGTCCGCTGGCCCGTATCTTTCTTTCGAGCGTCTCCATCGGAAGCGCCTCTCCGGCAACCTTTCATCTGGTCCTGCTCGACCTTTCCCTGGGGCTGGCCATTCACATCAATATCCTGAATATTCTCGGGCTTTTTCTGGGATACTACATTTATAGAAATTCCTGACGGCCTGCGGTGGAACGCATCGAGCGGACCACCAGGCCCCCAAGGGCAAGCATCACCAAAAAAAAATCCCCACCCCGAATGAAGAAGCAGGCCTCAAAGGCTGATGCCACCGCCTAACCGGACCTTTGGGGCAATCAGAACGTCTTGAACAACCCCCTCGCCATGCTCACCGCCCGAGAAAAGCGCTCCGGCTCCTCCCGTCAGAGACTCTCGTCCTCAGTGAAAAAACCTGCGTGCTACGAACAAGAGCTTGCCAAGTATGTGAAACTCCTGACATGGTCATAGATCGTGCTCTCAACAAGCCCTCTCCCCTGGAAGTATGAAGACACGATCGTCCTCCAAGGGCGTGACTACCAGGAGAACTCCATTATGTGAGCCATTCCCATGCAACACTTCCCCGGGGACCTCTCCGGCTCAACGCAAGGTCAAACCGGAGCAGTCCGGAAAAGGGCGGTCTATTTTGTGTCGGTCTTGGAGTTTGAGGAATCGCTGTCGGAGGAGGTGAGGACTCCCTCGTCACTGAGCACAGAACCTCCCGGCGTCCCGCTTCCGGTAAGAAGGGAACCGGAATCCCCATCCGAAGAGGTCAAGGACGAGGTGGTCGTGCTTGTGGAAGAGACAAGTGTGTCAGTCGGGGGCGGATAGGCTGCCTTGCCGTTATCGAACAAGATCGTTCCAGCGTTTTCAGTCGTGGTATTGGTGTTGGTGCCGGTACCAGAGCCAGTGCCGGTACTCGTGACAGCCTTGATGGTGAGAGCCTTGATGTTGGCCGTTGCGTCAATGATCGAGAAGTCTCCCGCAACAGCCCCGTTTGCATAGCTGAAGACAGGGGTGATCGCATAGCTTCCCACAGCACTCTGGCTTGTAGCTTTTGTCGTCCAGGAGGCGACCAGGTTGGGCGCGGTCGACAGCGATCCAGACAGGGTGGGAAGCGAAGATCCGACCGTCATGGCGATGAGGGTGGCCGTCGCCGTGACCGACAGGGGTGTGATTGTCCATGTCCCGGAAGTCGAGCTGAAGCTGCCCAGGCTTGTCTGGGTGGCAGGAGCGGAGAGAGAGGTCGAATTATATCCGTATGTTCCCACATTGGGCCCGATACCGGTCGTGCCACCCAATGTAATGGTTTGGGAGGAAGTCACGGCCTGTCCGTTATAGACGGACGTTCCTGAAGACGTTATCGTATCAACCGGAATCATGGAGAGGAGAATCGGAGCAGAGATACTTGTCGTTCCCCCATTCGGGGTCACGGTTGCCATGAACCATGGGTCTGTCGGGGCTGTAAAGACTCCGGAAGAGAAGGTGGTGAAGGCTCCCATCCCGCCAAACGAGATTGCCGAGCCGAAGGCTGCCGTGGTGATCCCTCCAATACTCGTAATAGTCGTTCCTGTTGTTGTTCCCCCACCAATGGCAGCCCCGACATAGAAGCTATTGTTGTAGTAGGAGTCTTTCACCGTGGCACTGGTGGAGTTATCTCCCACGAGCCCGCCGACATAGGTTCCTGTCCCGCTGACGCTCCCGGTGTTGTAGGAATACTCTACCGTGCCGCTATTGTTATATCCCACGAGCCCGCCGACACAGGTTCC